>CAJXBY010000288.1 GCA_913051905.1 uncultured Gammaproteobacteria bacterium | reverse complement strand
CAGGCTCTGCCAGAGTCGCTCACCGTTGATACACTGCAATTGCTGTTTCTGCATCGTGTGCTCCTGCCTTACTTCATCCCCGGTTCTAGCACTTGTACTGATTGCGGTCAATTTTCCTAACCAAATGTCCGGTGCCGGGTCGGCATCACAGACCGATTCCACAGGTGCTGGCGAAATAAGCCATAGCCTTTCGACCCATAGAGAAAACCGCGCTGAGTCATGTTTCAAGATTCGGGGTGGCCACCCTAAAATTTCTTTACTCAGAGCGGGCTGAGACAAAAGCCTCTATGGCGTTCGCCGGTACCACACCGGCCTGGGCAGCTCTGAATATGCCACCGGGCGCGAACAGCATCAGGCTCGGCGTGCCCTGGAACGGGTAGCCAGTTACCATTCGATAATAATCGGCGACGACCGCAGGCTCACCAATCAGGTTGGGGAAAGGGACGTCATACTCAGCGACGAAGCCCCAGGCATCTCCGATCTGTTCCTGGCCATCCATTGAAACACCCAGGACTGCGATGTCCCCCGCAGTTTGTCTCTCAGATAGTTCGATATAGCCTGGAATCTCCTGCCGACAGACCGGACAGCTGTGTGACCAAATCACGACCACCAGCCATCGGTCTGGCTCAAAATAATCGGCAATTGAGCCCGTCTCTCCATCGAGGTCCGTCAGTGAATGACCACCGAAAGCCGGGCTAATCAGAGAGGCAAACAGCACGATGGCACACAAGCGAACTACCCCGAACCCTGTTTTTCGGGAGGACCATCCACGTACTTTCAACATCGCCATGTGCGAGCCTAGAATAACGTGCTCTGCCGAATGTTAAGAGAAAGTCCCAGATGACACAAAACACGCCCGCAGTGGAAGTGACCACCGACACGTTTCCTAACGAGGTTCTCGAAAAATCCAGGGAAATGCCTGTACTGGTCGATTTCTGGGCCGATTGGTGTAACCCATGCAAGATGCTGATGCCGATTCTGGCAGGACTGGCAAACGAATATGCCGGCAGGATTCAGCTCGCCAAAGTCGACACCGACCAACACCAGGAATTGGCCGCACAACATGGCGTACGCGGCCTTCCGACCATAAAGCTGTTCAAGGATGCCCAGGCGGTCGATGAATTTGTAGGTGTACTGCCTGAAAGAGCCGTCCGGGATTTTATCGAACGGCATCTGCCCCGGCCAGCTGATGGTGTACTGAAACTCGCAAAAGATTTAGCCGACCAGGATAAGACAGGCGATGCCGTAGCGCTCCTCGAACAAGCGCTGGTGGACGATCCGGATTACGACAAGCTCAGGTTGACTCTGGCTGAATACCAATATACGGAAGACAGGATTGACGAGGCCCGGGCAACGCTCAAAGGCGTTTCAGCACCCGTCCAACAGGACGAGGCATACAAAAGCCTGATGGCACGGATCGATATCAGGACTACGGCCCTGAATACCGAAGATCCGGATGCTCTCCTCGATCGACTCGAGTCCACTCCTGACGACCACGATACCCGGCTTCACCTGAGCGCCGTTCTTTTCGAGCAAGGTGAGACCGAAGCTGCCATGGAGCATCTGTTGCAACTTGTGAAAACCGGACAGAGCGAAATCAGAACAAGCGCCCGGGAAAACCTGTTACAGGTCTTTCAGGCGCTCGGAAAGAACGATGACCGGGTATCCCGTTACCGCCGGTTATTGGCCCAGGCCCTGAACTGACAGAAGACCCTCCGCAGATAACCTTCTATCTCCGGGCTCCGGACATCCGCCGGGCAACCCCTCCCTTGGGGGAGCATTACAAAGGTCGTTCTGGCGAGAGGTCTGTCGTCAGTAGATCACCACGCTGCGAATCGACTGACCTTCGTGCATCAGGTCAAATGCCTGGTTGATGTCGCCGAGCGGCATGGTGTGCGTGATCAGATCGTCAATGTTGATCTTGCCGTCCATGTACCAATCCACGATCTTGGGTACATCGGTTCGTCCTCGCGCACCACCGAAAGCCGTGCCGCGCCACACGCGACCCGTAACCAACTGGAACGGGCGGGTCGAGATCTCGGCCCCCGCTGGCGCTACGCCGATAATGACACTCTCACCCCAGCCTTTGTGGCAGCACTCCAGTGCCTGGCGCATCACTTCGACGTTGCCTATACATTCGAAACTGTAATCGGCACCGC
>CAJXBY010000287.1 GCA_913051905.1 uncultured Gammaproteobacteria bacterium | reverse complement strand
TCGATCAGGGCCGGCACATTGGCGTTCAATGCATCCTTGATTGCGCTCTCCAGTTCGTCAGGTCCACTGGCCTGAAGCGCCATCACGCCAAAGGACCGGGCCAGAGCTGAAAAGGAAGGGTTCGTCAGGTCGCTGGCAATTGTCCGCCCGTCGTAGTTTTCCTGCTGGATTCGCGCAACATTGCCGTAGGCGTCGTCGCTGAAGACCACCGCTACCACTGGAATGTTGTGTCGGACAGCGCTCGCGAGCTCCTGGGCATTGAACATGAAGCCGCCGTCGCCGGCAATCGAGACGACGGCACGGTCTGGACACGCCACTTTTGCGCCCAGTGCACTCGCATAACCCCAACCCAGTGTGCCCTGGTAACCGCTGGTCAGAAAGGTTCGGGGCTGATAGACAGGAAAAGCAAAACGGCTGACGTAGCCCACCTGGGTCAGTTCGTCGACAAAGATTCCGTCTTCAGGCAGCGCATTGCGGATCGCCCGGATGTACGACAGCTGTGGCTCGAGCGGTGCCAGCCGTTTCGCCATCTCGGCCTTGCGTTGAACCATCTCGACTTCCCGGCTCGGACGTTTGTGGTTGTCTGTCGACAGCGCCTCAAGCAGGGCCTGGCATGCAAGCCCGGCATCAGCGACGATACCGACTGCGGGTTTGGTGTGGCGGCCCAGAGTGGTCTCGTCGATATCAATATGGATGATCTTGAGCCGATCATCGGTGCCCCAGGCCATCTGGTGCATCTGCAGCCGGGTACCGATCGCAAGCACCACGTCACAATCTTTCCACAACTCGTTGCCGAGTGGTGAGGTCACGCTGAGGTAATGACGGCTGTCGAGCACGCCATGCCCGGTACGAAAGGCGGACACCGGTGCCTGCAGAGTTCGTGCGAGTTCTGTGACCTCGGTACTCGCATGCTGAGCACCCCCACCGACGATGATCAGCGGCCGTTGGCTTTGGTCGAGCAGCACCGCGGCCTGCTCGATCAGGACAGGGTCCGGGGCGACGGGTTGTACCGTCAGCGGCGCCAGAGGCTGACCCGCGTCGACTTCCGCACCCCAGACATTCATCGGGCACTCGATGCCGACCGGTCGCGGACGGCCGTTGACAAGCGCCGACAGAACAGCGTGCACCTTGCCGTGAGCCTCACTGGCATTGAGGATCCGGGTGTTGGCCTTGGTCAGGCTTGCGAGGATGCCATCCTGGTTGGGGATTTCATGCAGCAGCCCGTAGTCCTTCCCGATCGCCGGCGCCGGTATCTGGCCGATGAGCGCCAGCACGGGCGCATTGACGGCATAGGCGGTCGACAGTGCGGCAGTCGTATTCAGAAAACCCGGTCCCGGGACGACGCAATAGGCTTGCGGCTTGCCTGTCGCCATCGCCGCTCCCAGTGCCATGTAGCCCGCGGCCTGTTCGTGGCGTACCTGGATCGGGCGGACGTTGTCCTGTTCGTTATAGAGCGCGTCGAAGAAATCATCGTTCTGTACGCCCGGCAGGCAGAACAGAGATGAGAGGCCGAGCTCTTTGAAGCCCTGAATGATGAGGTCAGCAGTGGTGGTCATGTATTCTTAAAGTGGTGATTTAAGCCTGATGGTTCGGTGAAGAAGATGGCCAGTAGTTTAACCCCCTGGCGGAATAGCTGTTAAAAGGGATGTTCATCGTCAGAAAAAGATCTTTTGTTCAGCAGGAAGCGCCACTGATCAGAAGCGTACAATCAAAGGCAAAGACCAGCATACAGAATGCAACTGCCACAGACCCCATAACATTACTTTGCTTGCCGGGGCGGTATTCATGGAGCCGGTCCGTCGCCTCATGCGGATGATCTTGCTGGTGGGCGTGGACTATTACAGTTGGCGAGTCTGATAGTATGTCTTCTCATAGTGCTCATCACGGCAAAGTCCCCATCTGAAGTCATTTGAACGTTGAGCCCGTACCTGCGAAAAGCATTCATCCCCAATGCGGCCCATAGACTTCTTTGACCGCGGTGCGCGTATCCATCCGGAACGCCCTTTTGTAATTGACGAAAACGGGATGGCCACCAGTCATGCCGATGCCCAGGCGCTTTCTCATCGGACGGTGTTGGCCATGCTTGCAGCAGGTTATCAGCGCGGCCAACACGCTGCCATCTACAGTCCCAACCACCCGCGCGCCTTTGCGGCACTGCTCGGTAT
>CAJXBY010000286.1 GCA_913051905.1 uncultured Gammaproteobacteria bacterium | reverse complement strand
GGCTGGCATTCTTCGGTGAAAAACCGGAAATCTGGATCTGGGCTGGAGCGGGGATTGTGATCTTTAGTGCGACCTACATTGCCCGGCTGGAGTCGAAGACTACCGAGGCCAAATAGAGCGGGTGGGTCCGGGGGTGAAGAGGGTAGGGCAAACGATGAACACAAGCAGCTTGCCTCGCTGGTTGCAGCCCAGGCTGCCGTTTTTTTACGGTTGGGTTGTGCTCGCCTGCGTTTGCTGTGCGGGATTTGCGCGCCAAGGCCCGGCAGTGGCAACACTTTCGATCTTCATCGAGCCCATGACTGGCGAGTTTGGTTGGTCACGGACGGCCATGTCGGCAGCCGTATCGATCGGTGGGGTTCTGGCTGCTCTGGTGTCTCCCGTCCTGGGCCCCGTTCAGGATCGTTATGGTGCCCGCAGAATGTTATGTGGGGCTGTGCTGGTGACAGGAGTTGCTGCCATGGCGCTCTCCCTTACCTCGTCCTTGCTGATCTTTGTGTTGCTCTTCTGTGTTGCCCGAATGACCTTTGCCGGTCCGTTCGACCTTGGGATCTATGGCGCGGTGAACAGTTGGTTCAAGCGTGACCGCGGGGTGGCGACCTCGATTACGACATTTGTTCAAATGGCAGGACTCATGGCGATGCCGCTGATCGCCCAATTGACCATTGTTGCCAATGGCTGGCGGGCAGGCTGGTTGGCTATTGGTGTAACCATCTTGATCATCGGTTTCATCCCTGTGTGGGCTCTGGTCGTGCGCCGGCCGGAGGACATGGGTCTGACGCCCGATGGCCCGAAGTCTCGATTAGACGAAATCGGGGGCGACGCGTTGATAGAAGGCGCCAGTTCCGAACCCACTTTCAGCCGCAGCGAGGCGCTGCGTACGCCGACGTTCTGGCTATTGTCGTTGTATACCTTGCTGGTCTACCCGGTGCAGGCTGGCGCCTCCCTCCATCAGGCACCGCACCTGATCGAACGAGGGCTCGAGCCGACCATCGCTGCCACGGTCATCGGTGTTTTTTCCTTGGCCTCGGCAGTTTCGGGGCTTATTTTCGGCTTCGCTGTTCGCAGGGTCGGCATCCATACCGCACTGGCTGTTGCCGCGGTTGCGCTGGGATTGAGTACAGTCACCATGATCTGGGTCACGATGACCTGGCAGGCTTACCTTGCGGCGGTGTTTTTCGGAATCGGCATCGGCGGCGTGCTGACCGTTTTGCCGATCGCGTGGGCTGATTACTTCGGCCGAAGAAGCTTTGGTTCGATCCGCGGTGTCGCGCTTTCAATCCAGGTTTTGGCGCAGGCAGCAGGACCGTTGGTCTCTGGCATTCTGCGGGATCAGACGGGAGACTATGTACTGCCACTGTGGACGTTTACGGGCCTGTCCTTGGCTGCGGTCATCGCTGCATCGTTCGCTCGGGCACCACGCGCATAGGGCAACACGCCGTATACTGGTTCCCGGGTACCTTGAATGCGAATCCGTTGATGGAGGAAAGCTTGAAAACAGACAACGCCAACCCCTATGCGGTTCTATTTGAACCAGTAAAAATCGGCCCCGTAACTGCCCGTAACCGCTTCTACCAGGTGCCCCACTGCACGGGCGCCGGACGAAACTATCCGTCGGTCGCGGCCCATATTCGAGGCGTCAATGCTGAGGGCGGATGGGCGGTAGTAAGTACCGAGCAGTGCGACATTCATCACACCGCCGACATGCGAGCCCAGGTCAGGCTCTGGAGTGAGGCGGACATCCCGTTCCATGCCCGGATGACGGAACTGGTTCATCGGCATGGTGCCCTGGCAGCCTGCGAGTTGGTCCACAACGGCAGCTACTCACCTAATCATATCGGCAGGGAGATTCCACTGGCGCCGATCAGTACGCCCGTACAGGGTCCTTATCCGGTGCACGCGCGGGCGATGAACAAAGCCGACATAGCCAATTTCCGACAATGGCACCGGCGCGCGGCACGGCTCGCCAAACAAGCCGGATTCGATATCGTCTACGTGTATGCAGGACATGACATCACCCTGTTTCTGGAGTTTTTGTCGCCTCGAATCAATACCCGCAGCGATGAATACGGCGGTAGCGTGGAAAATAGAGTACGGCTGTTTCGCGAGTGTATTGAAGAGGTGCGTGACGAAGTCGGCGAGACCTGTGCAGTGGCCGTCCGGCTGGCTGTAGATGAACTGCTTGGAGACAAAGGCATTACTAGCAGCGGCGACGGTCGTGAGATCGTGGAGATACTGGCCGAATTACCTGATCTGTGGGACGTCAATGTGAGTGACTGGAACAACGACTCGATGACCGCCCGTTTCGCAGAAGAGGGCTACCAGGAACCTTATGTTGCCTTCGTTAAATCCGTCACCAGCAAGC
>CAJXBY010000285.1 GCA_913051905.1 uncultured Gammaproteobacteria bacterium | reverse complement strand
CCGCAGCCAACTTTGTTCTCGCTCGTTCAGCGGCCCCGGCACAGGCGCTGGCCGCGCACCTGGCTGCACACGACATCATGATTCAAGCCCTGCCCTGGCCAGATGAACTGGGTTCCATACGGGTCACAGTCGGAATTCGCGAGCACAACGACGCGTTCCTGAAAGCACTGGAAGCATTTGTACGTCAGCCGGTCGTCAGCTAACGTCCCGGGACAAGGTTACCCTTCTGACCGGGCTGCGGCCCACACCAACAAGTTGCAACGGACCGACCGCCCCGACCTTACGAATTCAACTCAGTAACCAGCCCCCATCGACATCGACGGTCGTGCCGGTGACGAAATCGTTCTGGATCGTGAACAGCACCCCTTGCGCAACTTCATCGGCGGTACCGGGACGCGGAATAGGATGCCCCGCCGTTGCACCCTCGAGCTTGCTGGTACGTTCTGCCCCTGGCGAACCGAACATAGGAGTATCGATAATCCCTGGAGACACGACGTTGATCCTTCGCGGGGCGATCTCGGTCGCAAGTGCGCGGCAGAATGCTTCGACAGCACCGCCCACGGAACTCAAGGCAATCTGCCCCGGTTTTGTTCTGCGTGCCGGAGCGCCGCTGATCAGCACGACAACACCGGATTCAGTCATCTGGGGCACACCCAAACGGACACTGTTGGTATATCCCCAAAGCTTTGCAAACGACCCCTGATAGGCATCCAGTTCCATCTCAAGAAACGGTCCCGCCGCCCTGGAGCCACCTGTCGCCGCACACACCAGGATATCAAAGGGAGCATAGGCCGAAAACAGCTCGGCCAATCCGTCCCGATTCAGAATATCACAGGCCTTGAGCTCAATTCCCGCAACGAGTCCATCCGACGCTTTACCCGGATCACGGCTCGCCGCCACGACGGAAGCGCCTTCACCGGCGAGCTGATTGGCTGTGGCCAGTCCGATTCCGGAAGTCCCGCCAAGAACCAGGGCCTTTTTTCCCGATACCTGCATGATGGTTTGTCTCCTTGTAAGTCAGATGGATTCAGATGACGGCAGAATGTTAGTCCACTGTTCCGTATTCGGCCAGCAAATCAGTCAAAGTGCGATAGTCCTACCGTATTTCTTTAATGCCTTCTCGGACAATGTCAGGCCCAGTCCGGGGTCCGGGTTGAGTTTCAGCCAGCCATCTTTAATTGCGGGCGGGTTCTCGAACAATTCGGCCTGCAGGGGGTCGCGTTCCGGATCCGTAAAAGACTCCACGATCAATCCTGAGGGGCTTGACGCCACCAAAGGGGCATGGATGAAACAATCGTGGTGGGGTGCAATCTGTACATGGTTCATCTCACACAGCGCGGCCAGTTTCCTTCCATGGGTAAACCCGCCAAACATCGTACAGTCGAACTGAAGTATCTGGACAGCTTGTTCCTCGATCAATGATCTACAGCCGTAACTGGTCAGCTCACTTTCACCGGCCGAAAGCGGGATATTCGTTCGTTGAGAAAGCAACTTCAACTCGCGGCGATCGTCATGCCATCGAACTGGCTCTTCGAGCCAGTCCGGCCGAAGATGGGCCATCCGGTAGGCCGCTTGCGTTGCAGTCTGGAGGTCCCATGCTCGGTTGGCGTCAATCATCAGATGACAGTCTTCCCCAATGACATCCCGCACGATCTCCAGCCGTTCGACGTCTTCTTCGACCGTCAGTCCACCGACCTTGGCCTTGAAACCCGTATGACCCTGCTCTTTCAATGATTCAATTTCATCCCGTAACTCAGCTTTGTCCTTGCCGTCACGGTAGTAGGCGCAGGTGACGTAACAGGGCACCTCGTCCCGATAGCCGCCAAACAACCGATAGAGTGGCAGGCCGGCCGCCTTGCCCAGAATGTCCCAACAAGCCAGGTCTACGGCCGCCGAAATCTTTATCAAGGCATCCCGGCTCCAGCCCCTTTCATGAGCTAGACGGGCCGAGGTCATTGAAAAGAGCTTCTCGTAGATTCGCTCTGGTGCGAGCGGATCACAATCTAGCACCTCGGCTGTTACACCTGCCTTGACCGCATTGACCACTGGTTCCACCGTCGTGTAGCAGGTCGCAAGGCCGAATCCGGAAATATCCTCGTCGGTGTGCAGCTGAATCAACAGCTCATTGGCACGTGGCACAATAAAATGACTGACCCAGTGTGGTCTGCCGTCTTCCGGTGCCTGTAATATCAATGCTTCGACTTTGGTGATACGCATGGTTTAACGTCCTAAATTCCTCATCGCGAACAAACCAACCACAGTCATCCAGGCGATCCTGGGGATAATCGGAAATGGCATCTCGCTAATGCAGGGCATGACAAGCCGCAACGATCGATTCTGCGTCCAACTGATACTTTTGGTAAACCTCG
>CAJXBY010000284.1 GCA_913051905.1 uncultured Gammaproteobacteria bacterium | reverse complement strand
CAATGTCCCCGAGAAGGTTAATGACAATGGGCGGGCTCAGATTGGGCGCATCGGAATCCTCGCGCCAGGCTTCGATGCTGGCCAGGGAGCCTTCAAGATCACTGGGCTGCCAGCGAATGCCGGGGAGCGCACCACTGAAGTATGCAGCGTGCTGACCCGTGCCACTGGCGATCTCAAGTACTTCTCCGGATTGAGGCAGAACCTCTCTTAGAACTGCAAGAATTGGATCCCGGTTCCGTTCGCAGGCTTCTGCAAAACATTTCATGGAATTGCCCTGGAAAAGTTGTGTGGCTTGTTGAGTTGCTTCAGCAGCTTAAACAGCACCTGAATCAGGCTGATCGACCAGACAGATGGGTGTTCGCCCTCTTTTTTAGCGCGACTGAAGGTCAGCATCGGCGAAGGTCGGTGTTTCGCCCGTCAGCAATGGTCCCATCAGAACATTTTCTGGGTAGCGCATGAGGGTGCTCCGGCGGCTGAGAATGTTGTCCTCTGTAAAGGCGCCAACCGGCATTTTCTCGGTGGCAAATCCTCCTCCCCTGTTGTGGCCTCGGACCAGCTGTCCGGACCCAGTTCCCACCGATTGACGGGCTCCGGCCGGGGTGTAGTCATTGATTACACCGAATCGTGGCCGGCCACTGACATTTTTACCGGAACCATGAATGGTATTGCAGTGAAAGAGAGCGACCTCGCCTTGTTTCAGGACCAGATCCACAGCCTGACCCTCGTCAACGTCAAGGGTACGCGCGACTTTCCGCTCGCAGGCGTAGCTGATGAGTTTGAACGGTTCTACAGCAACGTGAGATCCCGGAATAACCCGCAGGCAGCCATTCTCTGTAGTGGCTTCGCTGATCGCGAGATAAGCCAGGACGAAGGGTGGTTCGACCTGGATGCGAGCCGCATCCTGGTGCCAGCCATAACGGGTCTCGGAACCCGGTGGCTTGATCCGGAATATCGAATTGGTCAGAAGCATGTCGGGGCCGATGAGATCCTCGATGACATCCAGTAGTACAGGTGTCACACCAATCTCGTACACCCAATCGAAGAGAAGGTTCGCTTTGATGTCGAATGCCCAGTGGACAGCTTCCGGATAATCTTGCGCGAATTTATCCGCTTGGCGCATAAATTGGGCACAGGCTTCGGTCGACAGCAGCGGCAGACCGGTGAGAAAGCCATCTCGCTGGAAGGTATGAATCTGGCTGGAATCGAGTCGCATCGTTCAATTAGGCCGCATTAACTATTGAAATTGCGCCCCTGGCCGTTGAGGTCAGGAGTTCAGAGGGTCATCACCGGTTGGTTTTGTCCTATATTTATCTGAATTTGGGGATGACGTGGTTTCCATACTCTGCGATGAGTCGTTCCTCTTCGCCGTTGTCGATGTAGATGTTGAACTGGGTGATACCTGAGTCATGCAATCGGGTTAGCTTCTCAACGTGCTCTTCCGCACTGCCCAGTACGGCGAAACTCTTGACGACATCCGGTGTGATGAAATCCAGAAATGGATTATCGCTGCGGCCGTGCTTGCGATAGTCGTAGCCCCGTCGGTTTTCGATGTATTCAACCAGGCTGCGCGGCACGGCGTCGGTGTTCTTGCCGTAACGTTCCACAATATCGGCAGCGTGGTTGCCGACCATCGCCGGGAACCATTTGGTTTTCTCAACGCAGACATCCATGGACCCGATGTAAGCCGGTGCAGCTGCCATCACCTCGTAGGAGCCCATGTCCCGACCAGCATTTTCACCTGCTTTGACTGCTTGGTCTGTCAGCCATCGGCAGATTGCCGGCTCAGCGATCTGAAGGATCAGGCCGTCGGCGTTCTCACCCGCGACTTTGATGGCCTTGGGGCCATAAGCCGCCATCCAAATTGGGAGTTCGTAACCTGGGCACCATTCTAGGTGGACGGGCGCCGCACCGCCCTCGTAGGAGGTCTCGTTTCCTCGCACCATTTCTTTGATTTTTTCAGAAAAAGAAATCATCTCAGCAAGGTCTGCGGGCTGTTTACCCATCACGCGCAAAGAGCTGTCTCCTCTGCCCACACCGATGTCCAGTCGACCCCTGCTCTGGAACGCGAGGCTGCCGAAAAGACTTGCGGCCACTGACCATTCCCGGACACCTGGGTTTGTCACACAGGGCCCGAAGCGCATGGTTTGGGTATGTTCGATGCACATCGCCATTGCGACATAGGGGTCCCGCCAAAGGATATGGGAATCGAAAAACCAGGCATATTCGAATCCGGCCGCTTCCGCCTGGCGGACCAGATAACGTGTCCGATCGGGGCTTCCGTCTCCTTTGAAGGTGATGCCAAACTGCATACTGTCTGTCTCCTCGATGAGTTCTACCTTTTAGTCCAGGCCACGTGATTCTTTGATCCTAACATGGGTTCTGGGCTGATTGTGGCCCGGCGGAAGAAGCGAATTGATGGCAAAATACAGACGCAGTACCACCCGGGTTTGGGGTGAATTGGGTATCTTTGTCAGCAGGG
>CAJXBY010000283.1 GCA_913051905.1 uncultured Gammaproteobacteria bacterium | reverse complement strand
CTCCATACGAACGCCAGTTGCGGTGTCCGGCCCGGAGAAACCATTCCGTATCCACGTGATCGATGAACAGTCCCTCTTCCATGTCGCCGATTTCGTTCAGTGCCGCTGCCGAGAACAGCGTTCCTGACGAGATCAGCATGTCTGCTTGGATCAACTGTCCACTGCGCTGGCCGCCGCAGAAACATTTTTCAAAACGCAACCGGCGGAACCGCACAAAAAACGACCGGTGTCCCGGCTGCACTCCCTGGTATCTGGCACCCACCGCGGCAATCCGCTGCCCATCACGCTCAAGGTCCGCAAGGGCCTGCGCCAGCACGCTGACCATGTCCGTGCCGGGCCGGGTATCCTGATCGAGCACCAGAACGGCCTGAGCGCCGTTCTGCAGCCCGCGGCGGATACCCACGTTGTGGGCATGGCCTACACCGGCATTGTCTCCCAGGGCGATGCACTCTGCACCCGGAAAACCGTTTACCAGTCCAGCGACCTGCTTGAAATTCGCGGAACCGTCGTCGACCACGATCAGCCAGGTGACCTGCGGCGCCGTGCGGCTCATTTGCTCACGCAGAACGGACAGGTCCGGATTGAAAGTTGCCACAACCGCGGCGATTGGTGGGTTCGACGATTCGGGAGAATTCAACGCGAGATCAGATCCTGTCCGCACAGCGACTGCGCGAGCTCTGGTTACGATAAAACGTATCGCTCACAGGGCCCGGCCTCTTGCCGGGCAGCGGTGGCGATAGCCGACGCGTTACATTACGCTGGGTCATGTATTCTGCCTCTTTTAGGGCGCTGGCAACGCAACCCTATCCCACTGTCTCATGTCCGAATCGAATAACACTGCATTTCAGGAAGAACGTTTCTACGACGACCTGGAACAGACCCTGGAAACCGCGTGGATGCTGCTTTCCTGGGCTGCAACCGACCGTCGTTCACCGATGCACACCCCGGTTCTCGCCAACACCGGCATTGACGGCAGCGTCTCCGCACGGACAGCCGTGCTGCGTCACGTGGACCGACAGAACCGCCGGTTGCGCATCCACACCGATGTGCGATCCCCCAAAATAGAGCAGCTGACGCGTCGTCCGCAGTGTCAGGTAGTCGCCTATCATCCCGGCCACAAGGTCCAGCTGCGTATGGAAGCGAATGCCAGCATCCACAATACCGACCCGACCGCCCGGGACATCTGGCGCCAGACCTCCCTCTCGAGCCGGCGCTGTTACCTGGCAGAACATCCACCGGGCACTCCCAGTCCGGTCCCTACATCCGCCCTGCCGGATGCCGTCAGCGGTCGTGTACCCGATGAATCAGAGTCCGAACCCGGATTTGGCCAGTTCGCCGTTCTGTTGATCACTATAGACACCCTCGAGTGGCTCTATCTTGCCGCGCGGGGACACCGGCGTGCACGGTTCAACTGGACGGCCAGCAACGGGCTGGAAAGCGAATGGCTGACACCCTAGATTCAGACCGCATTCAATAGACGCTGCCGAACGAGACATCGATACTCCCCGGGGGCCGTTCGAGTCCGGCCAACCGGCAACCCTGGGCCACCGGTCCACCCGGCAGAATCTGGAAAAGCCGGCGCCGCCCACCCACGTGGTGAAACTTCTCGTGCAGAGCGTCCTGCAATTCCCGCACGTTGACCCGCCGGTCGTGCCGGACAAAATATTCCTGCAGTGCCTGGATGAGCAGCCAGTGCTCATCCACAAGATCCAGGCCTTCTGATTCGGCAACCCGTTGGCAGCTCTCCGGTGACCAGCCCGGCGGGGCATTCGGAAAATCCTCGATATCCGGTAACGCGACTGGCGGTTCTTTATCTCTGGTGGCCGGTGTCATTGGGGTACTGACAGCTTTTTCATCGTCGAATGCTGCCGTAATCTTAACCTGTTGCGGACCTCAGTTCGATTTCAGGCGGGCGATCTCGGTTTGCAGGGCAGGGTCTGGCAGCGCCACACAGCAACAGCCGAACGCTTCTCGCAGGCGGTCCAGGACGTCCCGCCGCCCGGTCAGATTGAGAATCCGGGCGCACTCACTCCAGGACCGTTTCTGCAGCACCCTGACGGCCAAAGCGATCCGTCCACTGTCATCCAGCGAAAACCCTGATGACGCCGACAGGCTGTACCGGGCCACGGCTACCAGCTCGGCAATGCTGTCTTCGTACCCCCGTCGCCCGAAAGCAAATCCTGCCGTGGTGTACCAGCTTTCAGTGTCGGGTGGGACGGCTGGTGGTCCGTATTCAAGCAGTGCCAGGACCAACCGTGGATCACAGGTCCTGGCCGGGTCGGCCAGCTGTTCGGGCAGGCGGCGCCAGAAAATTCCGGCTCCGCTGACCACCAGCCGTTTGCCGGTTACCGATACCGGCTTCAGCATCATCAGCGACCTCTCTCCGCTCGCAGCACCCCGGGTGATTCCGAGCCGCACCGGGCTGAAGCCGACGCTGTGCCAGAAAGCCATCAGTCCAGGGTCGGCGGCATAACTCACCCCCAGGCAGTCTACGCCGGCCTCTCCGGCGCTGCGGCTCACTGCCCCGATCAGCTGTCGGGCCAGTCCGCGCCTTCTGGCATCTTCCCGTACGGCAATCCGGACCACAC
>CAJXBY010000282.1 GCA_913051905.1 uncultured Gammaproteobacteria bacterium | reverse complement strand
TGGCTGAAAATTTCAAGGTCGGAAACCTTGCCAAGTTCGGGCTCGATTACCCGACGCTCAAGATCGAAAATCCGGGGCTCGTATATTGCTCCATCACAGGATTCGGCCAGACCGGGCCCAAAGCACAACGGCCGGGCTACGATTTCATGGCGCAGGGTCTGGGCGGGATCATGAGCATCACCGGCCCCCCTGGAGAAGAACCGCACCGGGTGGGTGTTCCCATAGCGGACCTGACGGCCGGGCTGTGGGCGGCCCTGTCCATCAATGCGGCACTCAGGCACCGAGAAGTCACCGGGGAAGGTCAGCACCTCGATATCAGCCTGCTGGATACGCAGGTGTCCTTGCTCTCGATACAGGGCCTGAATTACCTGACCTCGGGAGAAGTGCCGGGACTGCTGGGCAACGCGCACCCCAATATCGTGCCCTACCAGGTGTTTCCCACTGCCGACGGCAACATTATTGTCGCGGTGGGCAACGATGATCAGTTCAAACGTTTCTGCGAATTTGCCGAGGTGCCGGAACTGATCAGCGACGAGCGTTTTGTCACCAATAAAGCACGGGTGCAGAATCGCCAGGCACTGACCCGGATACTCAACGATGTCATGCGCCAGAAACCATCGGCTTATTGGCTGGAAGCGCTGGAGAAAATCAAAATCACCTGTGGTCCGATCAATACCATCGACCAGGTGTTCACCGATGACCAGGTGGTCGCCCGGAACATGCAGATCCAGATGGATCATCCGTCTGCCGGCGGCAAGTCGGTGAATCTGATCGGCAGCCCGGCGAAGTTGTCAGCAACCGAGGTGTCCTACCGGCACGCACCGCCCACTCTGGGCCAGCACACCGATGAGGTGCTGGAGGAACTGCTAGGGCTCGGTGCGGCCGAACGCGACCGGCTTCGTGACCAGAGTGTGATCTAAATCTGTGCTCTTGTGATTACGCTTCACGGCCATAGAATCCCCGCTGCTCGGCGGGGCTGAACCGCACACCCGGCGTTTCGCAGTAGGACAGGGTCGCAACGATGCGGCTCTGGCCACTGACCGGCGTGACGCGGTGCAGCGTACTTTGTCCGCGAAAAAGGATCAGCGTGCCGGCCGTGATGGCGAGGGTACGGACTTCGGGATCCCGACCCGCCAATACCTGCGCAACCGTGTCGTAACCGGGATCCTGCGGGCTGCGTATTGCGGCCCGGTACTGGAACGCACCACCGGACCCGGCCGCCCGGAGCAACAGCGTGATCGTGAACTCGGACCGGTCGAAGTGCCAGCCGAGCGCCGGCTCGCCGTCGCGGTATTCCATGACGTTGACCGATGCCAGCGGATCGGCCATCGGGTACAGCGCCGGCTTGTCCATCACCCGTGCCAGGAACCCGGCCAGCGCCGGCCAGGCATAAACCTCGCTTAACACACTGTCCTGAATCTGATCTGCGCACACCGTGTGGTTGGTGGTCTGGACTGTTCCAAGCGCCGGATGATCAGCCGGCAGACCGGGAACGGATTGCTCGAAATAGACGTTGTGCGTGCGGCTGTGACTGAATGACGCGCCAGCCAGCAGGGGTCCGACATGGGCCAGGCTGAGCCGGATGGCTTCGGGCTGCAACAGACCCGGCAGGTCGAACATACCGTGCCGCGCAAGCCGCTGACGACAACGCTCGACCAGCGCGAGGAGGGACGGTGACTGTAGCTGGTCCAGGGGATAACGCTCGAGGTCGAGCAGCGTGTGCATGGACCGCTCAGAGTTCGGTGTACTTTGCGGCCAGGCCGCGGGCCTTCTCGACCGGATACTTGCGGCGGTTCTGCACCATCTTGTTCCGCGCTGCCGCCTCGAGGTCCAGGCCTAGCCTTTCGGCCACCATGATCGTGTAAATCAGGATGTCCGCCAGTTCTTCACCCACCGCCGCACGTGCGTCGGCAGGCAAACCATCACTCTGTTCGGCCGTCAGCCACTGGAAATGCTCGACCAGCTCCGCGGCTTCCACGCTCAGAGCCATAGAGAGGTTCTTGGGCGTGTGGAACTGCTCCCAGTCCCGATCCGCGACAAACTGGTTCACCTCGTTGACCAGCTGCTCAAGAATGACGTCGGCCATAAAGAGAACCCTGTCCTTGTCCTTGTTGATCGATGCGGGTCTAGGGGCCCGCTGTCGGCAGGCATCCGAGCATTCTGTGCCGGCACGTAACACGGCCCGGAACCAGTCTCGATTAAAGCAGATGTCATCACGTGAGCAAACATCGGCGGTGCCGGCGATCAGCATCACTCGCCCTGCAGCGCCACTGACACTAGAATAAGCCGCCACCCTGACCGAGGGCTTTTTTCCGGACCGGCGCCTACCGGTACACCCGACAACCGCAGGAGAGATCATATGAGCGAATGCCCCGTATGCGGCGCCGAAATAACGCTGGCTTCCGATACCGTTGTGGGCGAATTACTGGAATGCCCCGACTGCGGTTCCGAACTGGAAGTGACGGCGCTGGAACCGCCCGCCCTGGCTGAAGCCCCGGAAACCGAGGAGGACTGGGGCGAGTGAGAATCGGCTTTCTGCACTCTTTGATCAGGAAAGAAGAAAAACTTCTGATCGACGAGTTCAGTCAGCGCGGCGTCGAGCTGGTGATGCTCG
>CAJXBY010000281.1 GCA_913051905.1 uncultured Gammaproteobacteria bacterium | reverse complement strand
CTGACCCGGAACATACCACTCGAGCTTCCCATCGTCTCGGCCAACATGGACAGCGTGACGGGTCGGGACATGGCCGAAGCGATGGCCCTGGAAGGCGGTCTGGGGGTGATCCACCGTGGCCAGAGCATCGACCGGCAGGCTGAACTGGTCTCAAGAGTCAAACGCAGCCACAGCGCTGTGATCGAGAACCCGTTGTGTCTGTCCGTGTCGGCGACCATCGGTCAAGCAAGGTCCTTCGCCAGCCGCCACAATATCAACGGGATCCTTATCGAGACCCGCTCCGGCAGCGGGATCCTGGCTGGCGTTCTCACCCGCCGAGACATTCCATGGCAGAAGGAGGCCGATGCTAGACCGGTCAGCGACTTCATGACCACTTTTGAACGCCTCAAGACTGCGCCACCCGATGTCAGTACCGACGATGCCGAACGGATCATGTTCGAGGGCCGGTTCGAACGACTGCCGCTGATCGACGGCGAACGCAGAATCCATGGACTGATTACCCGGAAGGATGTCCGATTTCTGCGCGAGCGACCTTACGCCAGCAAAGACAACAAGGGCAGACTGCTGGCAGCCGCGGCCGTGGGCTGTACGGGTGATTACCTGGAACGCGCTGATCAGCTGGTCAGATCCGGGAGCGACTGTTTTTTTATTGATATCGCCCACGGCCACTCACAGGTGATGGAAACCGCCGTGGGCCGCCTAAAATCCGAGTTTTCGGATATACCGCTGATCTGCGGCAACGTGGCGACAGCCGATGGCGCCCGGTTTATGCGCGACATCGGAGCCGATGCGGTCAAGGTCGGGGTGGGACCGGGGCGCGGCTGCCGTACCCGTCTGGAAACGGCCGCAGGCGTGCCGCAGCTTCAGGCGATCCGGGAAACCTGGTCCGCTGTGGGGGGCGAGATCACGATCATGGCCGACGGGGGAATCCGCCACGACAAGGATATTTTCCTGGCCCTGGCTTGCGGTGCCGACACCGTGATGCTGGGCAGCGCACTGTCCGGCACCGATGAGTCTCCGGGCCGGGTGATCGAAGACCCGGCGAACCACAGCAAGAAGAAAATCTACCGGGGCATGACGTCTCCAGAAGCGGTCCTGGAATCGCTGTACGACACAGATGATGTCGAGGCGGTTGATGCGGCCCTAGACACCCCTCCCGAAGGGCAGGAAATCCAGGTGCCGTATAAAGGAAGCGTAGTCGATATTCTGCACAGAATACGCGGACACCTGAGATCGGCCGTCAGTTATGCCGGAGAAACCACCCTGTCGGACACACGGGAGAAGATTCTCCCCGACCCGCTGCGCTTTCTCGTGCCCCTGTCGGAATCCTCCCGTCGCGAATCCTACGAGCGATAAGCCCGCGGCGAACCCGTCCGATCACGCGCAGCACCGGCAGGCACTACCCCAACTGCATCGTTCCTTCGATCCCACTGATGCCATCGTGCAATCGCCCTGAAGCCTGGCCATGGCACCTGTGCGGACTGGTCGCGCCTGGGGTCATCCTGTTCGGCAACTTGGCCGGGGGCATCTGGACGCTGGCCGGTGTGATTCTGCTGCTGGTGATCTATCCGATCCTCGACGTCGTCACCGGTACGGCCCGCAGATCTCATCCACCGCGAACACGGGCCGGCCCACTCGATGCGATTCCCTATCTGCATGTGGTCTTTCATCTGGCCGTCATGGTGGCCCTGCTGTGGCGGGCACTGGAGGACGGCAATGCCTGGACCACCTGGGCGGCTGCTCTGGGCAGTGGTCTGAATACCGGGACCAGCGCTATCGTGGTGGCCCATGAGCTGGGACACAGCCGGCCGCTTACCCTGCGCTGGTGGCTGGCAAAATTCAATCTACTGACCGCCCTTTACCTGCATTTCACCCTGGAACACAACCGCCACCATCATCCCGCTGTGGCAACCACTGCGGACCCCGCCAGTGCACCGCGCGACCGGGCTTTCTGGGCGCACCTCGTCCGGACGGTGCCGGGACAACTCGCCAGTGCCTGGCAGATCTCCGGGAAAAGCGGCCGGCGTGGTCTGATGAACGCAGTACTTCACGGTCTGCTTCTCCAGACGGCCTTGCTGGCGCTGTTGTGGTCTGCTTTGTCCTTTTGGTGCGCACTGGCGATCATTGCCCAGGCTACAGTGGCCGTCTTTCTATTGGAATATGTCAACTATATCCAGCACTACGGACTTGGCAGGGACCCAGAGCAGCCCTTCACCGAACAGCACGCATGGCAGAGCAACGCCCCGTGGTCGTGCTGGACACTGCTCGAGCTGCCCCTTCACCCGGCTCATCACCTCGAACCCTCACTCAGGTTCTGGCAACTGAAGGCCGCCAAGGGTGCGCCGACGCTTCCAGGCGGCTACTATGCGCTGTTCTGGCCCTGCCTTTTTCCACCGTTGTGGCGGCACTGGATTCATCCCTGCCTGCCGCAGCAACGGTTTATCACTGAGACCAGCTGACCGATGACATCATACCTTTCAGAACGCCTCAAACAGATCAAACCCTCACCAACCATGGCCATCTCGGACAAGGCCAGGGAGTTGCGTGCCGCCGGTGAGGACGTCATCAGCCTCAGTCAGGGTGAACCGGACTTCGAGACACCCGATCACATCAAGGAAGC
>CAJXBY010000280.1 GCA_913051905.1 uncultured Gammaproteobacteria bacterium | reverse complement strand
GGAGGGCCTCCGCAAGCGCCCCGCGCAGGGGATAGATCCCCTGGCTGTGGGTATAGACCGTCAGCCGGCCCACGTCATAAAGCGCACACGCGGCTGAAGGACCGATCGCGCCGTGCATCAGGTAGGGTTTTTCGAAACGCCAATTGAGTGTGTGAGCGGCTTTTTCTGGCGGTTCTTCCAGCGGCGGAACCGGCTGTTCAACCGGGACTCCAGTCGTTGTTACCGGCAGACTGAGTCTCGCATTTGACACCAGTGCACTGTAGATGTCTGAGGCTGGAAGCCTGGTTTCTGTTGTCCAGCGGGCACTGGCCGCGACACTTTCGGCTGCCTTGACTGCCGCAAATTCATCGGTCGAAGCCACGGCCACGAAGCTACCGTCCCGGATCACGCTGACACCTTTCTCAGAGAGCCGCTGGAGCGTCGTGCGGTCCAGATCCTGCAGCTTTGCGTTAGGGTTGGGCGGCCTGACCACTCTTGCGTGAATCATCTCAGGCAACTCGATATCGTGAACAAATACGGTCCTGCCCGAAATGATGTCGACCATTCCCTTGGCAGTGACCGGTCTGCCGATCCGCACATGTGTAGCGGGGTCCTTCACAGGTGCCGACATATCGACAGGAATTCCGAACGGACCGTCGGCGAGCAGTGATCCATAGGTGACCCGGTTCCCGCCACCCGGGTGGTAAACCACACCGTCCTCGACCTGCAGCTGGGCGGGATCCACATCCAGGAAGCGCCCGGCCAAAGTGCGCAGATGCCGGCGGGCTGTAGCACAGGCCAGGCGTACTGCAGTACCGGATTGCTGCATCGACATACTGCCAGCGGTGTATCCTTCGTCGGGAGCCGTACCGGTTTGAGCGGGCTTGACATCGATACGCTCGAATTCAACGTCCAGTTCTTCGGATACGATAATCGCCAGCGCTGTCGAGAGGCGCTGGCCGATGTCGACCTTACCGGTATGCACAATGATCCGGCCTTCAGTGGTCAGTTCAATCCACTGATCCACGCAAGGGTGACCGGCAATGCTGGGATGTTCGGTCACCGGTTTACCGGCCTTCAATCAGGCGCGCAATTGCCGCGAGCACCCGGGGTTGGCTACCGCATCGGCAAAGGTGGGGGCACAGGGCTTTTTGTATGTCGGATTTCTCGGGCTGAGGGTGACTGTTCAGCAAGCCGGTTACCGCAATGACGAGGCCCGGTGTACAAAAACCGCACTGGGCAGCACCTTCGTCGAGGAAGGCCTGCTGTACATCGCTGAGCCTGACCCCATCGGAGAGACCTTCTACTGTCACGATCTCCCGGTCACCAAATTCGACGGCCGCTCGAACACAGCTCATCGTGACCTCGCCATCAACAAGTACGGCACAGGCACCACATTGTTCTTTGCTGCATCCGATTTTTGTGCCAGTCAGGCGCAGTTGGTTACGCAGCACGTAAGCCAGGGGTGTATCGGGATCGGCATCAACCGTCCGCAATCGGCCGTTAACTTTGAGACTGATATTTGTCACAATGTACCAGCGCGTTTTTTCAACAGAAGATACCGGATTTGTTTACCCTGAGACCCTCGGAATAGCGATATTTATACAGCAATGGATCATCTGCGGGGGTGCTCTTGACTGAATACAACGAGTGGATTTGAGAAGGTATTCCGGCCTGGGCGGGGCATGTGGATAAGACTATCACTCTCTGCGGGCTCGATGACCTCGCTGCGCGCCGCAGGGTCGACGCAAGGGAAGTCGTACGCTCGGCGCCCCCAGGGCCTGAACGGGACCGAATTCTCGCACTTCTCGAACATCATCCGGATGCACTGGATCGGCGGTGTCGGCCCGGGCATTTAACCGGTTCCGCACTAGTAGTGGAACCAGTCCATTACCGCTTCCTGGTCTTGTATCACCGTAAACTGCAGCGCTGGCTGCAGCCCGGTGGCCACGCTGATGGCGACAGTGATCTTGCCCGGGTCGCCTTACGCGAGGCGACCGAGGAAACGGGAATCGAAGGCCTGCGCGTTGCTGAGCCAGCCATCGATCTCGATATCCATGTTGTGGACCCACCAGGAGAAGACGCCCATCAACACCATGATGTACGGTTTTTGGTCATCGCGCCTTCCGGTGCCGTGGCCAGGGGCAACTCGGAATCCGAGGCACTGCGCTGGATCACCATGGGGGAACTCGATGCCATTGGGGCGGATTGCGGCATGTTCCGCCTTGCCAGGCGCGGAACAGAATTGCTCTCTGTATTGCGTAGCAAGGGGATCATCGGTAGAAAATAATTTGACTCTGTCCCTGAGCCAACGACACCCGGCCTGTCATAATTTATAAAAGTCTGTGGGAGAAGAACCAGGAAAGGAACAGAAAAGTTAAAGGTGGACAGTCATTAATCCTGGGGGCTTTTCTCGGAATCCCACAGATGGCCAGCGACAGGATTCGTTTCATACAGTCTTCGATGATCGGCCAACCATCCGCTGGAGCTGGCCTGCTTGAAATAGTCACTCATGGTTCACTTTTAGTGAAAGAGTCCTGTTTCTGTCTTTACACTCGATGGATTTACTGTTGTCTTGAGTTATGTTACGAGCCTACGTCGATTAAACCATCCGTACGATACAGCCGTCTATGTGTCGCCATTGACCCAGTCGGCAATATGGTCTGGCAGTTGCTCGA
>CAJXBY010000279.1 GCA_913051905.1 uncultured Gammaproteobacteria bacterium | reverse complement strand
GTTAACCGCAAAGTGAAAAGGTTTGGCTACTGCACGGTAGTGGTCTCTGAAGGCGCCCGCGATGCGCAAGGTCATTTTCTGGCAGACCAAGGCCTTCGTGACGCATTCGGCCACACCCAGCTCGGCGGTGTTGCTCCTATTGTGGCTGCGATGATCAGGGACGATCTCGGATTGAAATACCACTTTGCTGTGGCTGACTACCTCCAACGCGCCGCGCGGCACATCGCATCCCGAACCGATGTGGAACAAGCCTATGCCACCGGCAGGGCAGCTGTTGAATTCGCTCTGCAGGGCAAGAATGCGGTGATGCCCACCATCGTGCGCACATCTGACAAGCCGTATCGATGGAAGATCGGCCAAGCCGATCTCAACCGCATCGCCAACCGGGAAAAGAAAATGCCCCGCAGCTTTATCACGCGTAACGGGATGGGAATCACAGCACAGTGCCGTCAATACCTGGCGCCGCTGATGGCCGGCGAGGATTACCCACCCTACAGAGACGGTCTTCCACAATACATCCGGCTGAAGAACATCGCGGTGAAAAAGAAACTGGCCAGCAGATTTTAAGGTCTAAAACACCTAACGACGTCGAGATGAATATGGATCAAACAGCAGACGGGGCCCGCCTAATCGAGAAGGAACCCTACTACGCAACTCAAGGCGAGGAAATCGATATCTTCGAGGCGGCTTATCGGAACTGCATTCCGGTTCTGCTCAAGGGTCCCACCGGCTGCGGTAAGACGCGCTTTATGGAACACATGGCGTGGCGCCTCCAGCGGCCACTGGTCACCGTGTCCTGCCATGACGACCTGACCGCATCCGACCTGGTGGGCCGCTATCTGATCATAGGGGGTGAAACCCGATGGATCGACGGGCCGCTTGCGCAGGCGGTCAGAATCGGGGCGCTCTGCTACCTGGATGAGATCGTCGAGGCCCGAAAGGACACCACCGTCGTAATACACCCCCTGGCTGACGACCGTCGGGTACTGCCGGTAGAAAAAACCGGTGAAGTGATCACCGCACCAACAGCATTCTGCTTGGCCATTTCCTACAACCCGGGTTACCAGAGTGTCCTCAAAGACCTTAAACAGAGTACCCGGCAGCGTTTCGTCGCCATCGACTTCGATTATCCAGATCCGGAACTGGAGGCCAGAATCATCTGCCATGAGTCCGGCCTGGACGTCGGGGTCTCGGAATTACTAGTCCGCTTCGCCGGCATGACCCGTAATCTCAAGGGCAACGGTCTGGAAGAAGGCGCCAGCACGCGATTGCTGGTTCACGCTGCCAAGCTGATGCAAAGCGGCGTGGATCCCAGAACCGCCTGTCGCGTTGCTATTGCCGAGGCACTTACCGATGAGCCGGACATGCTCGCTGCGGTCAATGAACTGGGAGCCACTCTGTTCTAGGTCTCGGCGTAACGCCAAATCGTGGAATCTCGGCTTTTTCCGTATACTGACTCAATCACATGATCAGAGATCAAATGCAATGACCGATATTCATACCGAACCGGTACTGGGCATCATCGGCGGAAGCGGACTTTATGAAATCGATGGCCTGAAAGACCGGGAGTGGCGGGAATTTCAGAGTCCTTGGGGAGAGCCTTCCGACGCTTTACTGAGCGGCCAGCTCGGTGACATTTCTCTGGTTTTCCTACCCCGGCACGGCCGGGGCCATCGGTTCAGCCCCACAACGATCAATTACCGGGCAAACATCGATATCCTCAAGCGTGTCGGCGTAACTGACATCATTTCGTTATCAGCCGTCGGCTCGTTTCGGGAGGAACTTGCTCCTGGATCATTCGTTATCGTTGACCAGTTTATCGACCGCACTTTCGCCAGAGAAAAAAGTTTTTTTGGCACGGGCCTGGTGGCCCACGTTTCGATGGCCCGACCGGTCAACCCGCGCCTGACCGGTTGGTGCGAGTCCGCATGCCGCAGCGAAGGTATACCGGTCCACGCGGGCGGGACCTACCTGACGATGGAAGGACCGCAGTTCTCTACTCTGGCCGAATCGGAGATGTACCGCCAGTGGGGATGTGATGTCATTGGCATGACCAACATGCCTGAAGCCAAACTTGCCCGCGAGGCAGAAATACCCTATTGCACGGTCGCAATGGTGACGGACTATGACTGCTGGCACCCGGATCACGAAAACGTTGATGTCAAGACAATCATTGACGTGCTACAAGGCAACGCCGAACGCGCCCGCGCCCTCATCAAACGGGTTACTCCACGGATGAGGGAGCGGCCCGCAGTCTGTCCCTCAGGTGACGACCGGGCACTGGACTCGGCCCTGATCACGGCGCCGGATGCAAGAGACCCTCTATTAATCAGAAAACTGGACGCTGTTGCCGGCCGTTTGCTGCACTAGAGGCCGATTGACAATGCATATCGAAGACCTGGTCCGATCAATCCCCGACTATCCCAAGGCTGGAGTGATTTTCCGGGACATCACGACACTGCTTCAGAATCCCGCCGGCTTTCGGCGAGCTGTCGATGAACTGGTCCAACCTTTTGCCGGCAGCGACATCAGTTCCGTGGCCGGCATTGAAGCGCGCGGTTTCATCCTGGGTGGAGCAGTCGCACACCAGCTTTCCGTTGGTTTCGTCGCTGTGCGGAAAAAAGGCAAGCTGCCCTGGCAAACCATGAGTCAAACATACCAGTTGGAATATGGAACCGATGAGATCGAGATACACATCGACAGT
>CAJXBY010000278.1 GCA_913051905.1 uncultured Gammaproteobacteria bacterium | reverse complement strand
AATATGCTGCAAAGTCTCTTTCAGTCTCAGATCCAGACCCTAGGCGTCGTAATGCTTGGAATTGGGTTGATGCTGCTTATCCTATTTCGCTCTTTTGTTCTGGCCGTGATCGGGATCATCCCTAACCTCTTGGCAGCGGCATCAGTCCTTGGCCTGATGGGCATATTCGGCATTCCACTCGATCTGATGACGATTACAATCGCGTCAATTACAATCGGGGTTGCGGTCGATAACAGCATTCATTACATCTACCGCTTCCGAGAGGAATTTCCGAGGACAAAGAGCTATGCTCAGACCTTGCACATCTGCCATGCCAGCATTGGCAGAGCCATATTTTTTACCGCCGTTACCATCATCGTCGGATTCTCCATACTGGTACTCTCAAATTTTCTGCCAACCGTCTACTTCGGTGGACTGACCGCTCTCGCCATGGCTGTTGCTCTGCTGGCATCGTTGACCCTGCTGCCCAAACTGCTGATGATCTGGAAGCCCTTCTGAACCTGTGAACGTGCTTTCGAAGTTGGGCTGCACTCCTTATTTTCGGCTGATGTCCAGCGCCGGCGTGCTGGCACTGAGCTTGCTGTGGGCAGCGACTTTTCCAGAAAAGACCAGCGCCGGTGATTTGCGACCTGACCGGGTGATCCAGACAATCGTTAGCCAGCTCGTCAACGAGCTTGAGACAAACCGGTCGGTACTCGAGGCAGATAGAAGCCTGCTTTATGCGTTCGTTGACGAAGTGATCTGGCCGCACCTTGCGATCGACAAGATCAGTAAGCTTATCCTGGGCACCCATTTCAAAGCGGCCAGTATGGAGCAACGCCAGGCCTTCACCAATGAATTTATGGCGCTGATGGTCCGCACCTATGCCACTGCCATGTTCGAATACACCGGTCGCGAAGAAATCATCTTTGAACCGTATCAGTACGAGCCTGACGCTCGCACTTCTATCGTGCAGACCCTAATCATTCTTCCGGGGCAGAACCCAGTCCCGGTTGACTATGCGTTTCTCCGCTATGCGGACGGTCGCTGGAAAATTTACGACGTTAAGATAGACGGCATCAGTCTGGTGTTAAGTTACCGACGAAGTTACGACCAGATTATCCAAAGGCAGGGACTGGATTCACTAATCGAATCGTTGCGAACCCAATCAGACTCAAGCTAAGAACCAAGGTTTATATCGTACCGAAGCACTGGCTCTGCCGGTTGTTTCGCTGGTTACCCGTACCCATGGGCGCATACCAGGAATGGCCGTCCGTTGGTCGGTCCCGCAAACTTCTGGAATCAATTACTTTTTGTGGGTTTGCTTTTCCCGGCTGTTGGACTAGTCTTCTGGTCTAGTGGGGCCACGGAGACCATCAGGCGGCCCGAAGAGCGGTGAGCGAAACCGATTATGCCAACACCTGAGGACATCAAAGACTGGATCGAGGCCAATCTACCGGGCGCCCGGGCCGAGGTTTCCGGTGACGGCCGCCATTTTGACGCCACTGTGGTCTATGCCGGGTTTGCTGGGAAGAGCCGAGTACAGCAGCAGCAGATAGTCTATGGTGCACTCGGTGATAAAATGAAGGTGGAAATACATGCTCTTTCGATGCGTACCCTCACACCGGAATCAGAGGCCAACGGCGAGACGCAGTGAATTTACTCTAAAGGAGAGTTTTATGGATACACAGGAACAGATCAAAAAGGCCATCGAGGACAACAGCGTCATGTTGTTCATGAAGGGGAACCCGGATTTTCCTCAATGCGGTTTCTCGGGACGGGTAGTGCAGATTCTCAATGCCTGCGGAGCCAAATTCGCATCCGCCGATGTGCTTGCAGATGATCAAATTAGACAAGGGATCAAGGACTACTCAAACTGGCCGACCATCCCGCAACTGTATATCAACGGCGAGTTTGTCGGTGGCAGCGATATCGTGATGGAGATGTACGAGAATGGCGAACTGCAGACCAAGCTGGAGTCTACGCCCACCTGAGTTCATGGCTGTTTCCTTGAAGGGATGAAAAGGCGCCGAGAGGCGCCTTTTTGGTTTTGAGGTCCAATCAACTGGACAGCGCGGCCTCTGCGACCCACAATCAGCTGGAACAAACAACGCGACAGGCCCCGTTCAACATTGGACAAACTCCTGATCAGCGGTGGGGTCCCTCTGGATGGTGAGGTGCGGATCTCCGGCGCCAAAAATGCGGCTCTGCCGGTCGTCATTGCTTCGTTACTCACAGACCAGCCCTTGGTTGTTCACAATATCCCGCACCTGCAGGACATCACTACAACCCTAGAGTTGCTGGGACATCTCGGTGTCCGGGTCCAGGTCGATGACCGGTTTGCCGTCGAGGTCAACGCAGCACAATTGACCAGTCGCCGTGCACCCTACGAACTGGTCAGAACCATGCGGGCATCGGTACTGGTCTTGGGGCCACTGCTGGCACGCTTTGGAGAAGCGGAAGTCTCGCTGCCTGGAGGATGTGCGATTGGTTCGCGGCCGGTTGACCTGCACATCAAGGGCTTTGAAATGATGGGGGCAGAAGTTTCGGTAGAAGAAGGCTACATCAAGGCCAGGGTAGCCGGCCGGCGCCTCTCCGGGGCCAAGATCGTCTTTGATACCGTGACCGTCACCGGTACCGAGAACCTGATGATGGCCGCCACGCTGGCTCAGGGTACAACGATTCTGGAAAACGCGGCAAGGGAACCAGAAGTGGTGGATCTCGCCCACTG
>CAJXBY010000277.1 GCA_913051905.1 uncultured Gammaproteobacteria bacterium | reverse complement strand
AAGGCTTGAAGGCTGCGTATGAGACTTTTCGTGGTGCCGACGGTCGTTTACCGTCCACTTGGGAGGTTGTTTACGGTGTTGCCTGGCGGCCCGAACGTGCCGTTTCGGCCGTATCTGATGGAATCGGCGTACCCGTCAGGTTAGGAGATTGATCGGGTAGACGATCACTGACAGGCAGACTCCGTTCGTGATCAGGATCGTTCAGCCTAACGGATAGAAAACCACCTGATCGATCAGCAGAGCGAGAAAGAGGGCGAAGAGATACTGGATGGAGAAAAAGAACAGTTTGCGGGCAGCGTGATTGCCTGCCTGTGGGTTCTCCGGTGTCCGGTCGGCCTGCCAAAGTTTCAGGGTGTAAAAGGCGAAGCCGGTGCCGAAGAGTATGGCGACACCAGTATAGAGAATTCCTGACAGGCCGATAGCCACCGGTAGCAGTGAGGCCGGCAGCAGCAAGACCGTGTAGGCAAGCATTTGTTTCTGGGTGGCACGCTCACCGGCGACCACCGGCAGCATCGGTACCCCGGCAGCCTCGTAATCGCCCCTTCGAAAGAGAGCTAGGGCCCAGGAATGCGGCGGTGTCCAGAGAAAGATGATCAGAAAAAGTGCAATTCCTCCGAGGGCAATGTCAGCGGTAACAGCAGCCCAGCCCACCATCGGCGGCAGCGCACCGGAAACCCCACCAATGACCACGTTCTGCGGAGTGATTCGTTTGAGCCAAACGGTATAGACGAAGACGTAGTAGCCGATGGTGGTCAGTAGCAGGGCAGCCGCGACCGGATTGACATAGATCGCCATGGCAAGCACGGAGCCCACCGCCATCAACGTGCCGAAAATGAGGGCAGAGCCGGGCTGCATACGTCCAGCCGGCAGGGGACGCTGCATGGTTCGCCGCATCTGCGCGTCGATGTCGCGGTCGTACCACATGTTGATGGCCCCGGCCGCGCCGGCTCCAAAGGCAATGAATACGATCGCAGCAGTTCCAGTCCAGGGGTCGATGCTGCCGGGTGCGAGTAACAATCCGACCAGGGCAGTGAACACAACCAGCGACATTACCCTGGGTTTCATCAGCACCGCATAATCGGCGACCTGGAACCTGGGTTCGACCGCCTCGGGGGTCAGGCGTGCCGATACGGGTGTATTGCTGGAGAAACGGGTTCGCACGTGGTTACTGACCTCCTTGGATTTGAACAGGACATCAGATCCGGCGGTGTCAGCCACACGGCTCCGCGTCCAACCCGGGATTCTAACGCCTTCCCCTCCACTTATCGGGCCTTGATCAGAAAATTCGTGGCGCCAGGTGTCTTCCGCTGGATGCCAGACGCGAAAATACGGTTCGTGGTTGACGGTAGATTTCGATCACACTGACGGACTGCTGCCGGTTCAGTCAGAACCGATCGTCCGTTCGCCATTCATGGGGCGGGTTCTTCAAGAATGTTGCGGAGCACCGATGGTCCCTGGTAGATCAGGCCAGTATAGAGTTGTACGAGGCTTGCGCCGGCGTGGAATTTCTCCTGGGCATCCTGTGGGCTCAGAATTCCTCCCACACCGATGATCGGCAGGCTGCCATCCAGTGTCTGGGAGAGTCGGCTGATCGTAACGGTTGAGAGCGCAGCCAAAGGTGCACCGCTCAATCCGCCAGACTCCCGGGATTTAGGGTCGCGGCCTGCCGTACCCGGGCGGGTGGTTGTGGTGTTGGTTGCGATAACCGCATCCATGCGCTGTCGCATCAGGGTCCGGGCGATGCGCTCAATATCCTGGTTTTCAAGATCCGGAGAGATCTTGACAGCCAGGGGCGTGTAGCGCCCGTGACGGTCCGCCTGGCGGGTCTGTTCGGTCTTAAGTGCGGCGAGCAGCCGGTCGAGCGCTTGCTCCCCCTGCAGGTCCCGCAGTCCCGGTGAATTGGGGGACGACAGATTGACAGCGATGTAGTCGGCGATGCCATAGACGGCCCGCAGGCAGGCGCGGTAGTCCGCCTCTGCGCCGGCCAGCGGTGTCGCAGTGTTTTTACCGATGTTGATGCCGATCGGAAGAGCGCGGCGGTGCCGGGCCAGATTGGACAGGAAACGGCCCAGCCCGACACTGTTGAATCCATTGCGATTGACCAGTGCCTGTGCCCGTTTCAGACGAAAAAGCCTGGGCCGTGGGTTACCGGGCTGAGGCAGCGGCGTTACGGTACCAAGCTCGAGAAAACCAAACCCGAGCGAAGCCAGACCATCAACAGCCCGGGCGTGTTTATCCAGTCCGGCTGCAAGTCCAACCGGGTTCTGGAATTGAATGCCCATAACGTTCACCGGACGGGCCGGTACTGGCCCACCACGCAATCCGGTGAAGTAATGTCGAAGAGTTTCCAGTCGGCCCAAGGTGCCCAGACAAGCCAGGGCGAATTCGTGACTGGTCTCTGGACTGAGCGAGAACAATAGCGGTCGAATGGCCCGGTAGGAGTTCACGGTTCAGAAATGCTCGTCTTGCTGGAGATAGCGCCACTGACCCCGGCGGAGTTCGCCCAGGCCTACCTGTCCGATCCGGATTCGTGTCAGAGACACGATGGTCAGGCCAACCAGGTCACACATTCGGCGGATCTGACGTTTTCTGCCTTCGGTCAGCACAAAATGCAGGGTACGCTCGCCTGTACTCGACACCGTGACCGGTTTGAGATGTCGCCCATCCAGGATCATCTCGCCGTTGAGTCGGGTTAGGGTGCTTTCCGAAGGTACTTCGTTCAGCCGCACAGCGTATTCTTTTTCGACGTTACTCTCGGGACCGATCAGTTGCCGGGCGATACGGCCGTCCTGTGTCA
>CAJXBY010000276.1 GCA_913051905.1 uncultured Gammaproteobacteria bacterium | reverse complement strand
CGAGTCCCCGGCAGTGTTGAAGACCCTGCCCTGGTGTTCACCGATCAATCCTTCGATGATCTCCCGGCAGGCCTTGAGCGTCTGCAGGGTCTCGGTTTCGTTCTGCTCAATCTTGCTGCTGTAACCCACCACATCGGTGGCCAGAATCACCGTAACTTTGCGTTCGACTTTATCGTCAGACATGTATCCTTCTCCCTAAAAGCGATATCTTGATCGCCCATCTAGTTATAGTGTCTAACCTCTTGGATTCTATAAACGAGCCTACCATCTTGTACTTTGGTCTAGTGATCGATTTCGTCCGGTATCAGGTCAGGATCTCAGTACGCGGCCTGCGTTGTCTGCGACGATCTCACCATGGTCATAGACCACCTCGCCGTTGACCAGGGTGTAGGCCACACCGCGTGAGGGCATGACCATGCGTTTGCCGCCGCCCGGCAGATCGTAGCGGCGCTCTCCGCGGTTTGAAGAGCCGACCGTATCCGGATCAAAGATAGCAACGTCCGCTGCCAGCCCGGCACGCAGCCAGCCGCGATCAGAGATTCCGAAGAGTTTCGCGGGGTCTGAAGTCAGTCGGCGCACAGCCTCTTCGAGTGAAAGGACCTTGCGTTCCCGCACCCACGTGCCGAGCAGGTAGGTCGGATAGCCAGAGTCACAGAGCATATCCACATGGGCACCACCATCACCCAGTCCGATCAGTATGCTGGGATCGTTCAGCAGTTCGGCCATACGGTCTACCCGGGTATTGAATGACGCCATGGTGTATTCGCAGGCAAGATCATCGGCGACCGCCGTATCCAGAAACGCATCCACCCCGTCCTGCCCCTGAGCACGGGCGATCTCGGCTACGGACAGCCCTTCCAGCGGTTTAAGTTCCGGCGACCGGACTTCGTGCAGCGTAATTCGCTCCCAGTTACCAAAGGCAAGCGGATTTTTCAGCTCTTCCCGAAATTGATCTCGAAATACTTGATCCCGGTAGACGGCCAGCTGGGCATCTTTGGAGGTATCCTGAAACACCCGTTTCCATGATGGAAAAGCCGCAAAGGAAAATGGACTGCGCATGTTGATCTCACGGGTTAAAGGCAGTGGAGAAGTCTGCGGCCTTGCACCTTTTCTGATCATCGGTGCGGCACGTCGCAGAGTGTCCCGTACCGCCTCAGAGATATCATCCCGATCAAACAGGGCAATGAACGTCACCGGACGACCACTGTGATCGAGCAGAAAATCGAGCAGTTCACACTGTTCGTCTTCAAGCACACCGATCTGCCGGGTCAATGCGATCTCAATAGCACCTTTGCCGCGCGATTTGAGAACCCCCGCATAGGCCTTCATTTCGTCGCGGCTGGCATTACGACAAGCCAGCGGTCGTCCTTCGAAGCCAAGATGTTGATTGAGAATCGTACTCGAAAATCCGAATGCCCCGGCGTCCATTGCCTCGCCCAGAAGTGCCGAGATCCGTTCGGTTTCCTCAGGTGTTGCCGATCGCTCAAGGGATGCTCCGCCCATCACATAATGGCGGAAGGGTGTGAGTGGTGCCAGGAAAGCAAGATTCAGAGCCGGTGCACGGTCCTGGGCAGCGGTCATGTACTCAGGAAAAGTCTCCCAGTCCCAGGTGATTCCCTCTTCAAGGACACCGTAGGGAATCGCCTCGACATTGACGAGATCGTGCATCGCAATCTCCCGGGCGTCTGGCCGGCAGGGTGCTATGCCCACCCCGCAGTTGCCCATGACCACGCTGGTCACCCCGTGCCAGGAAGAAGGTGTCACCGCACCATCCCAGCAGATCTGTGCATCGTAGTGCGTATGTGGGTCGATAAAGCCTGGTGCGACCACTGCACCGTCGGCGTCGATCACCCGCTTGGCCAGACCATCCACATCGCCAACCCCGGCAATCCGCCCCCCGCTGATCGCAAGGTTTCCCGGTACCGCGGGACCGCCCGTTCCATCAATCAGCGTTCCATTCTTGATCAGGATATCGTATTCCACGGTTTCCTCCTCGCAGACGCCACCTGGTTCGCGATGTCGTGAACCGGCATTTTGTCAATAGCAGGTTGCCAGCACCATTCTCCCACCCTTTAAGGGATGAAAGAAAGGCAAATCAAAGGTCCAGGGACCCAACGGCGTCAGGGCGCCCTGAGTTTCGAGGAGGAATCGGTTCAGGCTACCGATTCTGAACCGGATTCTGGAGATGAAACCGGCTTGAAGGTCATGACTTCACTCTCCAGGGACAGGTTTTGATTGTAGTAGGGATCACCAGAGGCAAGAATCTTCTGGTGCCGGGCCCTAAACTGTGCGACTTCCCACTGGAACCGATCCTTTTTCTCCGGTGTATCTTCGTAGCCCCGACTCGCCGATTCCACATGATAGGCTCTAGCATAGGGAGTGAAGACATTCCGGTAACCGGCTTCGATCAACCGGAGGCAGAAGTCGACATCATTACAGGCGACTCCGAAAGTCTCCTGATCAAACCCGCCGATGGACTGATAGATCTGCTTGCTGCACATCATCATTGCACCCGTGAGCGCCGACATGTTCTGAACCACGTTCAGCCGATTAAGGTAACCACTTGTGGATCCGGTGCAGTGCTTGTGTGAATGACCGGCATAACCAGCGATACCCACGATGATCCCGGCGTGCTGTATGGTGTCATCCTGAAAATAGAGTTTCGCCCCGACCGCCCCGATCTCGGGACGTTGCGAATGCTCCAGCATCGCTTCAAGCCAGTCGCTGTTGATGACCTGTATGTCGTTGTTCATCAGCACCACGTGCTCACCTCGCGCCTTTTCGACCCCGAAGTTCACGATGGCTGGAAAATTGAA
>CAJXBY010000275.1 GCA_913051905.1 uncultured Gammaproteobacteria bacterium | reverse complement strand
CGGGAGGCACGATGTTAAGCGTACTCGGCGCATCATCAAGAATGTGCGATGGCACGACGCGGCGTGAGGTCCTGCGCGTCGGCGCCCTTTCGACGCTGGGACTTTCACTTGACCGACTGGTAGCGTCGGAGGATCGTCAGCCACGCTCGGAAGGCCCGGCCAAAGCGGTGATCCTGGTGAATTTGATCGGTGGACCCAGCCATATCGATATGTTTGATATGAAGCCCGATGCACCGGCGGAGATCCGCGGTGAGTTCACTCCGATCAGTAGCAGCGTGCCCGGTTTGCAGGTTTGTGAACATCTCCCGTTGACCGCCCGGACGATGCATCTGTCGACACTAATCCGTACGCACACCCATCTCTACAACACCCACAGTCCATACAACATGTTGACCGGATACTCGGGTCCGGTGATTGTCAATAATATTGCCAAACGGACGGATCACCCCAGCATCGGTGCCGTGATGCACCACGCTGGGCTCCACGCAGGCGATGTGCCAGCCTATGTGTGGATGCCGTCTCATCCGGGCCACAGCCAGGGAAGATACCGCGCAGGGCCCTATGGAGGGTTCCTGGGACGGCAATACGATCCCGTGTTTACGACCTATGAAGCGCGATTTGACGAAGAAACTGCAGGGCGCAACGCCCATGTGGATCCGCCGACGCCTCTGGCCGAACCAAGCATGCCGCTGCTCGATCAACTGCCGCCGATCACACTTGACCGGCTGAATCGTCGCCGTTCACTGCTCCAGCAATTTGGTGATCAGCTCACCGCGACAGAGAAGGATTCGGCAATCAGCAGCTTCGCAGACCACCAGCGTTACGCTTATGATCTGTTGACCTCGAACAAGACCCGGCGGGCCTTTGATTTGTCGGAAGAACCGCGGCGGGTTCGCGAGCGCTACGGCAGGGACCTGTTTGGATCCTGCATGCTGACCGCTAGACGGCTGGTCGAATCGGGAGTTCGCTTTGTTGGGGTTACCACCGAGTCGGCTTTGCATGGCAAGATTGGTGCCGGGCAGTGGGATACCCATTCGAACAATTTTCACCTGCTCAAGAATTTCAACCTACCGACCCTCGACCAGAATTACACGGCCCTGATCGAGGATCTGGACGCCCGCGGCCTGCTCGATTCGACACTGGTTGTAGTGATGGGCGAAATGGGGCGCACTCCGAAAGTCAACAAGAATGCGGCCGGCCGCGACCACTGGACCCAATGCGGATTTATCCTGCTCACCGGTGGTGGTGTGAAACGCGGTTACGTTCATGGCAAGAGCGATCATCAGGCCGGTTGGCCCATCGACGGGCCTGTGAGCTCGGCCGATCATGTGGCGACCATCTATCAGCTGGTGGGCCTTGATCCCGATCAGACCGTGCTCGACCAATCTGGCAACACGGTTCCGATTGGCCTGCACGGTCGAGCGGTGCCCGAAGTGATCGCATAGCGCGCACGGGCAGCGGTCGCAAAACCCTCGGTGATCAACGGACGTGACGCGCCCCACCCACGATTATGCGGTGGTGAGTCGAATTCGATAACCGGCGTATTTGCGGATGTTGATCACTACCTCGTCCAGGATCCAATACTGGCCCTTGATGCCCATCAACATCCCCTCCAGGATCGGTGACTTGTCCAGGTTGTGGGCGCGCACCTTGTCGGGAAATTTCAGGACCGGGTAATTGATCTCGAGAATTTCCTCTGCGGGGAGCCGCCGGCCGTCAACTGTGTCGCCGCTTTGTCCGAAGAGATCGTCGCGGACTTGCCGCAGGTCCTGTAGCGGTGGGGTTCCCTTTAGCATCTTGCGCCAGTCGGTCTTGTCTGAAACGAACCGTTTGAGCGCGACTTCTGCATTCCCGGCATCCAGGCGCGTGTCGACCGCAAGCACCGGGAGCGCCTGGGTGGCACCCTGGTCCATCCAGCGGGTGCGCTGTTGCACCTGGCGGGTGATCCCGACCTTGATGCCCGATGAATTCGCCAGATAAACCGTGTGCGGGATCAGGCAATGCTGTTCACCCCACTCGGGTTCCCGGCAGGTACCCTTCTGGTAATGACAGGTCTCGGGCTTGACCACGCACATGTCGCAGCGAGCCAGGGCCCGCGCGCAAGGAAAACAATATCCCTGATTGAAGCTCTTTTTGATCTTCCGGCCGCAATAAATGCACTCGATCAGGCCCAGATACTCGAGACAGATGCGCTCTCCAATGCAGGAGTTCATCGCCACCTGCGTGTCGCCGATCGGCAGGGCATACTGTACGGTTTCGCCCCATTCGGTCAGCATCTTGGCGATACAGCCCTCAACGGCCGCCATGTCGACGTCCTTTCCAGCATTTGGCTTGTTGGGTGAACGTCGAGTTCTACCATGCCAGGCGAACCGTGTCCTCCCTGTTCCGGTGTTACCCGTTTTCAAGTGGCGTTCGCCGCACGGACGACGATCGGCCGCTGGAAGTCGACTTGCGAGGATCGTCAATCATCCATGTTGGCTGACACGTTGCCGGGGGACGTTTTGTGGCTGGACTTGAAGAGGAAATAAACGGGTAACGCCAGCAGAATAAACGCGATTCCGACGGCCGCGTCCTGCGGGATCTGGAGGGTGACCATACTGATAAAACCAGATGCTGAAACCAGGAACAGGATTAGCAGTAGCGGTAACCAGGGGACACGGAAAGGTCGGTGAACGCCTCTACGCGCAGAAGTCCGTCGCCTTGGCGGGAAGAGTAAAAGGACCTCCTGCGGCGGCTGGAGGGGCACCAGGACGCTTCACAATTCTACATGGATGAAGGCATCGCCTGGTGGAGCTGCGCCAGCGTGCTGCGGATCTGTTCGCCGAGC
>CAJXBY010000274.1 GCA_913051905.1 uncultured Gammaproteobacteria bacterium | reverse complement strand
AGTGATGCTGATTTACTGCTCACGGATATCGCCTCGCTAGTACCGGGTCTAGGCAGCCCGTATCTGGGGCTGGATCAGAATATTCAGGTGTTCATCGACCCTGGCCGCATGGTCCGGGTGGATCAGTGTGGTCGAATCAGTCTGGCTGATGATCGCTGGACCGTTGATTTCGTTTCCCGCTGTCAATTGAGCTCTCTCGTAAATTTTCGTGGTAAATGATGTGCCGTCGAAGAAAACCTGTCGTTCTTCAGTCAGGGCGGCGGCTGGATCGGCACCGCCAGGCTGGGCTCTGGGCGGGGTCATATCGGCCACTTTACCCAGACCGATCACACGCACATTGACGATCTCCACGACCGAGTCTGCCCTAAACCCGTAGTGCTGCTCGTGCAGAACATGGAAGCGGTCACCCAGGTCCTGTAGTGTTGTCTGGTTGATGTTGTCAGGCTGAAAAGACAACGACAACTCATAGCCCTGGCGAAGGTAACGCATGTCGATCTCATGCTGCAAAGTCTGATCTTGGACAGCAATATCCTCACCGGCGAGCCAGTCCCTGATGTTATCAGTCAGACCGGATACGATGTCGGCCAGTTCCTCCGGATTGATATCATGGAGGTTCCGGATAACGCTGCGGGTCGCCTCGTTGCGGACACTGGCCTGAAGGAAACCGAGGGCTGACAGCACACCCGGCGTGGGCGGAACAATCACCGGATAGCAGCGACCGAGCATCGCCAGAGCATTGGCATGCAGCGGACCTGCACCTCCGAAGGCCACCAGACCGAAGTTCCGCGGATCCAACCCCTTTTGGACAGTAGTCAGGCGCAGAGCGCCAAACATGTTCTCATTGACAATGTCGATGATGCCTTGGGCCGCTTCGAAAACATCCAGGCCGAGTTGTCGCGCAACTGCACCGACGACATTTTCGGCGGCTCTAATATCAAGGGGCATTTCCCCTCCGAGAAGGGAGTCGGGCAGTCGTCCGAGAACGACGTTTGCATCGGTAACGGTGGCCGCTGTGCCACCTTTGCCGTAGCAGGCGGGTCCCGGGACGGCACCGGCGCTTTCGGGCCCCACCCTTAAAGCACCGGTCATCGGGACGTGGGCGATGGAACCGCCACCTGCCCCGACGCTGTGGACTTCGACTGAAGGGATTTTGACCGGATATGTCCCAATTGCTGTCTGTCGGGATGCGGTAGGGTGGCCGTCACGAATCAGGGAGATGTCGGTAGAAGTGCCGCCCATATCGAAGCCGACTGTATCCGGGTGCCCCACGAGTCGGGACAAATACGCTGCGCCGCCCACACCCCCGGCCGGCCCAGAAAGCAGTGTATGGACGGGGGACTCCATCGCGTGCTCGATGCCCATCAGGCCGCTGTCGGAACGGACAATATGCAGCCTGGGGGTGGAATTCAGGGTTTCGATCTTCTGTTTGAGACCGGTCAGGTACCCGCGCATCTGCGGCCGTATATAAGCGTTCATGACCGTGACCAGCGTGCGTTCGTATTCGCGAAATTCGGGAAGGATGTCTGAAGATATCGAGACAGGCAGATCGGGGTAGGTTCCCGTTATCACGTCACGTAGTTTCCGCTCGTGGACGGGGTTGAGGTAGCCGTGCAGCAGAGAAATCGTGATCGACTCCGCGCCGTGGTCCACCAGTTCATCGATCAGCTCGCGGGCACGAATCTCGTCCAATGGTTGGATAATCTGGCCCCGGGCATTGATCCGTTCGGGTATTCCGCGTGTGAGTTCAAGGTCAGCCAGGGGGGCGGGTTTCTGCATGGTGATCCAGCCGGCGAGCGGTCCGGGCGTCTGGGACCTCGCCAGGTGCAGCACCTGCTCAAAGTTTTCTGTGACGAGCAGGCCGACCCGGGCCCCGCTTCCCTCGAGTACGATATTGGTTCCGACTGTCGTACCGTGCAGGAGTGACCGGATCTGGTCAGCGGATACCCTGGACTGGTCCAGAAGATCATCGACACCCTTGAGGATAGCCAATGACTGGTCATCGGGGGTCGACGGGGTCTTGTGAAGGTGGAACTCTTTTTTGACCTCGTCAAACAGCAACAGGTCCGTAAAGGTTCCGCCAACATCGATACCGAGGCGAATAGACATATAGGTCCGTTCTCTCCTTTTTCTGCCAGAAACTACCGGTGCTGATCCCTGTCCGCCTGGCCTGCGGTTGTCTGGGTCTGAAGCCGGACAAATCTACAACAGAACACCACCCTCGGGAAGACCCGGCACACTCCTGAGCAAATCCGGCTGGCGGGCCTGCAAGTGCCCCGCTGACGGGACGGATGTGGGCCCCGGTGCGTAGAACGTTTGGCATAGCACACCGGCTGCACTATCATTAGTGCCTGACGTGTCGTGAGTTACCATTCCTGCCGTGAGCATGAGGCGTTCCCGGCAACGCAATAGGATCCCGTACCCTATGGAAGAGCCCAGCAGTCGTTGGCACAGCCCACGCAGATGGATTGGGCTGATTGTGATCGTGATTTTGATCATCTTTTTGCTCTTCTACCAGCCTTTCGAGCAGTACCTGCTCGACAATATACCGAGGATTCATTTCTCCAATGTCTTGTTCTGGTTCGCCTCACTGGTTGCTGTGATCAGTTTCGTCGTATCCCACTGGCAGTCATTCAAGAAAAGTATCTTTCAAGGCGTGAGTGAATCCAATGCCCAGGATCTGGTCTTCGACACTCTGCAGATCGCGGTTCTGGCGTCTGTCATTCTGTCGGCCGGTGCGACCATACAGGCAGTCGAGATGCTGGGTGGACACCTGATGAATAATGGATCTGTTATTGATGCTGCATTCGGCCGCCGCTTGCTGTCGGTGTTTGTCTTGGTCGTCAT
>CAJXBY010000273.1 GCA_913051905.1 uncultured Gammaproteobacteria bacterium | reverse complement strand
ATCCCTGGCAGGAATTGACCGCTTATCGCGAGCACCTTTCTGATTCTGGTCGCAGTGGTGCGTGTGCCGTCTTCGTGGGAACCATGCGCGATTACAACGAGGGCGACAGCGTACGCTCCATGGTCCTGGAACACTACCCCGGAATGACCGAGCGGCAGCTTGAAACGCTGGTCAGTGCCTCATGTGAATCGCACGGCCTGATCGATGCTTTGGTGATTCACCGGGTCGGTGAGATCACCCCGGGAGAAGACATTGTGCTGGTTGCCGTATGGTCGGCTCACCGAAGTGCTGCTTTCGATGCCTGCCGAGAGATCATGGAAGCATTGAAGTCCACTGCGCCTTTCTGGAAGAAAGAGAGACTTGCCGGCGACAAAGGCGAGCGCTGGGTAGCGCGCAACACACCGGGTTGAAGACCTTCAAGCATGTGGCCTAGGGAAGCGGGTCCGTTCAATGGGTAGCGTAGCCGCCCTCGCCAGGCCGGATCAGTACCCTAGGGAGATTCAGTCAGTTCAGCCACGTACTGATCGACGGGATCTGCGAGTAATTCGATCAGACCTGTTGTGCGCGCCCGGGTGATGTAATCATCCAGGGTTCGTTTTTCTTCACCGAACGCGTGGGTCAAGGTGCCGAGCGGCGCACCATAGGGTATCCGGGAGATATGGCCGGGCTGGTGAGCCACACGGCGTACCGGAAAGATCTGGTTCCAGTGACGATAAGAACCCGGCAGGTTGCAGTATTGCCACATTGTGCGGGCATCGCCCACTGGGTAATCACCGCTTTAAGCCGGAACACCCAACGCCAGAGAAAGCCAGACCGCCAACAGCCGAATGCCGGCAACAGTCACAGTATCACGGCCGCCTGGCAACGATCCAGGATACTCCCTGGTCCGGGTCTTCGCCGTCCTCCAGATCGATCGGTTCCAAATCACCGAACACCTGCCGCAGTTCGCCAGACTCAAGAAGATAGGCCGGGTTGAAGGACGGTGACGATCTGAGGTGATGAACGTTGAAGGTCTTGTAGAACAACAATCCGTGGGGCTTCAGCGATGCTGCCATCGCAGGAAACAGATCCCGGTCGAGATATCTGAAACAGACCACCACATCGTAGGCTGAGGATGGGACTGTAAAACCATCGAGGTCTGCCGTCCGCACACGGATTTCTGTTCTCATTCTTTGGGCCAGTCTCTGACCGATGGCGAGCGCCGTTTGACTGCAGTCCACGGCCAGTGTGTCGTAACCAAGGCGGGCGAGAAAGACGGCTGCATGGCAGGCGCCAGCCGCCAGGTCGAGAGCTGTCCCTTTACCGTTCAGATGATGCTGCTGGGATTCAAGCAGGGAATCGATCCGGTGGTCGGGCTCCGGATCGGCCTTGCGGTACTTCGTCTCCCAGCGCTCAACGTCCTCTCGCACGGCGCCGCGACATGCTCCGTTTTCAGGCCAGGCTCGCGAAAGGTTCGACCGTCACCGTTTCTCCAGCCTGGGCACCCATACTGTCCATATCCAGAACAATAAAACAATTGGCCTGGCTCATTGAGCTCAGTACCCCGGAACCCTGATCGCCCGTTGTACTGACCGTCAGTTCGCCGTGTTCATCCTGAACCAGGTAACCGCGCTGGTACTCGGTACGGCCCGGTTTTTTCTTCAGACGGTTCAGGGTCCGGGCCGGCAGTCGAAGGGGTTCACAGGCTTTCTCACCCATCAGCCGGCGCAGAGCAGGCAACACGAACTGATAGAACGTCACCATCACCGAGACCGGGTTGCCGGGCAGACCAAAGAAAAGCGCTTCACCGATCCGGCCGAATGACAGCGGTCTGCCGGGTTTCATGGCCAATTTCCAGAAATTAACCTCGGCAATCTCATCCAGAATGTCTTTGACGTAGTCGGCTTCTCCCACTGAAGCACCAGCAGACGTAATGACCACATCCGCCATGCTCGCACCGTGGAGTAGCGTGTCTCGGATCCGCGTACGATCGTCGGGAACCACACCCAGGTCAATGAAATCCACAGCGAGCCTGGTGAGCATGCCGTGCAGGGTATAGCGATTCGAATCGTAGACCTCACCGAGCGCTAGCGGTTCTCCGATTGATCGGAGTTCATCGCCGTTTGAGAAAAATGCAACGCGCGGCTTACGCAGCACCCGCAACTCACCGATTCCCAACGACGCAGCGAGGCCAAGATCCGATGGCTGCATTCTCCGGCCGGCGGCAAGGGCCAGGGCACCAGCAGCGAGATCCTCACCGGCCTGTCGCACGTGCTGTCCGGCCTTCTGACCCGGTGCAATACGGATATGGTTGTCACTGCTTTCAACGTGTTCCTGCATGACCACGGTGTCGCAGCCTTCGGGAATGACGGCACCGGTCATGATGCGCACGCATTGACCTGCAGACACTACTGTTGGGTAAGCCCTGCCGGCCCAGGCGGTCCCTATGACGGCCAGCTTTTCAATCCCGAGATCGGAGGCCGCCAGGGCATATCCATCCATGGCCGAATTGGTATGGTTGGGTACGTCCACCGGAGAAAGCACTGCCTCGGCCAGGATACGCCCAAGCGCATCCCGTACCGGAACCTGTTCAACATCGCTGAGCGGCGTGACCGTCTCGGCGATTCGAGTCAGGGCGACGCTGACCGGAAGGAGGCCAGGATCGTATTCGTCCTCGCAACTAGGCTGAACGATGACGTCAGTCTGAGCGCTCACTATCCCGTTTCCAGTGTCCCGACCTGCCACCTGACTTCTCCAGCAGGCGCACGGTGTGAATCGTCATTGTCCGGTCAACGGCCTTGCACATGTCGTAAATCGTCAGCAATGTGACCTGCACCGCCATCAGTGCTTCCATCTCGACACCCGTTCGCTCTTTTGTCTCG
>CAJXBY010000272.1 GCA_913051905.1 uncultured Gammaproteobacteria bacterium | reverse complement strand
TCATAGTGTCCATCAGTACGACATTTTCATCCACCAGTTGAGCGAGGTCCTTGTCGCCGCTCACCAGGACCGTCTTCATGCCCTCCCGGGTCGCGGCGACTGCCAGCGTACCCATCACATCATCGGCCTCTACACCACGGATGCACAGCAACGGCAGCCCAAGCGCTTCGATCACCTTATGCACCAACTCGATCTGACAGCGCAGCTCATCGGGCATTGGCGGCCGGTTGGCTTTGTACTGGGGATACAGTTCGTCCCTGAAAGTCGGGCCGGGCGCGTCGAACACCACGGCCAGAAATGTGGTGGACTGTTCTTTAATCAGCCGGCGTAACATGTTAACCACGCCGTACACCGCCCCGGTTGCCTCACCTCGGGAGTTCGTGAGGTTCGGCATGGCATGAAAAGCCCGGTAGAGATAGGAAGAGCCGTCTACCAGTACCAGTTTCTCGGACACAGTCGACACCAGTTAAAGTTAGTTCGTTGGAGGGTCTGCCGGGAGACCGTCACCTATTGCTGTCAAGAAGTATACGACCCAACCACGCAGCATGATATGCGACACCCCGCTTGCATGACAGGCAACAGTGGCCGATGATAGCTGTTCCGACGCATCCGCCACAGACAATGCTGGAGTGGTCAGGGAGGCCCGATGATCAAGATTCAACAAACCGTTACGACCCTGCTCATTCTGGGGTTCGTGCTCGGTCCGAGCCAGGGGTATTCCCAGTCTGCCGACATCGGTAAAGCGGTTGTTTCGGGGCAGACGGAGACCATCAAACACGAGGCGGGTTACCCGGTCCAGGAACGCCGGATCCTCGGGCAGCTGAAGTCCGTGCTGGTCATTCACGAACGGGGTCCCGATCAGGTGATTGAAGACCGCTCGGGTGACGGTTCGTTCCTGGATCCAGAGCGGGACCTTGAACCGCTCTCGACCATCCCGCTGTGGAAGATCTTTGAGTGGAACTGAGCCTGCGTCCTCCGGTTCGACCAGCCCTCTGCCACGTCATCGCCTTTGCTGCCGTCCTGTTGCAGACGGCCTGCCAATCTTCTGACCCCCAGCCTGACAGTCCCGCCGCTTCAATCCGCTTTTATAATGTCAACAGTCAGAATCAGCAGCGGGAACTGTACCTGCTGCCCAACCGGAACCGGGCAGGCTGCTTCAACCTGCCGGTGTCAGTCGATGTCTACCGCGTGGCACAAATCGGATTTGAATACTGTTCGATCTACAGCGGAACGGACTGTGATCCAGCCAGTGCCCATCGGATGTACTGGTCGGGCAAAGCCCGCAAGGACCCCAACAAGAAAAAACCGACAACCGTCATGACGGAAGGCGCGATGTGGCGGATCGAGGGTGCCCGGGAGGCAGCGCTGCGCTCCTGGGAGTGCATTCTCAATACCCCGTAAAGCGCTCCCGCTGCGGTGCGGTAGCCGGATCAACCCGGCCCAAGGCGTTCACGACGATGCCTGAGCAGTGATTGCCATCCCTTTCAGAATATTCAGCGCTTCACGAACCTGTGCATCGCGCGCTTCGAGGCTATCTTGCTCAACGCCGGCCGCCGTTCCGCCGCCCTCGGACTCGTTTTCCAGGTGACCCGAAAGGTCCGATTCACGAAGCCGGTTGTGGGATCCCTGGCGCTGGTCTGCGCTCCGATTGCGGACACTGCTGATCACGTCAGGGGTAATACCGGTGGCCTGTATAGAGCGGTCGTTGGGCGTGTAGTAGCGCGCCGTTGTGATTTTCAGCGCGGCGCCGTTGTGCATCGGCAGGATGGTCTGAACCGAACCTTTGCCGAAGGTCCGGGTTCCCAGGATCAGGGCCCGGCCGTGGTCCTGCAAGGCACCGGCCACGATTTCGGATGCCGAGGCGGACCCGCTGTTCACGAGCACCACCAGTGGCGCGCCGCCGAGATAATCCTTGGGTGTCGCGCTAAAGGTCACCTTGGAATCAGCAATGCGCCCGCGTGTGGAGACAATCAGACCATTTCTCAGGAAGGTATCGCTGACTTCCACCGCGCCGTCCAGCACACCGCCCGGATTATCGCGCAGGTCCAGAATCAGGCCCTGTAATGCGCCGTCCGCTTCGCTCGCCAGACGCACCAACTCACGGCGCAGAGACCCAGCTGTGTCGATCTGGAACTGGCTGACCCGGACATAACCAAATCCCTCGTCAATCAGTTGGCCGCGGACACTCTCGATGTGGATGATGGCCCTTTCGAGCGTTACATCGAAAGACTGTGGACGGTCTTTGCGCACGATCGTCAGGACGATCTCGGAACCGGGCTCACCGCGCATTAGCGACACCGCTTCATCCAGCGACTGCCCTTCGACCTTGATGCCGTCAAGACTGATGATCAGGTCTCCCGCCTTCAGGCCGGCCTTGTCGGCTGGCGTCCCGTCAATGGGCGCGACCACCTTGATCACACCGTCTTCCAGGGTGACCTCAAGTCCCAGACCGCCAAACTCCCCATGCGTGTCGATATTCATTTCCCGGTAGGATTCCGGATCTAGGTAGACGGTGTGGGGATCCAGACCCCCCAACATGCCCTTGATCGCATCATTGAGCAGCTGACTGTCCGATATGTCTTCGACGTAGTCGGACTTGATCTTGCCAAATATCTCAGCAAAGACCTTGAGGTCCTCCACCGGCAGAACGACCGTGTCGGCAGTGTCCTCGGCATACACCGTATGACCGATGCTCGCGACCAGCCAGAGAATCACACCGATCAAAGTTCGGGGCAGGGTCTTCATGGTTTCACTCCAGCGTAGCGGACGATCGGTGCGGGATCGGACAACCCCTGCAAGTATAAATCGCCAGGCTGTGGGCTTGAGCCCCCTGTAACATGGCTTTTCCAGGCGGATTTCCTGGTGCCGAATCTGGGGACTGGACAAATCGTACATTAGCGTATAAGGTAAGTTTAATATTAACGTAATTTATCAAA
>CAJXBY010000271.1 GCA_913051905.1 uncultured Gammaproteobacteria bacterium | reverse complement strand
AAGCCTAGCGTTGAGAGTGCCGTGGTACCGGCGACACCCTTGAGAATTTTTCTGCGGTTCGTATTTACAGCTTGTTTCTTGGTCTGTGATGTCATTGGTCAGTTCCTCTTTTCTCCAGTTTTGGCCAGTTGGGTGAAAACTTCAGGTCAAATCCTGTGCTATCACGGTAACTTGAGACAGTTAATTAGAATTGCTAACCCTACCTTACCCTGTCCGGGTGCCGTTATCTTGTCCGCTCGCACTCCACGATTCCACCTGACTTGATAATAACGTAATATATCTCTTGCAGTAAAATAATAATTGCCCTTGTAAAGACAGGTTCAAGCCGCATGACATCGATGCAGGTTGTCGCTATCTCAGCGCCCGGGGACAGTTCATCCCTGGTCTTCCAGAATCGGATAAAACCGGTTCCGGAGGGGTCGAACCTGCTCATCAGGGTTCGCGCGATCGGTATGAACCGTGCCGATTCTCTCCAGCGCCAGGGACTCTATCCCATGCCTCCGGGACTAGGTGATGTGCCGGGTCTGGAACTTGCCGGTGAAGTCGAGGCCGTTGGTCCCGACGTTCAAAGGTTTAAAGCAGGAGATCGCGTTTTTGCGCTGGTTGCCGAAGGCGCTTATGGAGAATATTGCCTAGCGGATGAAGGGCTCTCGTTGCCGGTTCCGGAAAACTGGGATTTCGCGAAGGCCGCCGCCGTGATGGAAGTCGCCTGTACCACGAATGAAACGGTATTTGAACTGGGTCAATTGGAGTCCGGACAGACTTTTCTGGTTCATGCCGGGGCAAGTGGTGTGGGGACAACCGCAGTCCAGATGGCAAAAAGCGTTGGCGCAAGGGTCCTGTTTACAGTAGGAACGGACCAAAAGATCGAGCTGGTTAAGCAGATTGGTGGCGATTTTGGCATCAATTACCAGAATCAGGATTTTGTAGCCGAGTCTATTAACCTGCTTGGCGAGGCAGCTATCGACCTGATTCAGGATCTGGTCGGTGGTGATTACTTGACGCGCAATCTGGAGTTGTTGTCACCTGCTGGCCGACTGGTGTTGGTCGGTGCACTGCGGGGTGAGACGGGTGAGTTGAGCATAGGCCTGATGCTCAAGAAAAGGCTTAAGGTGTGTGGATTTACCCTGAGGGCACAGAAACTGGAGGATAAACGTCGGATCGTTTCTCGAGTCGAACAGCGCTGGATGCCGAAGTACATGGACGGTACTATCGACCCTGTGATCCATTGCGTCATGCCATTCCGTGACGTACATCAAGCCCACCAGTTGATGGACAATAACGAGAACTTTGGGAAAATAATTCTCGAGGTCGATTAATTGGTAGAGGCCGAAGAAGTCGACTGACAGGGTGCCGTATACAGGCTGGCTCAAAACACAGATGAAGCGGGTGTAAGCTACAAACGAAGGGGAGATCTTAATCGTGACTGACGGAACTGGAAAATACCGCTTGGGGTTTGATATTGGCGGCACCTTTACTGATTTTGTACTGTCCAATCCCGAGACCAACGAGATTGCAGTGCACAAATGTCTGACCACGCCAGACGACCCCTCGGTAGGCGCTTTGACCGGATTGCGAGAGATTCTTTCTGACAAAGGCCTTAAGTTCTCCGATGTCGATCACTTGGTGCACGGGACGACCCTGGTGACCAATGCTCTGATCGAGAGACGAGGCGCCCGGACCGGACTGCTGACCACAAGGGGATTTCGTGACATCCTTGAAATGGGGATCGAGCAGCGCTACGACATCCATGATCTTTTTCTTCAGTTTCCCGAGCCGATCGTGCCGCGTTACCTGCGGCGGGAGGTCAGCGAAAGGGTCAGCCGAGATGGCGACATCATAGTACCGCTGAATCTGGAAGATGTCCGCCGCGAAACTGATTATCTCGTCGACCAGGGGATCGAGTCTCTGGCGGTATGTTTCCTACACTCCTACATAAACCCCCGCCACGAGAGAGAAGTCGCCGCGTTCATCAGGGAGAATTATCCGAATCTGATTCTGTCAATCTCTTGCGATGTGCAACCGGAACTGAGGGAGTTTGATCGCACATCGACCACTACCGTTAACGCCTACGTACAGCCTTTGATGGACAACTACGTCACCCGCTTGACTGACCGTATCTCGGAGCAGGGTTTCGATGGGAATTTTCACTTGATCCATTCTGCCGGCGGGTTGGCCGCACCGGAGGTGGCCGTTGCAAATCCAGTTCGGTTCGTCGAATCCGGTCCGGCAGGCGGCGGTTTGGCGGCATCCTATTTTGGCGCAAAAGTTGGAAAGGACGATCTGATTTCATTTGACATGGGCGGAACCACTGCCAAGGTCTGCCTGGTTGAGGATGGAAAGCCCGATATTGCCCCGATGATGGAGGGTGCCCGGGTACATCGATTCAAGCGGGGTAGCGGACTACCACTCGTGGCACCGGTGATTCAGATGATAGAAGTCGGCGCCGGTGGGGGAAGCATTGCCCGGGTCGATTCTTTGGGTCTGTTAAAGGTGGGTCCAGACAGTGCTGGAGCCAAACCGGGTCCGGCCTGTTACGGACTGGGTGGTACTGATCCTACAGTTACGGATGCCAACCTCCTGTTGGGATATCTTAATCCTGACCATTTCCTCGGCGGACGAATGGCGCTGGACGTTGAAGCAGCCCAGGTCGCTATGGCCGGTGTCGGCCAAACACTTTCGCTGAGCCAGACCGAGACGGCTTGGGGTATTTACGATATCGTTAGTGAGAACATGGCCAGTGCGGCCAGGATTCATATTGTGGAAAAGGGCCGCGATCCCAGGCGCTACGCGATGGTGGCAATGGGCGGCGCAGGCCCCCTCCATGCAGCGCGGGTTGCAGCAAAACTGGGTGTCTCCGAGGTGATCATACCGCCTGGCTCTGGCATTGCTTCGGCATTCGGATTTCTGGTGACACCACTCAGTTTCGAGTTCCGGCGTTCTGCCCCCGGACTGCTCGACGATTTGGAT
>CAJXBY010000270.1 GCA_913051905.1 uncultured Gammaproteobacteria bacterium | reverse complement strand
GCTGCTGCAATCGAAAACGCGATGCGCTGTTCGGGCAGTGACTACTGGGCTATTCCCACCGAGATCGCCAGTGGTCCGCGCACGCCGGGGGGCCATGCCACACCCAGGGCAAGGGTCATTGAAACCGGCGATCTCGCACATTTCGAGTTCGCCGGGGTCTCACACCGCTACCATGCCACCGCCGTGCACACCATGGCCTGCGGCACCCCGAGCAAGCGGGCAGCCGAACTCTACGAGGTGGCGCGGGCGTCACTTGCTGCCGGCATCGACGCTTGCCGGGCGGGCGTACGCGTAGCGGATGTCGAGGCCACCTCGCTGGCACCTCTCCGCAGTGCCGGACTCGAAGCGTACGCCAACATGCGCTTCGGTTACGGGATCGGTCTGGCCTATCCTCCGGTGTGGCTGGAGACTCTGCAGATCAGCCGTGGCTTCGATGAAACCCTGGCCCCCGGAATGGTGTTCGTGCTCCACGCCTACCTGCAGATGGATCACGAGAACATCGGCATCATCCAGGGCGGCACCTGGGCGCTCACCGACGATGGACTGGAACAACTGGTCGGCGGCGGCGATGTACCGCTGGAGGTCGTTTAGATGAACCTGGCATTCGATCGACAGGAATACGATGCACGACTAGCGCGGGTCCGCGAACAAATGGCGGGTCAGAATCTGGATGTGGTACTGGTCTTCGGCCAGGACCAGATGTTCTATCTCACAGGTTATGACCAGATCGGCTACAGCTACTACCAGGTTCTGGTCGTCGCGCGGGATGATCCACGGGTGGTTTATCTTTGCCGGGAAGTGGATGCGCACATTATTCGTGAAACGTCCGTGGCCGAAGACATCCGCATCTGGTATGACGATCACCACAACGATCCGACCGAGGTCACCGCTACTATTGTGCGGGAATTCGTTGACATCAATGATTGCCGGATCGGTGTCGAACTGCAGACCCATGGTCTGCTGCCGATGTTCTATGACCGGCTGACGGCACACCTTGCCGCTGCGAGTATCGTTGATGCCTCAGCGCTTCTGACCGACCTTCGCCTTGAGAAGTCTCCAGCGGAAGTCGCCTGTATGCGCGAGGCGGGCACGTTGTTCGACATCGGGATGCGGGCCGGGTTTGCCGCGATGCACGAGGGCGCCCGTGAGTGCGATGTTCACGGGGCAGTGATGCAGTCAATCTACGCGGCCGGGGGTGAGTTTCCTGCGGTGGCACCGCCACTCGAATCCGGCCCCCGCACACTGCATCAGACCCATGGCGCAGCGCTTCGCCGGGAACTCCAGACTCACGATCCGGTTAATCTCGAAATCGGAGCCTGTTTCCGGCGCTATCATGCGGTCGGTGTGCGATCGGCAGCTATTGGTGCGCCGGTCGCCGTGCAGCAGCGCCTGCACGGCATTCTCAGAGAAGCGCTTCAGGCCGGCCTGGAAATCGCTGGACCGGGCGTGGCGACAGCCGATGTCGCCGAGGTGATGCACGAGGTGTATCTTGCCAACGGCATCGATCGGCGGACCCGTCACTGCGGTTACGGTATCGGCATCGGCTATCCGCCCACCTGGATCGACAACCTGCGCATCAAGTCGACTGATACTCATATCCTGAAGTCCGGCATGACGTTCATGCTGCACGGCATCCTTGCTGACTGGGATGCGGAACTCGCAGTGGCGCTGGGGGACCCGGTGCTCATTACCGACACCGGTGTCGACCGGCTGACGACCCTCGGTCACGACCTCGTGGTCTGTGACTGACACAGCCTTCGTGCTGAAGGCTAAAACCATAGGTCTGATGGTTCTCTAGCCCAGGGCTCGTGTTCCGCACGGCATGATGGTGTAATCCGGGGGGAAGTCAGTTTGAAGACGGCCTGAAAAGGCTCTGGAGAGACATGGAAGAGAATACGGTTCACCAAGGGGGATGCCTCTGCGGCGCGGTACGCTTCGAGGTCCGTGGTACGCCCAAACGAGTCGGTGCCTGCCATTGCCGCTACTGCCAGCTGCGCTCCGGCAGCGCGTTCGGGGTATCGGTCTACTTTCCTCATGAGGATGTCACCGTGCTGCAGGGCGAACTCAAGTCCTACGCGTACCAGACCGAATCGGGCAACACCACCGAGAACCAGTTCTGCACCGAGTGCGGTAGCAACGTGTTGTGGAAAGTCGGTGCCCTGCCGGACTACACCGGCACGGCGGGCGGGTCTTACGACCCCCCGACTTTCTGGTACGAGATCCAGCGCGAGGTCTTTCAGCGGTCCAGTGCCGATTTCGTAAACCTGGAGGCGCCTGAAAGCCACGCTACCATTCCCTACTACGATCCCCAGGTGCCGGAAGACGAGCGGCTGAAAGGCGGCTGAATCCGGCGATCAAACCCGGGCGGTGAAGCAGCATCTCCAGGCCGCCTGTAACGGAAGGTCACGAACCCATGAAACTCGTCAAACTCACCTGCACGGACAACGACAGAACGCTTGATGCCACGGTAATGAAAAAATCCGAGCGGTTCCTTGAAGTGGTTGTCGAAGGTACGAACACCAAGGTGGTTTTGAAGAAAGACTCGTCGGACGAGAAATACTATATCGGCCATATGGCGGGCCTTGAGTTCATATCAGAGGGGTAGCCTGAAGGGCTATTCATGCCGCCCAGCGGGCAGCTCACCTCTATCCGTCGTTCCATTGCGATTGCAACTGTGCTGTTGCTGAGCATCACCAGTATCGGTGCTCTTCAAAAGTCTTTCACTGCATCAAGAAGTTCAGCCAATCCATTCACTGTTCAGGTCGCCAAGACAGGCCGATGATCAGCGGGTAAACGCAGGGTCATTCAGATAAATTCCCCAAAAAATCGCCCTGTCTGCAGTTTGCTGATGATTCCATTCGCTGGGCTTGAAACTTCGAACTGTCGGTAAACCATCAAGCGTGTTTTGAACCCGCACATCGAAAGCGAGATACGGGCTGTCTGCAAACATGATCGTGAACACTTCACCGCCG
>CAJXBY010000269.1 GCA_913051905.1 uncultured Gammaproteobacteria bacterium | reverse complement strand
GCAACGGCGAGCAGTTCACTGTCCCGGTGGTGACCGGCAACGATCGACAGTCCGACCGGGGCGTTGTCCTCGCCGATGGTGGTTCCTGGAATGGAGACCTGGGGAACACCGGTGAGACCACCGTGACAGCACAGTACTGAGATCCGCATCCGCAGCTCATCGGTCTGGCTGACCGGCAGGCCGGTCAACGGGGCGCAGAACGGTGTGGTGGGCATGCACAATATGGTTCCCGGTTCCAGAAGGGTTTTCATCCTCGCCGTGGCCTGTCTGCGGACCAGCTGCGCCCAGCTGAGGTCGTCCTGTGACGTCTGGGAGGCGATAAAGAGGTTTCGGGCAACCGTATAAGACATGCGCGGGTTCTGGTTGTCGATCCAGTCCGAGAAGCTTTGCCAGCCTTCGGCGGGCTGGATGGTGCGCTGTGCCCTGGACCAGGAGACCAGACCATCGAGGGCCATGTCGATTTCCTTGACATCGCGGAACAGCGTACCTAATCGGTCGATCAGCGGTTGCAGGGCAATCTGGACCGACTCATCAGCAAAAGCGAAGGCATCGCGGGCGATGAGCAGTGTCTCCGGCTGGGAATCCGGAATTGTCTCTTCGAGCAGCACGCTACCTACCTCGCCGAGCACGCCGGCCTCCCGGGCGAACCAGCCGGCAGTATCCGATGAGGGAGCCTGGGGCAGCATGCCGCCGGTAGCGACCCGACCATGGGTTGGCCGGATTCCGTAGATTCCGCAGAAGCTCGCCGGGACACGCACGGAACCGCCGGTGTCGCTTCCAAGGGCGAAATCACAGTAGCGACCGGCGACCGCGGCGGCTGAACCGGCCGACGAGCCGCCGGGTACGCGGCCGGGGCAGGCCGGGTTCTGCGGTGTGCCGTCAAAGACATTCTCCCCAAGGATTCCCAGAGAGATTTCATCGGTAATGGTCTTGCCGATCAGTTTGGCACCGGCATCGAGAAGCTTTTCGACGGCTGCGGCATGGCGGTCAGGGTGTGGTCTCTGCCGGTTCCAGTCCGGGCTGCCCGCGAGAGTGGGGCTGCCGGCGACATCAAAAAGGTCCTTGACCACAAACCGCCGGCCGGCGAGCGGGCCCTTCGATTGTCCACCGATGGTGATCTCTGTATCGCCGACCATCGCCCGGTAGGGGTCTTCCAGATGCAGTTCTCGAGTGGTCATGTCGTTGCCGAAGTAGCCAAATTCAATGGGAGCCTCGCAGGCCTGGTGTCGCGATGTCAAGCGATCAAAGCGGGTGAAATGCCCGCCGTGCCCCGGTTTGGATGCGGGTCTTTGTTAAGATGACCGGCTTCCAATAACTCGAGGAACTAGAATGACTCTGCCGCTCGCCGAAGGTCTGACGTTCGGGGTCCAGACCATCTACAGACGGACCGAGCCTGCAGATACGCCTTGGGTTCCGACCCAGCAGGACGGCCGGGATGTGGTGGAGCTGGTTGAACGTCTTGGGTTCGACTCCATCTGGGTGGGTGATCATCTGGCGTTTGCAATCCCGATTCTCGACCCGGTCGTGCAGCTCGCTCAGGCAGCTGTCTTCAGTACCCGGCTCAAGATCGGCACGGCAGTGTTTCTGCAGCCTCTGCGTCATCCCGGGCCGACTGCAAAACAGATTGCGACACTGGACCTGCTGTCCGATGGGCGATTGATCTTCGGGATGGGCGTAGGGGGGGAATTCGACAGTGATTTCAGAGTTGCCGGTGTTCCCCGTGATGAACGCGGCAGTCGGCTGACTGAATCTATCGAAGTTATCCGGAAGTTGTGGAGCGGACAGCAGGTCAGTCACTCAGGCCGACATTACAGTTTTCAGGATATTCTCATGGAGCCAGCGCCTCGGCAGCCCGGCGGTCCGCCGATCTGGCTGGGCGGGCGATCCGAGGCCGCCCTGCGCCGCGCAGGACGGCTGGCTGACGGCTGGATGAGTTACGTAGTGACGCCGTCTATGTACCGATCGGCTCTAGATACGATAGCGGAGGCATACGAGAGAGAAGGGCGTACCACGCAGTGTTTTGCTACGGCCCACCTGGTTTTTACCCGCCTCGACAAGGACTACGCGACGGCGTTGAACGTTGCAAGTCAGAGCCTTAGTGTGCGCTACAACATGGACTTCAGACGTGCGGCCGAACGCTACTGTGCGCTGGGCACCGCCGATCAGATTGCCGAAAATCTGCGGGCGTTCTATGATGCCGGTGTTCGTTTTATCATTCTTGATCTAGTCGGTCCGTACGAAGAGCGTCTCGATCATCTGCAGCGCTTTTCAGAGGAGGTCCTGCCCCGGTTGAGTGGGACCGGCAGTTAGGCTCGTGGCTGGACCAAGTGCCCTGCCTGCGATTGCCGCAACGTGGCGGTACCTGCGATCGGTCCGCCGTCCGATACCGAAGTAGGGTGATGTATACTGATTCGGAGCTAACCGAGACCGCGGATGGTCATTTTGTTCAAACGGTGGGAACGCCTGTTGTGGGAAGCAACCTAATCAGGAAATAAAGAAAATGTCGGACGAGATTCAGGACGCCCTAGAGAAAATCTTTGCCATCGATTCGTCGTTGTACAAGGAGCGAGGATTCCAGAGACGCATCGGTTTCGGAAAGCGGCCCGCGCTGTTGAACATCGATCTGGCCAACGCCTGGACGCGCCCCGGTAATGCGTTTTTCTGCGACAACATGGATGTGATCATTCCGTCTACCCAGTCCCTTCTCAAGGCGTCTCGAGCGGCGGAAATTCCGATCGTGTTCACAACCACCGCCTACAACTTTACCGAGGGTGAACCAACGGACATGGGTCTGTGGCATAAGAAGATCCCAGCAGAGTTACTGCAGGCGGGCAGTGAAACCTGCGCTATAGATGACCGGATTGCGCCACTCGACAACGAGATGGTAATAGAGAAAAAACGTGCCAGTGGCTTCCACGGCACTTATCTGGCCGGTTTTTTGCGGGCACATGAGGTGGATACCGTGATCATCACCGGCGTCACCATGGCCGGTTGTGTGAGAC
>CAJXBY010000268.1 GCA_913051905.1 uncultured Gammaproteobacteria bacterium | reverse complement strand
ATAACCCTCTTCGTCCGTCTCATAGGTTCTGCCGTTGATTTCAAATGCCATGGTTCGTCTCCTGTGAAAAATTTACAGCCAGCACTGTACGGTTTCGTTCGTCACGCTCAACTCGACGAACCCATCGTAACCGACCAGTTGAACACCTACGATGACCTGGTCCGGTCGAATACCGCGGGCTTTGAGGTCCGGAGCCAGCGCGTAGACTCTGGAGGATTTCATGGTCTCTTCAATCCTCACTGACACGGTCGTACCCACCTTTGCCGCATAGACGCCATCTTCGATCAACAGGATGTCACTGCCCGATTTCGCCAGCCCCAGGCAGGTTTCCAGACTGTTCGTCTCGAAGGGCGATTTGTTTACGGTGTGCAGCATGATCAATGGTCAGAAATTCAAAATGACGTCCTGCGCTTCCATGAGGTCAGACAGTTCCTGGCGACTAACGAGCTGGATCGAGGGTTTTTCGTTCCAGTCGTCGTCTTCATCCTCCCAGGTCAGCTCCATCAGATCGCCGCCCGCAAGACCTCGGTCTTCTAGGGATTCCCGTTCCACATAGAGCCGGTTGACATCGTAATCTCCCAACGCGCGGTAGGTCGGTGAGAAGTTCTTGATGTCGGAGTCACTTGTGTCCTGGTCCTTCTTCAGTTGAAAAACACCATCACCGATGAAGACCATGCAGACGTCCTGGTCAAATGCCGCCCCGATCAGCACGACCTCCAGGCCTTCGAGTGCATAAATCGTGCCGTGAGGTGCACGGCGGTTGACATACATGAACTTTTTTACCTGGGGCATGACTCGTTCTAGTCACCAAATACCAGCAGGCGGTCGGCTTCGATGCCCGCTTCTATCAACTGCCCAAGGCCTGAGATTCTGAATCCCGGTGCAATATTGTCGCCGTCTTTACCATTACGCTTGGCCTCGTCGGCATCAAGGATGCCGCGGCGCTGGGCCGCGGCCACACACACCACCATGTCCAGTCCGTGCTGCTCGGCTAGTTCGCTCCAGCGATTAACCACATGGCGGTCGTCCTGCGGAGGTGTTGTCATCCGGGTGCCGTTATTGACACCGTCGTGGTAGAAGAAGATTCGGAATATCTCGTGTCCGGCCTCAAGTGCCGCCCTGGTGAAATTGAACGCTGTATCCGAGGCCTGATGGGTATACGGCCCTTCGTTGACCATTATCGAGAACTTCATTGCCGGAAATTCAGAATCGGATGTGGGTCGATGAATTCAGGCTCTTGCGCGATCCGCGCCAGTGGTCGATGTGATACTTGGTAAAAGGAAGGCCGGTCAGCTCGAAGAAACGCGGCCAACCAATTCGATCGATCCAATCGTTGATCCGTTCCCAGTCCTTGGCGTCTTCCTTGTAGGTCTGCAAAATACGCTTGACGATCGCCGTGGCTTCCGGCCAGCGCGGTGGATTATTGGGCACGCCCGAGGCGACCAACTTCTGGAAACTCGGTTTGCTGCGGGCGTTTGAATGGTTACCGCCGACCCAGATGGCAAGCTTGGTGTGCTCGGGATCATTGATCTGCATCGGCGGACACGGCGGATAGCAGGCACCGCAACAGATACATTTTTTCTCATCAACCTCTAGGGTGGGCTTACCGTTCACTAGCGCCGGCCGGATAGCAGCCACCGGGCAGCGGGCCACCACTGACGGTCGCTCACAGACATTGGCCACCAGATCGTGATTGATCTTGGGAGGCTTGGTGTGCTGGACGTTGATCGCGATATCTCCCTGGCCGCCACAGTTAATTTGGCAACAGGATGTGGTGATATGCACACGATTGGGCATATTGCAGTTTCTGAACTCGTCGATCAGCTCGTCCATCATCGACTTGACGACGCCGGATGCGTCCGTACCTGGAATGTCACAATGCAGCCAACCCTGAGTATGGGCAATCATCGCGACCGAATTCTTTGTGCCGCCAACCACAAAACCGGATGATTCCAGCGCTTCAATCAGGGGCTCGACCTTGGCCTGGTCCGAGACCATATACTCGATATTGCTGCGGATAGTGAATCGGACGTGCCCGTCGGCAAACTCGTCGCCGATGTCACAGAGTTTGCGAAGCGTGAACACATCAAGGATACGCTGGGTACCGGCCCGAACCGTCCAGATCTCATCACCGCTGTGGGCAACGTGGCGCAGAACACCCGGGCGAGGATGATCGTGCCACTGCCACTGACCAAAGTTTCTGAGCATAGCCGGGTGCATGTACTGAAACCCGTCTGGACAGCCACTTTCTATGGGCTGGCGCATTTCTTTTTTTGCCATCGGATGGGCTCCGTGTTTCGGGACGGCCGGTCAGGCCGCCTCTTCAGACGCAGACTGCCGGTCCTGGGTTTTACGCTCGAACCATCTGACGGCCTCTTCATCCCAGCCATCTGTGCGGACGTAAGATGATTCTCGCGGGGTTGAGATCATGTTGGGATCAACCTCGAGGTCAATACCTTCCAGAAAGTTGACCAGACCGATCCGTTCGATCATCTCTCCACAGCGCTCGTGCTCGAGCCCATGCTCGGCCCAGTAGTCGATTGTGTTTTCGGCAATCTCCACCAGCCGCTCGTAGTCTTCATCGGACTCGAGCTTCATGAACGGCACCACCACGGTGCCCATGAGGTCGCCTATCTTGAGAGTGCGTTTTCCGCCCAGGAGCACCGTAACCCCGGTGTCTTCACCAGGCGAAAGCGCCTTGGGCACGACATTCAGACAGTGCATGCAGCGCACGCAGTTGCGATTGTCGATTTCAACCGTATCGTCGTCTTTCAGGCTCATACAGCTGCTCGGACAGCGGGTGATGATATTGTCGATCACATACTGGCGTCCCTTTGTCTGGACATAGCTTTTCCATTCGTCCTGATCGACCCTGATGTCGTCCCGCCATGTGCCGATCACCGCCATATCTGCCCGCTCGATGGAGTTCATACAGTCGTTCGGGCACCCCGAGATCTTGAATTTGAACTTGTACGGCAATGCCGGGCGATGCACGTCATCGGTGAAGTTGTTGACCAGTTCACGATGAATCCTGTGCTCGTTGG
>CAJXBY010000267.1 GCA_913051905.1 uncultured Gammaproteobacteria bacterium | reverse complement strand
CAGCCAGGTGTCAGAAACTTATCGATTTCAGAAGCAGCAGGGCGTTACGGTCTTTATTATGCACCGGACCCGTCGTCTCAGATCGCCTGCTCCATAGGTGGCAACGTCGCCGAGAATGCCGGAGGTGTGCACTGTCTGAAATACGGTTTGACCGTACACAATATTCTCCGGCTTGAAGTGGTACTGATCGATGGGGAACGTGTGACCATCGGTAGTGAAGCATTGGATTCGCCTGGATATGACCTGCTGGCCTTGCTGACGGGTTCTGAAGGCATGCTGGGCGTTGTCACCGAAATCACTGTCCGCTTGCTTCCAGTTCCGTCAACCGCCAGAGCATTGCTCGCATCCTTTAGTGAAGTTGACGTTGCAGCCGACGCGGTTGCCGAGCTGATCGGTGCGGGTGTGATTCCTGCCGGCCTGGAAATGATGGATAACCCGGCAATCCGCGCTGCAGAGGACTTTGTACACGCCGGTTACCCCAGAGACGCAGCAGCGATCTTGATTTGTGAACTGGACGGAACCGAAGCCGAGGTCGACCGGCAGGTTGATTTCGTCTCGTCGGTCCTGCGTGAACAGGGGGCGACTGAAGTCCGCGTATCCAGTGATGAGGCCGATAGACTGAAATTCTGGTCGGGGCGAAAGAACGCTTTCCCTGCAGTCGGGCGCATTTCACCGGACTACTATTGCATAGACGGAACCATTCCCCGGCGTCAGATCGGCCGGGTGTTGCGTGGAATAGCCGAGTTGGCTGAAGAATATGACCTTCGGGTCGCCAATGTCTTTCATGCCGGTGACGGCAACCTTCACCCGCTGATTTTGTACGACAGCAGTCGGCCCGGCGAATTTGAACGAACCGAGGCACTTGGTGGAAGGATACTTTCACTGTGTGTCGAGGCCGGTGGCACGATCACAGGTGAGCACGGTGTGGGCCTGGAGAAGATCGACCAGATGTGTGTGCAATTCGACAGTGGGGCGCTGGCACAATTTCACCGTATAAAAGCAGCATTTGACCCCGCTGGCCTGCTCAATCCCGGTAAAGCGGTTCCGACGCTCTCACGTTGCGCTGAGTTCAACGCCATGCATGTACACAACGGTCATATTCCGTTTCCTGATATCGAAAGGTTCTGACACCACGGTGGAAAACGCAGACCATTCTGAATCGGTTATCGCTGCGGTCTGTGAGGCCAGTACGGGCGGCACCCCACTACGTATTGTCGGAGGAGACACAAAGTGGTTCTACGGGCGTCAGACTGAAGGGGCTCCGCTTTCCGTCGCGCTTCACCGAGGCGTAACCTACTATGACCCGGCAGAACTTGTGGTGAGTGCCCGGGCAGGTACAGAGCTATCCGAACTGCGCGGACTACTGGCCGATGAACAACAGATGCTGCCGTTTGAGCCGCCAGGTTTTGGCCAGGGTGCGACGGTAGGCGGCACGGTGGCTTGCGGGTTCTCCGGTTCTGCACGGCCGTACCGGGGATCTTTGCGCGATTATGTCCTTGGAATCTCGTTGGTCAACGGGCAAGGCGAGCACCTGCAGTTCGGCGGCCGGGTGATCAAGAATGTTGCCGGTTATGACGCGTCTCGGCTGATGGCTGGAGCGATGGGCAGTTTAGGAGTGCTGCTGGAGGTTTCATTCAAGGTTCTGCCGATGCCCGAAACCGAATGCACGATCGTGTTTGAAACCACCGAACGGGATGCTCTGAGGCGCATGAACGAAGTGGCTACCCGACCGCTTCCGATTACGGGCTCTTACTTTTATGATGGCACCTTAAAGTTCCGGTTGTCCGGCTCTGAGGAAGGGGTCTCGTCGGCAGCAGCAGAACTCGGGGGAGTGGTGGATTCAGCGACTGACGGGTTCTGGTCAGCGCTTGTCGAGCATCAGCACTCCTATTTTTCGTCAGCGCTGCCCTTGTGGCGGTTGTCGGTTCCGGCAGCCGCCGGGCCCCTCGATCTTCCGTGCGATTCGTTGATCGAATGGGGTGGATGCCAACGCTGGCTGTTCTCAGAATTACCCGCTGAACATATCAGGGAGGCTGTTTCTGCTGTTGGTGGACACGCAACGCTTTTTCGCGGCGGTGACCGAAACGGTGAGACTTTTCAACTACAGGATCCTGTGCTCCACCGTCTGCATCTGCGCCTCAAGCAGGCATTTGACCCCAAAGGGATTCTAAATCCCGGGCGCCTGTACCGGGAGTTGTAACCTATGCAGATTGAACTGGATCCATCCCTGCGGGGACTAGCAGGCGTCCAAGAGGCGAAGGCTATTCTCGGAAATTGCGTCCACTGCGGATTTTGTACTGCAACCTGTCCGACCTATCAGCTTCTGGGCAACGAACTGGACGGTCCACGCGGCCGTATTTACCTGATCAAATCGGTACTGGAAAGTGGAGGGTGTTCCGAGCGAACTCGCATCCACCTGGATAGGTGTCTCACCTGCCGCTCCTGTGAAACAACCTGTCCGTCGGGCGTCCGGTATGGCCGGCTGCTTGAGGTCGGTCGGGATCTGGTAGACAGGGCAGCGCCGCGCAGCAGGGGTGAGAGGCTGGTCCGTTGGGCGATTAGAAAATTTCTGTGTGGCGGGCTGTTTGCACCGGTTTTGGCAATGGGCCGTCTGATTCGGCCAATACTGCCGTCCCGACTGGCGGTGAGGATTCCACAAGGCCGGGCTGCCGGTGTAAGGCCGGCTACCAGCCATGACCGCCGCATGCTGGTGCTGGAGGGGTGCGTCCAGCCCGCCATCGGGCCGAACGTCAATGCCGCAGCAGCGAGAATTCTGGATCGTGCGGGCATTTCTCTCGTTTCGAGTCCAACTGCGGGCTGTTGCGGCGCTCTGAGCCTGCACATGTCAGCAGCTGACGAGGCCAGGCAAGCGATGAGAAGAAACATCGACGCCTGGTGGCCGCTACTTGAATCGGGTGTTGATACGATTGCGATGACGGCCAGCGGTTGCGGGGTGACGGTTCGAGAGTATGGCGAGCTTTTGGCGGACGATCCTGAATATGCTGAAAAAGCGGGGAGGGTCTCGGCTGTAACCCGGGATCTTTCGGAGATCTTGAATGAATTCCATCCAGGCAAGATCGAAGGTGCCGAGTCGCTGCGCGTCGCGTTTCATTCCCCCTGTACGCTGCAACACGGACAGCAGAT
>CAJXBY010000266.1 GCA_913051905.1 uncultured Gammaproteobacteria bacterium | reverse complement strand
AGTCCATGAACCGGCGCAACATCAGCAGCGCTTCGACATCATTTTCGAACGCTCCATCAGACACACCGGAACGACTGGAGTGGGTCTGGGCACCCCCCAGTTCTTCATGAGTCACCGACTCGTGTGTCACCGTCTTGACCACTTCTGGGCCCGTCACGTACATGTACGAACTGTCCTTCACCATGAATATGAAGTCAGTGATTGCTGGCGAATAAACCGCACCCCCTGCACAAGGACCCATGATCATCGAGATCTGCGGAATGACACCGGATGCCAAGACATTGCGCTGAAAAACCTCTGCATAACCGGCAAGCGAGTCGATTCCTTCCTGAATCCGAGCGCCGCCGGAATCGTTCAGCCCGATTACGGGCGCGCCCACCTTCATGGCATGATCCATCACTTTGCAGATCTTGCCGGCATGGGCTTCGGACAAGGAACCGCCGAATACCGTGAAGTCCTGGCTGAATACGAAAACCGTGCGCCCGTTGATGGTGCCATAGCCGGTCACCACTCCGTCGCCAGGAACGGTCTTGGTGGCCATGCCGAAGTCGGAACTGCGGTGCTCGACGAAGACGTCCCACTCCTCGAAACTGTCCGGATCCAGAAGCACCTGGATGCGTTCACGGGCAGTCAGCTTGCCGCGTGCGTGCTGGGCATCAATCCGATTCTGCCCCCCGCCCAACTTGGCCGCGGCTCGACGGCGCTCCAGTTCTTCGAGAATCTCTTGCATTAACTGTTCCGCATCAGCGCTGATGATGGGCCAGCAAAGATAGAATCTCATTTGCCGCTGCCGGTATCTGCGTGCCGGGACCGAATATTGCTGCGACACCATGCTCGCGCATTGCATCGTGGTCCTGTCGCGGCACCACGCCACCCAGGACCACAACGATTTCCGATGCCTCCTGCTTTTTAAGATCAGCCATCAATTGCGGGACCAGGGTTCTGTGAGCCGCAGCCTGCGAGGACACTCCGATGAGGTGAACGTCGTTTTCGATCGCCTGGCGGACCGCCTCTGCAGGAGTCTGGAAGAGCGGGCCAATATCCACGTCGAAGCCCAGGTCCGCAAAAGCAGTGGCTATGATCTTGGCCCCCCGGTCGTGGCCATCCTGCCCCAGTTTTGCCACCAACATCCGCGGTCTGCGTCCGACACGGCCAGCAAACAGTTCAACAGCCGTCCGGCAGGACTGAAAGCTCTGGTCCTGACGGTAAGCAGCCCCGTAGACCCCGGAAACCGAACGTGTCTCGGCACGGTGACGGCCAAAAACCGATTCCAGAGCAGCCGAGATCTCTCCGACCGTAGCCCGGTGTCGAGCCGCGTCGATTGCGCAGCTCAAGAGGTTCTTAGCCGGATCCCTGGCAGCATCAGTTAAGGCACTCAATGCCGACTGGCAGCGGTCCCGATCTCGATCGGACCGCAACTGGGCCAGGCGTGCCACCTGATTATTGCGAACGACATCGTTGTCCACACTTCGGATAGCGATGTCGTCTGCTTCGACGGTCGTGTAGCGGTTAACTCCCACCACAACCTCATCGCCCTGATCGATTCTTGCCTGGCGTACAGCGGCAGCCTGCTCTATACGAAGTTTCGGCATTCCGCTGCTTACTGCCTCCGTCATACCTCCGAGCTGTTCAACCTCATCGATCAGTTTACGGGCCTCTGCGATCAGGCTATCCGTCAGGCTCTCAACATAATAGGATCCACCCAGCGGATCGACGACATCGGTGAGTCCCGACTCCTCCCGGAGAATAAGCTGGGTGTTCCGGGCGATACGTGCGGAAAAGTCGGTTGGCAGGGCCAATGCCTCGTCGAAACTGTTTGTATGCAGCGACTGGGTTCCACCAAATACGGCGGCCATGGCTTCGACAGTGGTTCGAACGATGTTGTTGTACGGATCCTGGCTTGTCAGACTCACCCCTGACGTCTGGCAGTGTGTGCGCAGCATCAGCGAACGTGGATCCTTCGGGTGGAAGTTCTCCTCGACTAGTTCCGCCCAGAGCTGCCGGGCGGCCCGAAGTTTTGCGACCTCCATGAAGAAATTCATGCCAACACAGAAAAAGAAGGAAAGCCGCGGCGCAAAACTGTCAATTTTGAACCCGCTGGCGAGCGCTGCCCGGACATATTCCAGTCCATCGGCCAGCGTGTACGCCAGTTCCTGTACACACGTCGCACCGGCCTCCTGCATGTGATAACCCGATATTGAGACCGGGTTGAAACGCGGCATATGCTCTGCCGTGAATCCGATAATGTCCGACACGATCCGCATCGAAGGCTTGGGCGGGTAAATGTAGGTGTTCCTGACGATGAACTCTTTCAGGATATCGTTCTGGATCGTGCCCGAAAGTCCACCCAGATCGCAGCCCTGCTCCTCGGCCGCCACCATATACATCGCGAGCACCGGAAGCACAGCGCCATTCATGGTCATTGAGACAGAAATATCGGCCAGCGGAATCCCATCGAACAGGATTTTCATGTCCTCGACCGAATCAATCGCGACTCCCGCCTGACCCACATCACCGGTCACCGCCGGATGATCAGAGTCATAGCCGCGGTGAGTCGCAAGATCGAAAGCCACCGATAAACCTGTTTGTCCCGCCTCCAAGTTCCGTCGGTAAAACGCGTTGGACGCCTCAGCCGTGGAGTAGCCCGCATATTGGCGGACCGTCCACGGCCGCCCCGGATACATGGTCGCGCGTGGGCCGCGAAGGAAGGGCGGAAATCCCGGAAGGGTATCGCGACTGGCAATCTCGTCCAGATCGGCCGCCGTGTAGAGCGGCTTGACCTCGATCCCTTCGGGCGTGCGGCGGATCAGTTCGTCGGCAGACTTTGACTTCAGTTCCTTGTCTGCCAGTTCTTCCCAGTCGGCTAGACTGGGATTGTTAAAACGGGTCATGCCGGTAATGCTCTCACGATACAGGCAATCCGATCGAACCAAGCGCTTCGGTAATCTCATCCAGAATCACCGGGTCGTCGATGGTCGGCGGCATTTTCCACTCTTCGCCGTCAGCAATTTTTCGCATCACGCCCCGAAGGATCTTGCCGGATCGCGTTTTGGGCAGCCGGTTGACGACAATGGCCTGTTTGAAAGCGGCGACCGGTCCGATACGGTCTCGAACCATCTGGACCACTTCGGCCGCGATGGTCGAAGGATCTTTCTCACACCCGGCATTGAGGACCAGAAAGCCAAGTGGAACCTGCCCTTTGAGTGCATCCTGGA
>CAJXBY010000265.1 GCA_913051905.1 uncultured Gammaproteobacteria bacterium | reverse complement strand
GTGCAGGCCTCCGGGGTCTGCCGCAGCGACTGGCACGGCTGGATGGGTCACGACACCGATATTTCACTGCCGCACGTGCCCGGACACGAGTTTGCCGGGGTCGTTGAGGCGGTCGGACCGCAAACTTTGAACTGGCAGGCCGGTGACCGTGTCACGATGCCCTTTATGGGGGTGTGTGGTACCTGCATCCAGTGTACCTCAGGCCAGCACCATCTCTGTGACAGTACCTACCAACCGGGCTTCAAGCGCTGGGGTTCCTACGCCGAGTACCTGGCGGTGGACTTCGCGGACACCAACCTTGTGGCGCTGCCGGATTCGATTGACTTTGCGACCGCGGCGAGCCTCGGCTGCCGGTTTGCCACTTCGTTCCGGGGTGTGGTTTTCCAGGGTCGGGTGTCGGCCGGCCAGTGGGTGGCCGTGCACGGCTGCGGCGGCATTGGTCTCTCGGCCATCATGATCGCCGAGGCCCTGGGTGCCAGAGTGATTGCGATCGACATCACCGAGGAGAAGCTCGATTTTGCCCGCTCTATTGGTGCAACGGCTACGCTAAATGCGGCACAGGCCAGCGACGTGGCAGGTGCGGTCGTCGACATGACCCAAGGCGGTGCACATATTTCGCTCGATGCGCTCGGCAGTACCACCACCTGCCAGAATTCCATTAACTGCCTGAGAAAGCGTGGGAAGCACGTGCAGATCGGCCTGATGAACGGTGATGATGCAACGCCGTCGATCCTGATGAACAGAATCATTTTCAACGAAATCGAAATTCTCGGCAGCCTGGGCATGCAGTTTCACCGCTACCCCGAAATGCTGGCGATGATTGAGTCGGACAAGCTGATGCCTCAGAAGCTGATTGGGCGAAAAATCACACTCGAAGAGTCAGCCGCACTGCTGCCAGACATGGATTCGTTTTCAGAAACGGGTATCGCCGTGATCGACCAGTTCTGAACGCGCCTGTCGAAACAGACTCGCGGAATGATCGGACTCCTAGAACAGCCGTCCAATCCCCAAAACTCAACTGGCCGACCGTGATACCTGCTCACCATGTCGCAGTTTGACCCTCTTTTCCAACCCCTGACGATCAAGGGCCTTGTTCTCAAAAACCGCTTCCTGAGCACCAGCCACGCACCGGGCTATACACAGCAGGGCAATATCACCGAGCGTTACATCCACTACGAGGCCGAGAAAGCCAAAGGCGGAGTCGGCCTGCTGCAGTTCGGCGGTGCCACCTCGGTCGCAATCGAGGGTTCCTACCACTACGGACAGATCAACGGGTCAGTAGATGATGTTATTCCGCAATATCGACGGATTGCCGAGGCCATCCATGCTCATGGTGCGGCGTGTACCGTACAGCTCCGGCATGGTGGTCGCCAGGAGCACTGGGACCACGATCGGTGGCTACCGGCCTTCTCTCCTTCGCCGACCCGCGAGTTGAATTTCGGTGTTTTTGCAGCAGAGATGGAAGATCATGACATCGTCCGGGCTCAACGAGACTTTGTCGCTGCTGTCGGGCGGGCAAGAGACGGTGACATCGATGGGGTGGAAATCGCCTGCCAGTCGGGTGCGCTGATCGAACAGTTCTGGTCACCGGCGATGAACTACCGTACCGACCGATACGGTGGTTCGCTCGCGAACCGTATGCGTTTCGGCCTGGAAGTACTCGAAGCCATACGCAAGGCCATTGGTGAAGACTACATCGTGGGCATTCGCATGCCGGGCGATGAGATGCTACAAGGGGGCCTGAACCAGGACGACTGCATCGCCATTGCCGAGGCCTACGCCGGTAGTGGTCTGATCGACTTTATCAGTGTAGTCGGTGCACAACCGACCGATACCCTTTCCATCGCCAGAATCTGGCCCACCATGTGGGTACCGACCGCGGCATACCTGCCGCTTGCCGCTGCGATCAAGGCGGTCTCAGCCGTGCCGATCTTCCATGCAACCCGAATCACCGACGCCGCAACCGCCGTCTACGCAGTCCGTGAGGGTCTGGTCGATATGGTGGGCATGACCCGGGCGTTCATTGCCGATCCTCATCACGTAAACAAACTACGCGAAGGCCGCGATGCCGACATCCGCCCCTGTGTCGGAGCGACCTACTGTATTGATAGGGTCACGGTGGGGCTTGAGGCGCTTTGCTTACACAATCCCGCGACTAGCCGTGAGCAGTTTCTGCCCCAGATCATAGAGAAACGCGACGGGGATAAAAAACGTATATTGGTCATCGGTGGAGGTCCTGCAGGCATGGAGGCAGCCAGAGTCAGCGCTTCGCGCGGGCATCATGTGACCTTGTTTGAGGCCTCCACCGCACTGGGCGGTCAGCTCAATCTCGCTGCCCGGGCGACCTGGAGAAAAGATCTCTCCGGCATCGTTCAATGGCTGGCCCAGCAGGTCGAAACCCTGGGGGTCGTTATTCACTTCAATCAGTTAGTGCAATCTGAAGATGTGTTAGCCGACAACTTCGATGTAGTCATCATCGCAACAGGTGGTTTGCCCGTCGTCGGACATTTCCCCGGAGCTGAACTCGCCAACACGGTTTGGGATGTGTTGGCCGGGCAGGTGGAACCCGGACAGGAGGTGTTGATATTCGACGAGGCGGGCACGCACGCCGGGTTGAGTTGCGCCGAGGTGGTGGCAGGCGCCAGCGGTAAAACCGAGATGGTCACCCCGGACCGAGCACACGGCATGGAACTCGGCCTGACCAATCTAGCAGCTCACATGCAGGCCGCGTACGGCTACGGCATCTCCATGACGCCCGATCAAAGATTGATCGAAGTACGCACCAGTGGGAACAAGCTGGTGGCCGTGCTGGAAAACACCTATCAGCATGGGCAGCGCGTGGAGCGCGTAGTAGACCAAGTCATCGGCGATTATGGCACCACGCCCAACGATGATTTATATGATGCGCTGAAGCCATTTTCCCGCAACGACGGTCAGGTGGATCTAACGGCGATGGCCGACTATACGGCGCAGACTATCGACCTGAATCCTCAGGGCCGATTTTTTCTGTATCGCATTGGCGATGCCTGGGCCGGGCGCAACGTGCACGCCGCGCTGCTCGATGCCATTCGAATATGCAAAGATCTATAGAACTGAGTAGATTCGTGATAAGCAGTTAACGACAAAAACTGGAGACTTCGAAATGAGTGTTGCCGATGGAAGCAGAACATTGAAGATTGGTTTAATGTTGCCGCAGATCGACGGCATGGCCGGCCCCGGCGTGCGACGTTGGTCGC
>CAJXBY010000264.1 GCA_913051905.1 uncultured Gammaproteobacteria bacterium | reverse complement strand
TACTTCAGCGCATCGCCTCAACAATGCTGCAGTAATTGGCAACTCCTGTACCGCCCATGTTGAAAACACCGGCGACCTCAGCACCCGCCACCTGCATGTCACCGGCTTCACCCAGCACCTGCATGGTGGTCAGAACGTGCATCGAAACCCCGGTGGCCCCGATCGGATGACCTTTTGCCTTAAGCCCACCCGACGGGTTAACGGGCAGCTTACCGTCTTTGGCGGTCCAGCCCTCCAGGGCAGCGCGGGCACCGTCACCGAGTTCCGTCAGACCCATGGCCTCATATTCCATCAATTCTGCCGTCGTGAAACAGTCGTGTGTCTCGACCAGGTCGAGGTCGCCCAAGGTCATCCCGGCTTCGGCCAGTGAACCACGCCAGGCCCGGGCGCATCCTTCCAGAAAGGTCATGTTCCGGCGACTCATCGGCAACAGATCGTTGACCTGGGTCGAGGCCAGGATTCGGGCGGCTCTGGCAAAGTCACGGGCCGTGTTCTCGTCGGTCATCACAACAGCTGCTGCACCGTCAGAGACCAGACTGCAGTCCGTACGCTTGAGCGGTGCTGCGACCACCGGATTTTTCTCCGATTCGATACGGCAGAACTCAAAACCCAGATCCTTGTGTAACTGAGCCCAGGGGTTGGCGCAGCCGTTACGATGATTTTTTGCAGCGATTGTCGCCAAGGCATCGCTCTGGTCACCATGTTGCTGGAAGTAGTCCTGCGTGATCTTGCCAAATACGCCGGCAAAACCGTTGGCCACACCGGCTTCTTCTTTCAAGTAGGAAGCTTTGAGCAGGGCCCGATTGATCTCCGCCGGCGGTACGTCGGTCATTTTTTCAACACCCACGACCAGCACCACTTTGCCGCGGCCGGCCCCTATGAAATCAATCCCCTGGTAGATCGCGGCTGATCCTGTCGCGCATGCGTTTTCGACCCGGGTCGCCGGTTTGTAACGCAGTGCTTCAAATCCGTTCATCACCAGTGAGGCGCCAAAATCCTGTTCTGCCATACCGCCGTTGAACCAGCCCAGAAACACGGCGTCGACGTCGCTCGCGTCCACACCGGCACTTGACAGTGCCTCGCCAGCCACTTCAATAATCATCGTTTCGACGTCTTCGGTGCGGCGCCCGAACGGTATATGGCCCCATCCTACAATTGCTGATTTCATCATTTGTCCTCGAATTCCCTGCAGACCGGCCGGTCAATGCACTATCGGGTCTAAAGATACCAGTACAACAGTAACCCACCCAGTAGCAGACGGTAAAGCACAAATGGAAGTACCCCGAAGCGTTCAATCAGCCTCAGGAACAGACCGATCACCAGGAAAGCGCTCACAGCAGCGAATACAACGCCGATGCCTAACCCGGTCCACGCTGGCGCAAAAGCATTACCGTGTAGGCCAGTCAGCTTGTACAAAGTCGCGGCGAGGATCACTGGTATGGCCATCAGGAATGAAAAACGTGCGGCGGTCGAGCGATCGAGGCCCAGTGCAAGTCCTGCGCTCAAGGTGATACCGGAACGCGAGGTGCCCGGTATGAGCGAGAGCACCTGGGCAATACCGATCAGCACGGCATCCCGATCCGTCAGTGCCATGATCTGCCGTTTGCGGCTACCTGTCGCATCTGCCCACCACAGGACCAGACCGAACGCGATCGTGGTCAGCGCGACGACCAGGGGGTTTCGTAAAACGGTATCGACACTGCTACCGAGAAGCAGCCCGCCAATAAGAACCGGAACCGTGCTGATGGCGATCAACCCACCCAGTCGCCCCTCTGGTGTGCTGTCACCGCCGCGCAGCCTGATCAGCCAACCTTGAAGAATCGCCGAAAGATCCCGCCTGAAGTAAGCCAGTACTGCGAGCAGCGTGCCGAAGTGTACGGCGACATCGAAAGCGAGTCCCTGGTCCGGCCAGCCCATAAGGTCCGTCAGGAGGATCAGATGACCCGAACTCGAGATGGGCAGAAACTCGGTGAGACCTTGCACCAGTCCCAGCCATAAGGCCTGCGTCGTGTCGATCACAGCGAAGTGGCCCTGTTCCTGAGCGAGAAACCGGCAAGGGACCGGCCAGTATTCTTCACCATAGCGAGAACTTTGAATGCCTCTCCCATTTCCGAGCCCAGTGTCAGCTGCTTCAACTCTTGGACCTGTCTGAGCTGTGTTGCGCTCTCAGGACTGCCGCCCACGAGATCAAGAACACCCATTGAAAGCAGGAAAGCGTCCTGACTGGTGAACCCGGCAAGTTCCAGGCCGGCGGCCAGACCCGCATGGGCCGTTGCGGAGAAATCAACGTGCGCCGTCAGGTCCTGCAGACCGGGATAGAGAAAAGGATCACTGTGAGCACGGTGGCGGTAGTGACACATCAAGGTACCGTCGAACCGGTCTGGATGATAGTACTCAGCTCCCGGGTAGCCGTAGTCAATCACCAACAGTAACCCGGTCTCAAGGCACTGGCCGATGGTCTGCATCCAGGCCGCACCCCTGGGACTGACCTCACTGGTATAACCCTCGGCCAGGCCATATCGCTGAATCACTCGGCCCAAGGATGAATCCGGCGGTCCTTCAAAATCCCAACCGAACCCCTGACCGTCCTCCTTCACACCAGCTGCAATGCCGGCATTGCCCCGGACCTGGAAGCGGGTGACGGGCATGGCATCCAACACTTCGTTGGCCAGCACCACGCCCAGGAAACCGGTTTCGGGCGGGGCGTCCAGCCAGTGGACGGATACCCGTCCCATGAAAGGCTCAAGGGCCTGTTTCTGTCGGGCCCTGAGTACCGGGCTGAGCTCAACGATCAGGTAGGCCTCCGGCAACATATCCAGAGCAGTGAGCTCGTCGAGGATCTGCGCCGCCAGTGCACCGCTGCCGGCGCCAAACTCCAGCAGGGATCCCGGGGACACATCCTTGAGCACGTCGGCACACTGGCGTGCCAGGCAGCGGCCGAACAGCCCGCCTATTTCCGGTGCGGTGATGAAATCACCGTCTGGACCGAACTTGCGGGTGCCGGAGACGTAATAGCCTAGCCCCGGTTCATACAGAACCATGTCCATATAGCGGTCAAACGGCAACACACCGCCGCTGGCCCGAATGGCCTGTCGTACCCGTGCAGTGACCTTGACAGAGTGCGACAACGCATCTTCATCGGGATCGGGAAGATCCGAGCGCCTCATCTCGAACGCTGTCGTAGACACGGATGGTGCACCTCTGGCGCCAGGGTTGGTACTATTCTTGTCATTGTAACCGGCCGGAGTTC
>CAJXBY010000263.1 GCA_913051905.1 uncultured Gammaproteobacteria bacterium | reverse complement strand
TTACCGTGCGGTTCGATGAAGCTGCCAGCGTGCTCAATCACTACATTCACGGTCTCGCTGGACGGTCGCTGCGGATTGAAAATGGGGATGACATATTCACTGACACGGAAGTACTTTTTCTTCCCCCCATGCTCAATCGATACTCCGACAAGCAGGATAATTTTGCGCTCTACAAGTTAACCGCAACTTATCTCTGGGCTCAGACCCGATTCGGAACGTTTCGCAGGCGCACAGCCTCTGATGAACTGCTGTCGGTCCGTCTGAATCACTACGCAGATCGGCCGCGCGCCCTCGGACTTTTTTTTGCCCTCGAAAACATACGGCTTGAGGCCTGTATCAAACGCGAACTGCCTGGACTGGGCCGACAAATAAATCTGTTCAGCACGAGCCTCGACCATGATAAGCGCGATGCTGCCTGGGACAGTCCCACCGAGATTCTTCAACAAGAAGGCGCCAATGTTGAGACCACCCTTGAACAACTTGAAACACTCTATACCAAAGACATCGTGATTCCAGAACCCCAGCCCTGGCAAGGCAGCCTGCACATTGAGCTTGCCGAGCAGGTATTGGCCACGCGCCTAGAGCACGACGGTCGGGAACTGAAGGTTCGCCTGGCCGAAATGCTGAACCAGGATGAAAACACCGCCGATGCCCTATCACCCAAGATCGAATTGCAAACCCCGGACGACAGTAAAGAAGGGGCAGAGTTACTGCTGGAAATTGACGGCAACCCTGTCAGTCCACCCCCCGATCTGCGACGTCTTCTTGAATCCATGCTGCTGGACTTGGCGGAGATACCCGCCGATTACCTGGTCGCTGCGGGCGCCGGAGACTACGATCCCAGGGCCCAGGAAGACAGGAGCATACGAGACGTCTGGAAGGAGGCCTCTCACGAAGAGGGCGTACTCCACTATGACGAATGGGATTTCCGCCGCCGACACTACCGCAAGAGCTGGTGTGTGTTGCGGGAAATCGACATGCGGTCGCTAGACAAACCTTTCGTTGACCAGACATTGGAGAAATACCAGGGCCTGGTGACCGAACTGCGGCGCAGTTTCGAAGCGCTGCGTGGTGTCGAACGCCGGCTGAAACGCCAGACCCACGGCGATGACATCGACCTGGATGCTGCCATCGAGGCCAGAATAGAAGGCCTTTTTGGCCGGGAAATGCCGGACAATCTGTTTTCCCGGCCACACCGGCTGGAGCGTGACATCGCGGTGATCTTTATGGTTGACGTCAGCGGGTCAACCAAAGGATGGATTAACGAGGCAGAACGCGAAAGCCTGGTGTTGTTATGTGAGGCTCTTGAGGTCCTGGGAGACCGATATGCCATTTACGGATTCTCCGGTATGACCCGTAAGCGCTGTGAGCTCTATCGTATCAAACGCATCGATGAAGCCTACAGCCACGCCGTCAAGTCACGTATCGCCGGAATTCAGCCGCAGGACTACACACGTATGGGCGTCATTATCCGTCATCTCACGCACCTGTTCCGAGATATAGACGCACGTACGCGATTGTTGATCACGCTGTCGGACGGTAAGCCCGATGACTACGATGGTTACCGCGGAGAGTACGGAATCGAGGATACCCGTCAGGCGCTACTCGAGGCCAAGCGGGCCGGGATATATCCCTTCTGTATCACCATTGACCGCGAAGCCAGGGATTACCTGCCGCACATGTATGGCGCAGTGAACTACACACAGGTGGATGATGTACGCCAGTTGCCGGCCAAAGTCTCCGACATCTACCGTCGCCTGACCACCTGAAGCAACCGGTGTTATGCGTTTTCTAACCCATTTTCCCGGTAAGTGCGAAAGCTGTTGACCGACCCAACATGTTGGGCGTATTCTTGTCTGGACGCCACAACATATAGGGGCAATGCAAAGACCCGCCCATCTAATGTGGCGTATCCGTAATCGTTGTTCTGTAAGTCGTTAAACAAAGTGACCGACTCGCCCGGGTAACGGGTTTTGAGCATTGCAGGGACGTTTGTCCCACAGGGAACGAGAACATAAATGAACACTGTCAATCTGGAACGGTATACCTCTGGTTCAGCGGAAGTCGAGTTCCAGGCTACGTCCATTGATATCTGGGATAAAAAATACCGGCTCAAAACCAAGGACGGTGAGCCGATCGACCAGACCATCGACGACACCCTGATTCGCGTTGCCCGAGCGCTCGCCGATGTGGAACAGACGCAGGAAAAGCGTGACCACTGGTACGATGAATTTCTCTGGGCGCTTCGAAACGGTGCCATACCCGCTGGCAGGATCACATCCAACGCCGGTGCCACGGAACATAAACCGGCCACCAGTACGATCAACTGTACAGTATCCGGCACGATTCCAGACTCGATGAAAGGTATCCTGACCGAGGTTCATGACGCTGGGCTTACCTTGAAGGCGGGTTGCGGCATCGGGTATGAGTTCTCGACCCTCAGGCCCAAAGGCGCTTTCGTCAGCGGCGCTGGTGCGTACACGTCGGGTCCGCTGTCGTTCATGGACATCTTTGATGCCATGTGTTTCACCGTGTCATCCGCCGGAGGTCGCCGGGGTGCCCAGATGGGCACCTTTGATATCGCCCACCCTGATATTGTCGAATTTATCCAGGCCAAGCGGGAAGACGGCCGTCTCAGGCAGTTCAACCTATCGTGCCTCATCTCGGACGCCTTCATCCAGGCCGTCAAGGACGACGAAGACTGGGAGCTGGTATTTCCGGCAATTTCAAGTGAAATCGACGACAAAAAGACCGAAATCAGGTGGCGAGACTGGCCAACCCAGACGGGCTACGTAGTCAACGAACACGGTCAGGTGGCCTGCAAGGTCTTCCGCACCCTACCGGCCCGGCGCCTGTGGAACCTGATCATGTCCTCGACCTATGACTATGCGGAACCCGGTTTTATCCTCGTCGATCGAATCAACGAAATGAACAACAACTGGTTCTGTGAAGAGATTCGGGCGACGAACCCCTGTGGCGAACAACCGCTGCCCCCGTATGGGAGCTGCTTGCTGGGCTCGGTCAACCTGACGCGTTTCGTGGAACACCCATTTTCTCAACGATCCAGTTTTGACTGGGACCGGTTCCGCCGCGTGGTCAGTATCTTTTCCCGAATGCTAGACAATGTCGTCGACATTCACGGTCTACCGTTAAGCAAACAGCAGCACGAAATCGAATACAAGCGTCGGCACGGCATGGGCTTTCTGGGTCTGGGTTCAACGCTGGTGATGCTGCAGATGAAATACGGTGCCGA
>CAJXBY010000262.1 GCA_913051905.1 uncultured Gammaproteobacteria bacterium | reverse complement strand
ACCTTCACCGCTATGCCCACCGTGTCCAGTTCCGTCATGCCGGCACGGTGACACAGAATGAGATGGGTCGGGCAGGCGCCGCGGATCAGGGGTAGTGTCGAGGTGCTCCCTGGATGCAGCAACGAACCCTGACCTTCAACAATCGTGAGCTCTGCGTCTGCAGCATCCAGCACCATTTTTTCGACCGCACCGCAGGCGTAGTCCACCCGGATGGCGTCCAGAGGAATACCCCTGCCGCTGATCACTATGCCGATCTGTCCTGTCGCCAGGAACTCGGCCCGGATGTTGCGCTGCAATGCGCTCTTCTGAATCTCCAGTCCTGTGGTCATCTTGCCAATGGCCATGTCCGTACCCACCAGCAGTACCCGGCGGTTAGTGAGTTCCGACGCCCTTCCCCAGGCGATGCCGAGTCCATCCGGCTCCCGGCGGATATCCCAAATCCACTGCGGAGACGACACATCGGGATAGCGCCCGGCGAGGAACTCATGCAGTCCGTTGACGACACTCAGACCGGACTCCACAGCGTGGTCGACCTCTCTCACCATCGCTTCAGGCAACCGGCCGCCCGAGGGCGCCATACCGAGCACCAGCACCTGCGGACCGTGAGCCAGGGCCTCATCCACGCTGGCGACCACCGGCACGTCCGGTCCGAAATTCAACAGATCTCGGGTGGTCGTGCCGCCGAAATTGAAATCGACCACGCAGGCTACCTGGTTCTGGGAATAGCGTAAAACGCCGTGCCCCATCTTGCCGTTGAGCTTGTCGATCTGCTCGAAAAAATGAATGACGAGTTTATGTTCCCGGTTCAACATGTGAGGACCGCCCCGTGACCCGGGCTGTTTTCTGATACGTTGACGACACCGGACTGCATCGACAGGCCTTGGGCAGGATCCGGCAGCAGATTGAGATGTGAATCAAGATCTATATGATCAAATAGCGCCCCGATTGATGCGCCGGCACCGATCGCGACCGAAGATTCCCCCATGCAACCAATCATTGTCTGCAGGTCGTGGGCCCGCGCCGCCGCAACGATCCGCAGCGCCTCGGTGATGCCGCCACATTTCATCAGCTTGAGATTGACACCGTCGACAGCTCCGGCAAGACGCGCTACGTCCGCTGCTACATGACATGACTCATCAACAAATATCGGCAGGGATCGCTTCGAGAAAAGCTCAGGAAGCTGATCGTCTGCATCAAAGTGCAGAGGTTGTTCGACGTAGTCACAACCCCGGTCTTTAAGCCAGTCCATCATCTGCCGCGCGCCGCCCAGGTCCCAGCCGCCGTTCGCATCCACCCGAACGATGACATCAAAGTCTTTTGACGCCTCGACCACAGCAGCATACATGGCCTGGTCGGCGTCCAGGCCTTCAGGACTTCCCAGCTTGACCTTGAGATAGCGGGCACCGGTGCGCGACAGAATCTCGGGGACTCTCTCGCGTACCACATCCGGCGGCAGGATTCCGACGGTCACCGAAGTCGCTACCGCCCTTCTCGGCAGACCCAGCAGCCGAAACAGCGGCAGCTGAGCGCGTTTTGCCAAAAGATCCCATAACGCGATATCCACCGCGGCCCAGGCACAGGTCGCGACCCCCTGCTCCCGCGCCAGCCGCCAGCCTTCATGCGGACTGTCGAGGGCTTCGGGGCAGGAATCCAGGAACGTTTCCAGCTCACTTTGACACCGTTGCGCAGTATCGGCACCTGTCAGGCTTCCAGGGGCTGCTTCGCCCAGACCGGTCATCGTGCCGTCAGATAGTGAAACAAAAAGATTAATCGAACCGGAAAACTCGCCGCGACTGATCCGGAGCGGATAGCGCTTGGTGAGTTCAACCTGGCGGTAAGTAACCTGCATTACCATGTCCCCCCTTGGGTGAATTCTTGACACCTTTTAAGACCGCGGCTTAAGACCACGGCTTAAGATCGCAACATCGGTCTCATTGTTCGCGATGCGCGAGAATATCAGATTCAAAGACTTTGAAAACCCGGCGTGCCAAAGGAGGGGTGATCAGAGAACACCCCTTTTGCTCAGGTAAACACAAAAGCGTTATCCTGACAATATATAAAGAAGCACGGACCCATTCTGGAGCAGGGGCTCAACGCCCCCACCAGGTTAACAGCCGCGGATTGTTCTGAACCATACTGGACGACGCATACCTGCCCCTTGCCGACAAAGCATGAACAACACACCTTGCATACTCGCAATCGATCAGGGCACCACCAGTTCACGGGCCATTATGTTCGACCTCGACGGCCGGGTCTGCGGGCAGGCTCAACAACCTTTCCGGCAGATCTTCCCGGCAGACGGCTGGGTCGAGCACGACCCGGAAGAGATCTGGGAAACCACACTCGCCGTGTGCCGCCAGTGCCTCACACAATCAGGGCGCACTCCTACAGCTGTCGGCATCACCAACCAGCGCGAAACGGTGCTGCTGTGGGATAGGGTTACGGGCAAGCCACTGCACAATGCCATTGTCTGGCAGGACCGGCGAACTGCAAAACTGTGCGAAAAGCTCCGCAACGAAGGCCACGAGCCTCAAGCCACGGCCAGAACCGGTCTGCTGCTGGATCCTTATTTCTCGGCCACTAAGATCGCCTGGCTGCTCAACAACCTCGAGGGTGCCCGTGACAGGGCCGAGCGCGGCGAACTTGCTGCCGGGACGATCGACTCTTTTCTCCTCTGGCGCCTGACAAACGGCAGTGTCCACGCCACCGACGCAACCAACGCTTCCCGGACTCTGCTGTTCAACATCCACACCCAGGAGTGGGATGACGACCTTCTGAAGTTGTTTGACATACCCGCATCGCTGCTACCGGTAGTCCTCGACAGTGCAGCAGATTACGGCCGGACCAATCCTGCTTTGCTCGGCAGTGCCATTCCCGTCTGCGCCATTGTCGGCGATCAGCAGGCCGCTCTGGTCGGCCAAGCCTGCATTCAGCCTGGGATGATCAAGAGCACTTATGGCACGGGTTGTTTTGCGATCGTCAACACCGGCGAGTGTGTTCTGGCATCCCAACAGGGGCTGTTGACCACCGTCGCTTACCGGATCTGCGGAACAACGACCTATGCCCTGGAGGGGTCGATTTTCGTCGCCGGCGCTGCTGTGCAATGGCTTCAGGAAGGCCTGGGTCTGATGGAGTCGACCAGTGACAGCGGCCGGATGGCTTCTGAGATAACCTCTAATAACGGCGTTTACATGGTACCGGCCTTCACCGGACTGGGCGCTCCACATTGGGATCCGCATGCCCGGGGGGCGATCTTCGG
>CAJXBY010000261.1 GCA_913051905.1 uncultured Gammaproteobacteria bacterium | reverse complement strand
GAGAACTACCGGTCGGAGTATGAAACGCTCGCCTGGCGGAACGATACCCGCGAGTTTGAGGCATGGTGCGAGGGACGCACGGGCTTTCCCATTGTTGATGCGGGTATCCGACAGCTGCGCGCGACGGGCTGGATGCATAATCGCGTCCGCATGATCACAGCGAGTTTTCTGACAAAAGACCTGCTTATCGACTGGCGGTTAGGCGAACGGTTCTTTTTCGAGCACCTTGTCGACGGCGATCCGGCGAGCAACAACGGGGGCTGGCAGTGGGCGGCGTCCACCGGTACGGATGCACAGCCCTTTTTCCGCATCTTCAATCCCTGGAGACAGGCCCAGCGGTGGGATCCTGAAGGAGACTATGTGCGCCGCTGGGTGACCGAACTTCAGGATCTCCCGGCGAACCAGATCCATGGCCCACACTCCGGATCATCGCTCAGGGTGGATTACCCCCCACCGATGATTGACCATACGGTCCGCAGCAGAGAGGCCCTTCTGGCCTACCGCCGCGCTCGTGAATGGGGCAGCAAAAGGTAATCCATGTGAGTTCATCTGTACAAGGCAAGCCGCTCCGGGTCGGCATATCATCGTGCCTTCTTGGCCACAAAGTCCGCTACGACGGGGGTCACAAACGGAACCGGTTCTTGACCGAACAGCTCGGACCATTTGTCGAATGGGTCCCAATCTGTCCGGAATTTGAATCGGGACTCGGACTCCCGCGGCCGACCATGCACCTCATACGGCAAGGCGAGACGATCAAGCTGGTTGAATCCAAATCTGGGAAAGAGCATACCCGGTCCATGGAGACTTATTCCCGTCGGCGCATACGCGAGCTCCGCGGCGAAGACCTCTCCGGATACGTTCTAAAAAAGGATTCGCCCAGTTGTGGAATGACACGCGTGAAGGTGCGAAGCGAGAAAGGCATGCCGGAGCGGAACGGAACAGGGATCTTTGCCCAGGAACTGCAGCAGGCCATGCCCAATCTTCCGGTCGAAGAAGAAGGCAGACTAAACGACCCTCGACTGCGTGAGAACTTCATCGAGAGAATCTTTGCGTTCCACCGCCTGCAGGCACTGTTCAGGACACGCTGGACCCCTCGGCAGGTGGTCGCCTTTCATACAGTGCACAAACTGCAACTCATGGCCCACTCGACTGAGACTTATCGAGCCCTAGGCCGGCAGGTCGCTGAGATCAAAGACGCGCCAAGGACCGGGTTCAGAGACTGCTACGCCGGGCAATTCATGCTGGCACTGTCCAGGGTGGCAACACCGGGACGGAATACGAACGTATTACAGCACGCAGCTGGTTATTTCAAAAACGATCTGCCTTCGGCGCAGAGAACAGAATTGTCTGACCTGATCCACGACTACCGCAACGGTCTTGTTCCACTGGTGGTACCGCTGACCCTGATCCGTCACTATGCCAACCTGTATCAGGTAGCTTATCTTCAGGGGCAATCGTTCCTTGAACCACATCCCCGCGAACTGATGCTTCGCAACCATGTCTAGGATGGGGCGCATACCCCCGCACTCGGACGGCTAGCCCAGTATTCCAGGGAGCTTGAGCCCTTTTTCCTGAGCACAGGCGATCGCCTCGTCGTAACCGGCATCCGCATGTCGCATCACGCCGCTGGCAGGATCGTTCCACAGCACGCGTGCAAGCTTTTCATCAGCAGAATCCGTCCCGTCAGCCATGACGACCAGACCGGCATGCTGGGAAAAGCCTATACCCACGCCACCCCCATGATGAAAGGACACCCAGGTCGCGCCCGACGCAGTATTCAAAAGGGCGTTGAGGATCGGCCAGTCTGATACCGCATCCGAGCCGTCCTTCATGTTCTCGGTCTCTCGATTCGGACTGGCGACCGATCCGCTATCGAGATGGTCACGACCGATCACGATCGGTCCAGTCAACTCGCCGCTGGCGACCATCTGATTGAAAGCCCGGCCAATCCGGTCCCGGTCACCCAGCCCAACCCAGCAAATCCGACTTGGCAGACCCTGGAATGTGATCCGTTTTCTGGCCATTTCCAGCCAGCGGTGCAGGTGCGGGTTATCGGGGATGAGTTCCTTGACCTTCTCATCCGTTTTGTAGATGTCTTCCGGGTTCCCGGACAATGCGGCCCAGCGGAACGGACCGATGCCGCGACAGAACAGTGGCCGGACGTAGGCGGGCACAAACCCTGGGTAAGCAAATGCATCTTCGACACCCTCTTCTTTAGCCATCTGCCGAATGTTATTGCCGTAGTCCACCACCGGAATACCCCGGTTCCAGAAGTCGAGCATAGCCCGCACCTGAATCGCCATGGACGCCTTGGCGGCGGCGGCGACGCCATTAGGGTCCGAACTCCGGCGCTCGGTCCATTCGTCCAAAGACCAGCCCTTGGGCAGATAACCGGCCTGGGGGTCATGGGCAGAGGTCTGGTCGGTCACTGCGTCGGGCTGGTATCTCGAATCCTCTCTGGAACGCTGAACGATTTCCGGAAAGACATCAGCTGCGTTGCCGAGCAGACCGACCGAAATCGCCCGCCCGTCGGCATGGGCATCCTCCACCAGCTGAATGGCATCGTCCAGATTATCGGCCCAAGCATCCAGGTATCGGGTCCGCATCCGGGATTCAATAGACTGCATATTGCATTCGACCGCGATCAGTGATGCACCGCTCATCGTTGCTGCCAGGGGCTGCGCGCCTCCCATGCCACCCAGACCTGCGGTCAGTATCCAGCGCCCTTTGAACGACCCATCAAAATGCTGTCGGGCAAGTTCGACAAAGGTCTCGTAAGTGCCCTGAACAATGCCCTGAGACCCGATATAGATCCACGACCCTGCGGTCATCTGTCCGTACATCATCAACCCGCGTTGATCGAGCTCCGAAAAATGTTGGAGCGTTGCCCAGTGCGGGACGAGGTTCGAGTTGGCGATCAGCACCCGTGGTGCCTGTTGATGTGTACGGAACACACCAACGGGTTTTCCGGATTGAATGAGCAGAGTTTCATCCTCTTCGAGGTTCTTCAGTGCGCTGACGATCTGGTCATAACTGTTCCAGTCGCGGGCGGCCCGCCCCACTCCGCCGTAAACGATCAATTCCGCCGGGTTTTCCGCAACATCCGGATTCAGGTTGTTCATCAGCATGCGCATGGGTGCTTCAGCCCCCCAGTGCTTGCAGTGAAGATCACTTCCCGTGGGTGCTTTAATGTGCCGCTCCGGCGCGTAGCGGTTCAGTGTGTTGGTGTTCATGGTCCTTTTTATTACTCAACTGTGGAACTTTTCGCGAGATGATTCTACACAGTTTGCCGGGTGACAAAGCCCCGCCGGATTCGGCGCCCGACGGTTTGTATGCGGCCGGGACGTTCCTTTTTCTGATACCGCTCTTGTCTT
>CAJXBY010000260.1 GCA_913051905.1 uncultured Gammaproteobacteria bacterium | reverse complement strand
GAAGTGGACAAGGGCTGGGGTCCTCTTCAGAGCGTGCTCGACGCGGGTCGGGCAGCACTTGCCGCGGAGATGTGTGGTTCTGCCCAGGAGTGTCTCGCGCGGACCGTCGATTATCTTAAGACGAGGCGGCAGTTTGATCGCCCGATCGGTGCATTCCAGGGTCTGCAGCACCGCGCAGCGCAGCTTTTTGCCGACATCGAGATCGGCAGATCGGCAGTAATCAGGGCATTGCGGACACTTGATTCGTCACCTGCTGATGCCCCGATGGTGGTGTCGGTCGCCAAGTCCAAACTCGGGCGTGTCGCACAACTGGCAGCCCAGGAAGCGATCCAGATGCATGGTGGTATCGGGATGACGGATGAGTTTGACATCGGTTTTTTCCTCAAACGGGTACGCGTTGCCGAAGCGCTGTATGGAGATGCCAACTACCATACCGACCGGTTCGCCCGTCTCAGGAATTACTAGGGAGGATCTATGGATTACGCTGACAAGGTGGTCGCCATCACCGGTGGTACGCAAGGTATCGGGCTGGCAATGGCCCGGGCCTTTCACCAGCGAGGTGCCCGCATTGCGATAGCTGACCGGCAGGGGGCCGAAGCGGCTGCCGAACCGTTCTCGGGGTTGGGTATGACTGTCGATGTCGGCATTGAAGACGAGGTGGCGGGTTTTGTCCGGGAGACGGGCGTGCGGCTGGGTCCGGTCGATGTTTACGTATCCAATGCCGGCGTCCTGATGACCGATGAGCCAACCTGGGATGCTGCCGGTACAGACGACGGGCAGTGGCAGACCGCGTTTGACATCAATCTTATGGGTTCGGTCCGTGGAGCACGGCACGCCTGGCCTGTCATGCGTGAACGGGGTGGAGGTGTATTTGTGATTGTCGCCTCGGCTGCCGGGCTGCTGGCCCAGATTGGCGCGGCACCCTACACCGCGACCAAGCACGCTGCCGTTGCCTTCGCCGAGAGTCTTTCTGTTGCCCACGGTGATGAGGGTCTGCAGGTGGTTTGTGTCTGTCCGCAGGCCGTGCGCACTGCTATGCTGGGTGACAGCGAGGACGGTGGGATTGCAGGAGTCGATGGCATCGTCGAGCCGCATGAGGTGGCCGAGGCAACGCTTGCAGCCATCGCTGAAAAACGTTTCCTGGCCCTGCCGCATCCAAAGGTTGCCGAGTACGAACTCATGCGCGCCGGTCAGCGTGATCGCTGGCTGGGCGGTATGCGCAAATTTCGGCGCAAGATGATCGCTGAGCGCGGACAGCCCATCTGACCCACGAACACCGATGGCCGAAGCGGGACCTGACAGCGTGAGCGACGCCGTCGCCAACGACGGATCGAATGCCGGCGAGCTGCACGTCTTTGACCGGGCCATCGCACTTGAGGCCCATGGGAACAAAGACAGCAGCTGGGTTTTCGGGGTCCGGGTTCATCCTAAGTTCAAGAATACCGATGATCCCTATGGCGGCTGGAGCGCAGCGGTGCTGGCCCGGGCGATACTGCAGTGTACAAGGCCTGGGATGGAACTGGTTTCTATAACGACTGATTTTCTGTCCGCTGCGCCGGATGGGCCACTGCACGTCACGGTGCACAGTGACCGTTCGGGCCGTGGGACGGAATTCTGGCGGGCCGGTCTCGCTGCCGAGGGCGGTGATGTTCTCTTCAACCGGGCCACGGCGGTTGTGGGGCGACGACGCGAAACAACGGAGTGGGTCCAGGATGATTGTCCGGAGGCGCCGCCGCCTGAACGGTGTACCCGGATCGAAGTGCCTCTGGCTTGGTCCCAGGTGATCGAAATCAGACCTGCAGTAAATCATCCATTTTCCGGCAATGGCGACACACGCTCTTCCGCCTGGGTCCGCTTTACGGCGGAGCGTCCTCTGGACAGTACGGCACTGGTTGCACTGGCGGATACACCGATGCCGCGGCTGTTCTATGTGATCGGCCGGCAGGTTCGCGTCGCGACAGTCTCCATGACCGTCTATCTGCACGCGACAAAAACGGATTATGACGAGTGCGGTCCGGACTACTTGTTGATCGACTGCCGGGGTGCCCGCGGCGGTCGAGGTTTCTATGACCAGCATGCGACAATATGGAGTCGCAGCGGGCGTCTGATGGCGACGACCCAGCAGATCGTCTGGTACCGTACAGACAGCTAACAGGAGAACAGGCATGCGCGAAGCAGTGATCGTTTCTACCGCTAGAACGCCCATTGGCCGGGCCTACCGGGGCGCCTTCAATGACACCTCGGGACCGGAGCTCGGCGGTCACAGCATCAGACATGCGGTTGACCGGGCAGGGGTAGACCCAGCGGAAATCGATGATGTGGTCATCGGTGCCGCCCTGCAGCAGGGGACAACCGGGTCGAACATCGCCCGACAGTCGCTTATGCGTGCAGGGATGCCGGTTAACGTCTCCGGAATGTCGGTCGATCGGCAATGCGCATCCGGGATGATGGCGATTGCAACCGCCGCCAAACAGATCGTCGCGGACAAAATGGATATCACGGTCGGCGGCGGGCTGGAGAGTATCTCGCTGGTACAAAACCAGAACATGAACCGTTTCAGGGCCGCCGACGGCTGGATCACTGAGAACAAACCTGATCTTTACATGACCATGCTGGAGACTGCTGAAATCGTCGCCGAGCGTTACAGCATAAGCCGTGAGGATCAGGACCAATATGCGGTTCAGTCACAGACCCGTACCCATGAGGCACAGATGGCAGGTCGATTCGACGACGAAATCGTGCCGCTTCCGTCGGTCATGAAATCGACCGACCGGGAGAGTGGTGAAGTGAGTGATGTCGAAGTGACGCTTGACAAGGATGAGGGTAATCGACCGGGGACGACGCTCGAGGCGCTCGCGGGGTTGCCACCGGTTTTTGCCGATGGGTTGAAGATCGCAGAGGGCAGATGTATTACCGCCGGGAATGCCTCCCAGCTCTCGGATGGTGCTTCGGCCTCGGTATTAATGGAGGCACGGGTGGCAGAGAAACGCGGGCTGCAGCCATTGGGCGCCTATCGGGGAATCGCCGTCGCAGGGGTTGAACCCGACGAGATGGGGATCGGGCCAGTCAATGCTGTGCCCAAGCTACTCGAATCAAACGGTCTGGGTATGGATGACATCGATCTCTGGGAGTTAAACGAAGCCTTCGCCGTGCAGGTTATTTACTGCCGGGATCAGCTCGGAATACCCAATGAATGCCTCAATGTCAGCGGGGGATCAATCGCCATCGGGCATCCCTACGGGATGTCGGGAGCCCGCATGGTGGGCCATGCCCTAATCGAGGGCAAACGCCGCCATGCAAAATTCGTGGTCTGCACAATGTGTGTCGGTGGCGGCATGGGCGCTGCCGGCCTGTTCGAGGTTCTATGATGAAAGCGCTTTACTG
>CAJXBY010000259.1 GCA_913051905.1 uncultured Gammaproteobacteria bacterium | reverse complement strand
CCGGTTTGCCGTCCCCCTTCATGGACATCATGATGTTCAGGCCGGCTTTTCTGACATCCCAGACCGCCCGCTGTTCCCCGGGGTCGGTTATCCTGACCACACTGTCTGAATGACCGAGATCAGACAGGAGTGAATCAAGATCTCGAAGCTGGTGTTCCAGATCAGCAGCGACTGTTCCGGAAAATTCTACCAACAGCAACGCCTTCGGTCGGCCGCGGACGTATCGGGTCAGCGTTTCCCTGAACAACGGAATCTCGAGGGCCAGTTCGATCAGGGTCTGATCTACCAGTTCGACCGCATCCGGCGACAGCTTCATGAGGTACTGGGTAGAGGCCATGGCTGCATAGAAGGAAGAGAAATGGCAGATACCCATGACCTTTCTTTCCGGAATTGGCTGAAGTCTGAGTTTGAGCCGGCGGGTGAACGCCAGCGTTCCTTCAGAGCCGACCAGTAGCTGTGCCATGTTGCGCTGCGACTCTGACGTACCCGGTGGCATCAGGGCGTCGATGTTGTAACCGCCAACTCGACGGTGCACCTTCGGGAAGCGGCTGGTAATTTCTTGCGACTCACGGTCGGCAAGTTCCACCATGGATCTTGTCAGCTGACGGTAGAATGCTGGACCCTGGACACTATCGGGTTCCTCCGGAACAGGACCGAACGTGGCTTCATCACCGTTTGCGAGCAGGGCATCGATTGTGAGCACGTTGTCGCGCATGAGGCCGTAGCGAACCGATCGGGCACCACAGCTGTTGTTTCCTGCCATACCGCCGATCGTAGCCCGGCTGGCGGTTGAAACATCGACCGGGAAGAAAAGTCCGTGACGTTTCAGTCGCGCATTGAGTTGGTCCAGGACGATTCCAGGTTCCACGGTGACCGTCGATCCTTCCAGGTCCAGATCAATCAGGCTGTTCAGGTGTTTGGAGACGTCGACCACAAGGGCCAGCCCGACGGTTTGTCCGCTTTGAGAAGTACCGGCTCCTCGCGGTAAAAGGGGTACCCCCTCTTCGGCCGCAATTGCAATCAAAACATCCAGATCGGATTGGACCTCGGGTACAACCACGCCCACCGGCTCGATCTGGTAAATTGAGGCATCCGTGCTGTATTGACCACGGTTAAATGCATCGAACAGGACCTCGCCCTGGATCGAGTCGGACAATCGTCGGGCCAGGGCGCTGTCCCCGATTCTCGCCCGCAGTGGCGAATTGTCGTAATAGCTCATTAGGGTGTGGAATGATCGGTCAAGGAGACACCACGCTGCGCTCCGGGATACCCTGCAAGGATAACCGGAATTGACAACCGGCTGTGGTCTGGACGAATTATGATGGCAAATCGAAGTGGACGGCATTTTCTGCAAATCCCCGGTCCGACCAACGTACCGGCCCGTGTTCTCGAAGCCATTGCGCAGGCCACGATTGATCATCGAGGCCCCCGTTTCCAGAACCTGGCAGCCGAGGTGCTGGAGCGTCTTGCGGCGATATTCAGGACGCAAGGAAAGATCGTCATTTTCCCGTCTTCAGGAACCGGTGCCTGGGAGGCTGCGCTCGTCAACACCCTGTCTCCCGGGGATCAATTGTTGATGTACGAGACGGGTCATTTTGCGACGCTGTGGCACGCCCTGGCCGAACGCCTCGGTCTGGCACCGAAGCTGGTTTCCGGGGACTGGCGCAGCGGTGTTGATGCTGCACGTCTTCAGGTTCTGCTTGAGCAGGATACCGATCACGACATCAAGGCGGTCTGTGTTGTCCACAACGAGACCTCCACAGGGGTGACCTCGGACATTCCATCCGTTCGGGCCTGTATCGACGCAGCGGCCCACCCAGCGCTGCTGATGGTTGATACGATCTCCTCACTCGGATCGATGGACTACCGGCACGACGAGTGGGGTATCGATGTCACCATCGCCGGGTCGCAAAAGGGACTGATGCTGCCACCCGGGCTCGGATTCAATGCGATCAGTGATAAGGCCCTGGCGGCTTCGAGGACTGCGGCACTGCCTAGAGCCTACTGGGACTGGGAGGCCGTCATCAGCGGCAATCGCAACTGTTTTTTTCCGTATACCCCGGCAACCAATCTTCTGTTCGGTTTGCGCGAGGCCGGTGACATGCTGTTGGCCGAAAGCCTGGAGGCCGTCTTTTCTCGGCATGCCAGATTTGGAGAGGCCACGCGACACGCTGTCAAGACCTGGGGACTGGAGTTGCTGTGCCGGAATCCCCAGGAATACAGCAATTCTTTGACGGCTGTGATGATGCCTGAAACAATCGATGCTGACGAATTTCGCACTCTGGTGCTGGAACGATTTGATATGTCACTCGGAAATGGACTCGGCCGGCTGGCAGGAAAAGTGTTCCGGATAGGCCATCTCGGTGATTTGAGTGATTTGATGCTGATGGGTTCTTTGGCGGGAATTGAGATGGGACTGCAGGCTTCAGGAGTGCCACATCAAAGTGGTGGAGTCCAGTCGGCCCTGAACTACCTGTCTGGGTAAATGAAGCGGGTTGCCCCGGGGTAACCAGAAAGTTGGGAGTACAGATAATGATGATTAGTGAAAAGCGTAAGCAGGCCGCCTCGGAAGCAGTCGGTAGGATTCGGCAGATTGAAAAGGATCAAGGTGTCAACTATGAGGCGCTGAAGGCGATTCGCGATGAGTTGATCCATCTGACCCGTGACACCAGTCTGTTCCCGCGGGAGCACTTCCCGTTGACCGAGTCGGGTGACTCGGCGGTTTACCGTCTCTCGGAGGATGACGATCACCGGTTTGCACTGTATGGGTCTGTCGGAGCCCCCGGTAAATCAGTACCACCGCATAACCACACGACCTGGGCTGTCATCGTCGGCGTCTATGGAGACGAGCTCAACCGGTTTTTCGAGCGTACCGACGATAGTACAGAGGCGGGCCATGCGACCCTAGATGAGACCGGCCAATTCGTGGTCCGTCACGGAAACGGTGTTGTGTTTCTGCCCGACGATATACACGCGATCTCTACCAACGATGCGCAGCCGACTCTGCACCTGCACATGTACGGGCTCGCGTTGGATCATCTTTACGACCGTCTGGTATTTGACCCGGTGGCAAAAACGGTCAATACCATGACGATTCGGGTCGATATTCGCTCGCCTTTAAGCTGACATTGAACTGACGGATTTGGGCTAGCATTCTGCATGGGCAGCAGTGGTGATGAATAGTGATGAATAAAGTATCGGCTGAGGAACTGAAGAGAAGGATCACAGCACCCGGCGAACTGGCGCTGATCGACGTCCGCGAAGCGGGCGCCTTCTCCCGTGCGCACCTGCTTTTTGCGGTATCGGTTCCGCTCAGTCGACTGGAGCTCGAATTCGCCGCACTGGTGCCGAGATTGGTTACGCCTATTGTGTTGTGTGATGATTGCGGCGGTGAGG
>CAJXBY010000258.1 GCA_913051905.1 uncultured Gammaproteobacteria bacterium | reverse complement strand
TGCTGGGAGTTCACAGCCTGGCGTATGGACTGATAGGCGGACTCGGAACGGCTTTCGGGCCGCTGATCGGCGTGGCCATCGATATCGGCTTTCTGGAATCTGTACGGGCGATTTCCGGGTACCGAATGATCGTATTCGGTGGGCTGGTGGCGGTGCTGCTGATCGTCAGGCCGCGGGGCATTCTCGATGAGGCCGCCGTGCACTGGATCCGCCGACGCTGGCGACAGGTGCGTCATGCTCCGGATTGAAAAACTCTCCGTTGCCTTCGGCGGGGTCGAAGCTCTGGCTGGGCTCGACCTTGAAGTCCAGGCCGGTACGGTACTTGGCCTGATCGGGCCCAATGGATCGGGCAAAACAACGCTGTTTAACGTGCTGACCGGGGTTTATCCGGCAGACAGAGGTCGTATCTATTTGGGCGAAAAGGAAATCAGCGGCTGCAAAACCGAGCAGATTGTCCGTCTGGGTGTAGCGCGGACCTTTCAGAACCTGCGCTTGTATAAACGGATGACCGTGTTCGATAACGTCCGGGCCGCACAACACAGTCTGCCCGACACACACTTCGCTCAGGGGCTTCTCGGCCGAAACCCGCAGGAAAAGCAAAGGCGACAGGCCGCCCGGCAGATGCTCGAGTTGACCGGCCTATCTGAACAGGCTGATCAGCTTGCAGGCGGCCTACCGCTGCCCCAACAGCGCCGACTTGAGCTCGCCCGCGCGCTGATTCGCCAGCCCGACCTTCTGCTCCTCGATGAGCCCGCAGGCGGCATGACACCGGCAGAGACTTCTGCGATGGCCGATCTCATCCACAAGGTTGCTTCGCCAGACCGGACCATGATTGTCATCGAACACAAGATGGAACTGCTGTCGGACCTGTGCCAACGGATGTGCGTGCTCAACTTCGGGCGCAAAATTGCCGAGGGGGAACCGAGGCAGGTGCTGGAACATCCGGATGTTCTGGAGGCTTACCTGGGCCGGAGTCCATCCGGTGCTTGAGATCCACGATCTCGAAGTCCGCTACGGTCATGTCCGAGCTGTTCAGGGCATCTCGATACGCGTTGATGAAGGCGACATCGTTGCCCTGATTGGCGGCAACGGGGCCGGTAAGAGCTCCATCATGCACACGGTCTGCGGAATCCAGCCCAGCTCAGGCGGCAAAATCTTGTTTGCCGGCGAAGATATTACTGGTTGTCCATCGCACCAGATCGTCCGACGGGGCCTGGTGCAGGTCCCCGAGGGGCGCCTTATCTTCGGTTCCCTCACCATTGAGGAGAATCTGCGACTCGGAGCTTATGGTGCGAGTGGGCCACGCTCCGAAAACCGGGACATCGAACGGGTACTGACGTACTTTCCGATGCTCAAAGACCGGCTTGGCGAACGGGGCTCGGCCTTGAGCGGCGGTCAGGCACAGATGCTGGCCCTAGCCAGGGCGCTGATGGCCAGACCGAAACTGCTGATGCTGGATGAACCCGCCTTAGGGCTCGCACCGGTCGCGGTACAGGAGGTCTATGCATTGGTCGACGAGCTTCGTAAAACCGGCGTCACGATACTGCTCGTCGAGCAGAACGTACGCCAGGCGTTGGCTGTAGCAAGCAGGGGATACATCATCGAGAATGGCCAGATCAGGCTGGGCGGTGAGGCCAGTGATCTGTCCCGTCACGAACTCCTGACCAAGACCTACTTGGGCCTGAATCGCCAGAGCAGGGCTTAGGGGGTTCCAAAGTCACGACAACCGATGGTTATCTACCTATACTTGAAAGCCGCGTAGATGTGGAAACACCGGCCGGGAGAACCAAAAGAATGACCCTAGATTCTGCTGACACAGCTGCACAGACGGTCCTGACCCGACTTAAGGCAGACATAAGTGGGTGCGATTCGGGCACCCTCCGTCTACTGCTGACTGAGGCGAGAAGCCATAACGGCTGGTTGGACCGACCGGTCGCAGACTCTTTGCTGAAGGAACTCTATGAGATCATGCGCTGGGGACCCACCAGCGCAAACAGTTCTCCGGCGCGGGTCGTTCTCCTGAAAACGGCTGAAGCCAAGGCCCGGCTGGAGCCGGCGCTCAAGCCCAACAACGTTGAGAAGACCCTCGCTGCCCCCGTCACCGCTATCATCGCTCACGACACGGCGTTCTGGACAAACGCTGAAAAATTGTTTCCACACAATCCTGCCGTACAGCTGGCCTTCAAGGACAACCCAGCCGGCGCCGAGATCACGGCATTTCGCAACGGCACGCTGCAGGGTGCTTATTTCCTGATCGCAGCTCGGGCTGTGGGACTCGACTGTGGGCCCATGTCGGGTTTTGACAATGCGCTCGTCGATGAAGTTTTCTTTGCCGGGACCACACTGCGCTCCAACTTTCTCTGCAACCTGGGCTATGGGGACATCTCCAAAGTCATGAAGCGGTCGCCGCGACTGACGTTCGATGAGGTCTGCGAGATTCTGTAGACCAACTAGGATTTCCAAGGGCCACCGCGCACAGGTCTGATGCCCCTGGATGTGGCCCAGGCTTTTCCTTTTGTTTTAGGCATCCCGGTCGGCCTATCGGTCGTGAGTGATACCGTCAGTGCAGTGATCCTGAAGCCAACAGCACCTGAACGCTGCTCTTGCGTTCACCCATGAAAAGTCGGTTCCAGCGGAACGTACTACCGGTTGTCTGCCTGGCGGTCCTGGCCGCGGGCATCTGGGTCGGCACGAGGCTGCCCTTTTTTGTGAACAACCCGCCGCCGACTGCAAACGGCATTGTATTTGACAACCCCCAAACGATCGGCCCGTTCCGTCTGATCGATCAAGGTCAAAGACCGTTTTCGACGAAAAACCTTTTGGGCCACTGGTCGCTGGTTTACTTCGGTTTCAGCCACTGTGGAACACCGTGCGCAGACACCCTGGCTGAGTTACACCGTCTGTCCGAACAACTCGCTGCTGAAGTTCAGGTCTTAGTACAGCCGATTTTTGTCTCGGTAGATCCGGATCGCGATACACCCGAACGGCTGGCAGCTTTTCTCGCAACAATCAGCCCGAGGTTGATCGGCATCACGGGCGAGAAAGAGCAAATCCGGCACCTCGCCGCCCAACTCGCGGCACCTTTCGACATTCGTGCCGGACCCGGCGATACCTACCGGGTTGATCACTCCAACAATATCCTGCTCGTCAACCCGGCAGGCAGGTTCCAGGCGATCCTGACACCGCCGCATGACGCGACGCGGCTTGCCGCAGATTTCTCTGCCATTGCCCTCTGGCAACAGTCAAAGAACTGATTCATTAGAGCGGGCTCAGTGGCAGAAAAGTACCAGCCGGTTGCGCAACACAAATTGGACAAACGGTACTTTCCGAAGCTGGGTGAGCCGACCGGGTTTCGAATCGTCGATCACAACGTAAGCCACGTTTGAGAAGTCGCTTTCGGCGACTGATA
>CAJXBY010000257.1 GCA_913051905.1 uncultured Gammaproteobacteria bacterium | reverse complement strand
ACCTACGATCAGGAACTGATCGAGGAGTTCGGCTATGCTGCGCCGCAGCAGGCGGTGAATTTATTCAGCCATCTGGTCCCCGACCGGTCCAAGCCGATTTTGGACATGGGCTGCGGTACCGGACTTGCCGGGCAGCTGCTTGCGGAAGGCGGCTATCAGCATATCGATGGCATCGATTTGTCACCGGAGATGCTCGACAAGGCCCGCGCGCTTGGCGTTTACAAGTCACTGTCGGAAGGGGATCTTTCAGCCGATCTTGAGATACCGCAGATCTACCAAGCGGTGATCTGTGTCGGTGTTTTCTCACACAAGCCTGAACAGGCTGATCAGGCTGCCAGACTGCTGGACTGCCTGCTGCCCGGTGGACTGCTGGTAGCTACCGTCAACGGCAAGGGCTGGGATGACCTTGACTGGGACACACTGCTCGAAGGCAGCCGCAGACGCCACGGCTTCAGCATCGATTCTCTGGAGGATATCCCCTATCTCGTCAAGCAGGGTATCAGAGGCAAACTGCTGGTCCTCAAACCCTGACTGCCGCGTTGCTCTGAAACGCTGAGACAAATCCTCCGGTTCTGCACGCCGGCTGTCGTCAGCCCTCTATGGTCGAGCAATCTGAACGGGCATTTCCGGACCTCAGGCGAAGTCGTCAATCATCTCCCACAACGCATCCACGTGGCGCTGCTCGGTCCGGGTCTGTCCGACCGACACCCTAACGAAAGCCCGGTCATCGATGCGCGATGCCGTCAGCATCGCCCTGCCAGAGACATTGATCTTCTCTGCGATCCGATTGGTAGCCTCGTCACCATCGACATGGCGGAAGCAGACCAAGGCAAAATCCGTTGGTGAGATGACCTCGAACCTTGAGTCGGACTGTAGCTTGGCGGACAGCGCCTGCGCCATCCGGATATGCTCGCGAATGTGATGCCTGATACCTTCGGCACCGTAGGATCGCAACACCCACCAAAGTTTCAGGGCGCGAAACCGCCGCCCCAGCGGCACATGCCAGTCCCGGTAGTCAACGACCTCTCCGGAATCGGACGCGGCATTCCTGAGATAAGGCGGCAGAATGCTCAAGGTCTCGAGGAGTGGCCCGCGGTCCGCTACCCAGAACACATTGCAGTCAAAGTTGGTGAACATCCATTTGTGCGGATTGACGGTATAGCTGTCGACGTTCGAAAGATCAGGCTGGTGGCAGCGAAACTCCGGGCAGATCATGACGTTGCCGGCCCAGGCCGCGTCCACGTGATGCCAAAGTCCGAATTTACGCGCCAGCCGGCCGATCTCCCCAATAGGGTCTACCGCACCAGTTCCAGTGGTACCCAGTGCAGAAACCACAAACACCGGTGTCAGTCCACTCTCGATGTCACACTCAATCGCTTTCGACAATGCGGCGGGGTCCAGCGCAAACTGCCGGTCGACTTCGACCAGCCTGACGTGGGAGAAGCCCGCGATGCGGGCACCTTTTTCGATTGAAGAGTGTGCCTGACTCGAGGCGTAAATCACCTGTCGGTCGATGGGCACATCGGTGTTGTGGCGCGCGACAACCAGCGCTGCGTGGGTCGAGTCTGAAGCGGACATCTGAATGACCCCACCCCCCGGACCGGACATTTTCCACGACTGGGGCAGACCCATCAGGTCCACCAGCCAGTCGAGTACCGCAGATTCGACCTCCGTCGCTGCAGGACTCGTCGACCAAAGCATGCCCTGTACGGCGAGCCCTGCGGCCGCCAATTCGCCGAGCACCGCTGGCGGCGACGAATTTGCCGGAAAATAGGCAAACCAGTTGGGCGACTGCCAGTGCGTCACGCCGGGCATAACCACCGAGTCCAGATCTGCCAGCAGGGCATCGAACGGTTCAGGGGCTTCAGGCGCTGATTCCGGGATCTTCCCCCGTATTTCTCCTGGCCTCACCGTCGACTGGACCGGCAGGTTTTCCACAGATTCCATATAACCGGCAATCCAGTCGATGAGTGCATAACCGTTCTTTCGGAAAGCATCGGGAGACATATGATAAGTGGTCATAGTTGGCTCACGGAGGTTTCACCCGTCAGTAGTAACAGGAGGTTGATTTGATGAGGGGAGATTGGCTGCGTCGGAGAAAATCGGTCTGCGGATACGTCAACTCATGTCTTCACTGAATTGGACCAGCGGATGCACGCTTGTGTAGTTGGGGATATCCCCCATGATTTCCGGCCCGTGCTCGGTGAGCTTGCTTACCAGTCCGTCCATACTCTCATAATGTATCAGCGCCGCTGCCTGGTAAGCCGGCGCTTCACCTGGCGCCCCTCCGGCGAGCCCTTTGATGACTCTGATACCGAGCAACTCGGGCCCGGCCAGCCGCTCCGCCACAAGTTTCATGTGGTTGTTCATGTAGTAGTCCCAGTCGAACTTCGAGCCTTCCTCGTTCGGGTACAACACGGTCATGGTAATGGACATCGTTTTCTCCTTTGGGCTCCACACCCGGGTTCAATGATGAGGTGACGTACATGCGGATTCCATAGGATGCACCAAGCGACCGCTACGGGGCAACCATCAGGCCGACTGCCGCCGGATAATGGTCAAGGTCACAGCCCTTTATGCGAAAGGGTCACACCAACTGGCAGATTTCGTTTCCTCCGGGTAACTCGATGACGTACTATCCGTCCGCCACTGACCAGCGAGACTGCTTCACGGTGTCCTCCACTCCGACTTCCGTACTCAAGACGCCTAGCCGCAAACTAGGAGTACCGCTGGTACTCGCCGCCGGCATCTTCTGGAGCACCGGCGGCTTGTTTTACCGGTTGATTGACGAAGCAACACCTTGGCAGGTGCTGCTTTATCGGTCGGCCGCGCTGTGGCTCATGCTCTGCCTATGGCTGGTGATCCGTTACCGACTCAGAACCAAACAGATCTTCCTCTGGGCGGGCCTGCCAGCGGTCATTGGTGGCCTGTGTCTGTCGGTGGCCTTTACAGGCTTCATCCTGGCAATGGAATTTACGACCGTTGCGAACGCTCTCTTCATCCTGGCCGCGGCACCGTTCTTTTCCGCCCTGCTGGGTCGGATTCTCCTGAGCGAGCCGATCTCGCGTCTTACGTGGGTCTGCATGATGGTGGCTGCGGCAGGCCTTGCAGTCATGACGGGTGGAGAGCTCGCGCTGGGTCGCGGGCTTGGAGAGTTTTTTGCACTGACGGCCGCACTGGGGTTCTCGGGTCTCGCTGTCTCTCTGCGTACACGTCAGAGCACAGACATGCTGCCGGCCATTTTCTTCGCCAGCCTCATCGCTGCGCTGTTTGCTGCTATCGGCATCATGCTGACGGGTAGTGGGTTGATCGTGACGCCAATTGACCTGGTTTACAGCAGCAGCATGGGAATTTTTCAGGTAGGCGCCGGCTTTATGCTTTTTACTATTGGCGCGCGCCACCTCCTGGCTGTCGAACTGACCTTGCTGTCACTGACCGAGATCATTGC
>CAJXBY010000256.1 GCA_913051905.1 uncultured Gammaproteobacteria bacterium | reverse complement strand
CCATCGTTTACTTATCTTGTAATCTACAATCAGCGGCGCATGATCAGAAAATCGCTCGTCCCGGTAGATGGACGTCTGCTCAGCCCGGGCAGCTATGCCCGGGGTGCCGATCTGGTAATCGATACGCCAACCCACATTCTTGGCCCAGGCCTGGCCACGATTCGACCACCAGGTGTATTGTTCTTCCCGATCGTCCAGATGGCGGAATACATCGACCATCCCGAGGTCATCAAATAGCCAGTCGAGCCAAGCTCGCTCATCGGGCAGGAAGCCGGAGTTTTTCCGGTTACCGCGCCAGTTTTTGAGATCGATCTCCCGATGCGCGATGTTGATGTCACCACAGATCAGATATTCACGTCCATCATTCATGAACTTTTTTAAGAGCGGTTTCATGCGTTTCATGATGCGGTATTTGAAAGCCTGGCGTTCATCACCGCTGGTACCTGAAGGCATATACAGCGAAACCAGGCTCAGGCGACCCAGATCGACCTGGACCCAGCGTCCTTCGCTGTCGAAGTTCTTCCAGCCCAGGCCCACGGTCACCCGGTCCGGCTTACTGCGGGAATAGATCGCGACACCGCTGTAGCCCTTGCGCTGGGCATCCACGTAACAGGTAGTGAATCCAGTCGGGCTGAATTCCGGTGCCTGCCGTTGTTCAGGCTGGGCACGGGTTTCCTGCAGACAAACTACATCGGCCTGCTGTTTGGGTAACCAGTCGAAAAAATTCTTTCGGGCGGCTGCTCGAATACCGTTAACATTCAGCGTTATGATTCTCACCGAAGCACCTATGAATCAGGGTTAGGCCGAACCACTTTGACGACGTCCGGCACAGAGCACGAATTTCTGACTTTCGCTATTGACAGTGGCGTCCTGAGCTTTGGCGAGTTTACCCTTAAATCGGGGCGGGTCAGCCCCTATTTCCTGAATGCAGGGCTCTTCAACACCGGTTACATGCTGTCCAGACTCGGGCGCTTTTATGCGACGGTACTTGCAGAGACCGAAACTGAAGACTTCATGCTCTTCGGCCCCGCCTACAAAGGTATCGCCCTGGCCGCCACCACCGCAGCGGCGCTCTATCAGCACCACGACCGGAATGTTGAATTCGCCTACAACCGGAAGGAATCTAAAGATCACGGTGAAGGCGGTGCCGTAATCGGCGCCCGACTTTCGGGCCGAGTTATTATCATTGACGATGTGATCACTGCCGGGACTGCGATCCGCGAGTCCGTGGGGATCATTCGTGCGGCGGGCGCTGAACCGGCGGCCGTGATTGTTGCACTGGACCGAGAGGAAAAAGTGAGCGAGGATGGTCGCTCTGCAGTGACACAGGTTCGCGAGGAACTGGACCTGCCAGTCCACGTGATTGCCAGGTTCAATACTCTCATTGAGTATCTGCGCCAGGACCCTGGCCTTGAGCAGCATCTGCAGGCCATGGAGGCCTACCGTGGCCGTTACGGGGAATCGCCGCCGTCCTGATCTGGGGTCTGGCCGCAAGCCCCAGACCGCCAAAGCTGCACCAACCCCCAGAAGATGTACCCCACCGCCCCTGAACTAGAAATCGATAACGGGCGGCACGCTGGACTCCCATCGTGGGTACTGTTTCAACTAAGAGACAACTAAACACCATAAAAGCTAGACTAGACAGCATTGTCCGCTGTGTTTTCTGCCGTGACCGCACCCGATTTTCTATAACAGACGGCCGGTACTCCGATCCAGCACAACGACAAACACCGAAGGTGCAAAGCATCGAAGCCAATTTGAAGATGCGTGATGAAGACTCTAGGCCGGCTATACCAGAAATTAATACCGGGTATGGAACCCTGTCGCCAGATCCGTCTCTTATACCGGTATTCGGTGGTTCAACTCTCGGCAATTCTGCTGGTTGGACTGTTCACCGGTCAGCTAGCCAGTGCTGACACACACATTCCGGACGACCCCGATGAACTGCGAGAAGCTTACGATTCCGCGTTCCAGGACATGTACCAGGACCCTGCCGACCTTGATAAAGCAACCTCTTACATCGAGCTCGCGATTGCGATAGGAGACCTGGAGGGCGCCGTCGCAGCGCTGGAGCGGATGCTGATTTTTGAACCGGACCTTCCGCAGGTTCGTATGGATCTTGGTTTTCTCTATATTCAGCTCGGGTCCCTGGGTATGGCACAGGCCTACCTCAGTGACGTTTTACTGGAACCCGAACTTCCTGATGACGTGCGCAGTCTGGTGGAATCAACGCTTGAGGGCATCAGCAAGCAATCCAAGGTTCATAAAGTCTCGGGGACCATCGCAGCCACGGCACGCTACCAGACCAACGCCAACGCCGGTCCTGGCAATAATACCATTCTGCTATTCGGCAAACCCTCAGTGCTGGGAGATCAATACACCGAACAGGCCGACTCGGACGGATCGCTGGCCCTGCAACTTGGTTATGAGTATGACTTCCAGTCTCTCCCAGAGCGCACCTTCCATATTGATTTGAATACTCTCGTTGGCAGACAGGCTGAACAGCGTCAGTTGGATGCAAACTTCTTTGAAGTGCAGACAGGCCCCAGGCTGCATTTCGGTCAGGAAGCGACCCGGGATCTTGAGGTACGTCCGTACCTTTCGGGTAATCGCTACATTACCGATGACGACACCGTAACTGGGATCGGCGGCGGTCTTGACCTGACCTACCAGACCGGGGAGATGAACTGGATTCTTCAGTCATCGTATCTGGCGCAGACGTACCAGACTCAGATCGCACTCGATGGTTACACCGCCTGGGTCACTCTGGGTCCCCAGTTTCGCCTGGGACCCCAGGCGCTGGCATCCCTTACAGGTGTTGTTCGGCAGGTCGGAGCAACAGTGACGTATGAGGACAACCTTGAATATGGTGCTGGTCTCACGCTCCAGTACTCATTCAATGCCCCGCTCTGGTTATCGACCTTACCCTGGAATGTATCGGCGACGGTGTCGCCCAGCTGGAAGTCTTATGATGCGGCAAATCCCACCATAGATCCAAATCAAATTCGCGAAGATCAGTCGACTCAGGGCCTGCTGTTGCTCAATGTACCGATTAGTGCCAATATTGCTTTGGCTCTCTCTGCGGGCGGCAGCCACACCAGTTCCAATATTCCAAACCATGCAAACGACAACTACTACGCGAGCTTTGGCGTCCAAGCGAATTTCTGACGCCATCCTTAAATTCAGACAGCTCGAAATCGGCTCCCACTCTGGCGGTCTGACTGCAATTCTCTTGCTGCTCGCTCTGCTGCTTGGGTCTATAGAAAGAGTCGCGGCGGCCCAGTCTGAGCAGGAAGTCGGCGTGGCGGCAGCGGCCACGACGCAGGCTGTCGGAATTCCGCCAGTGTCAGCCAAGCGGGTGCTGAACCCGGGCGTGAAGATTCTCCTCGATGAGCAGGTCAAAACCGACGATTCTGGGCGTCTCCAGATTCTCTTTCTGGACGGCACCGCCTTAACGCTCGGTGC
>CAJXBY010000255.1 GCA_913051905.1 uncultured Gammaproteobacteria bacterium | reverse complement strand
CCCGGCTGGTCGTCACAAGGCCTTGCCAGAACACTCAGAAGCTTCCTGAAAGGGTCCAGGTCGTTATTATCCTCGGCTGCCCGGATCACTTCCTCGACCCGGTGATTGCGTGGTATGAACGCAGGGTTCACCCGGCGCATCTCTGTCTGTCTTTCGACGTCAGACCGGTTATCCGTCAACAGACGCTGGCGCCAGCTCACGGCCCACTGATCGAACGCTTCCGGATCCTCGAACAACGTCCGGACCGGACCGTCGTGCTGCACTTCCTGAGTCGCGACATCACACAAGCGCCTGAACGTCAGGGTGAAGTCTGCGTGGTTTTCAGCCATGCAACCCAGAAGCGCCTGCACCAGATCGCGGTCGCCTGATTGCGAGGCACCGAGTCCCAGCTTGAGCTGCATGCCGTCATCGTAGTACCCCTCGAAACGGGCCGGGAAGGTATTGATCACCTCGGTGGCCGTGGCAACAGCGGCATCGGCATCGTCGTCCAGTAACGGCAACAAGGTCTGGGCGAAACCTGCCAGATTCCAGTGCATGATCGGCGGCTGATTACGATAGGCATATCGACCCATGTGGTCTATCGAACTGTAGACCGTTTCAGGATGAAAAGTATCCATGAATGCGCACGGGCCGTAGTCGATGGTCTCACCAGAGATAGACGTGTTGTCGGTGTTCATGACGCCATGGATAAACCCGACCGACTGCCAGTGTGCCACCAGGGATGCCTGCCGGTCGATCACCACATCCAGCAGAGCCAGGTAAGGCTCGTCACTTTCCGCCGCCGACGGGTAATGACGGTCGATGACATGATCCGCCAGCAGACGCAGTGCCTCAATGTCGCGCTGCCCTGCAAAATACTGGAACGTCCCCACTCGCACATGACTTTTTGCGACCCGGACCAGGAGCGCCCCCGGCAGATGCGATTCGCGCATGATCTGCTCACCGGTGAGCAGCGCCGCCAGAGAACGGGTCGTCGGGATTCCCAAGGCGGCCATGGCTTCGCTGACCAAGTATTCCCGCAGTACCGGACCCAGTACGGCCCGGCCGTCGCCCATCCTCGAGAAGGGGGTGCGGCCGGCGCCTTTGAGCTGGATGTCGCGTCGGACACCGTCACGGTCGATCAACTCGCCCAGAAGAATGGCACGACCGTCGCCGAGCTGCGGCACCCAGTTGCCGAATTGAAAGCCGGCATAGGCCATGGCGAGTGGTTCTGCGCCTTCCGGCACCCGGTTACCGGCCAGCGTCTCGATCCCTTCCGGAGAGCCCAGCCTTTCCGGGTCCAGACCCAGATGCCGTGCCAGTGGCTCGTTCAACCGAACGAGACGGGGCCCCGCCACCGGCGTTGGCGGCAGCTTGGCGTAAAAGCGTTCCGGAAGTTGGGCGTAGCTGTTGTCGAACTGGAAAAGCGCAGCATCCATGGGCTTAGGGCTGGAGTAGAAACGGTGATCCGTAGAGTTCAGTCGGTGCAGACATCTTTTCAGCCATTGCTGGCGAACGCAACCCCGGCAAAGTTGCGGATATAGCAGTATCCCAGAATTTTCGGCTCGCTGTCCGGTCCGGCTCTAGGACGTCAACAGGTTCCGGTTCGACAGCCTGAACCTAGCTTTGGCCGATTACCGTCCTGTTTAACCGCTATACTGAGTATCGGACCGGCGCAGTACACCCCAGGTGCTTTGAAGTGGTCCTAAGTGTCTACGAGGCGATTTGAATGACCCTACAGTATCACCTGCAGCTGACACAGGGCGATGTCGGACGCTATGTTCTGCTGCCCGGTGACCCCGGTCGCTGCGAGAAGATCGCTCGATTCTTTGATGAGCCCAAACTCATGGCTCGAAACCGTGAATACGTCACCTACACCGGAACGCTTTTGGGTGAAAAGGTCTCGGTCACCTCTACTGGTATAGGTTGTCCCTCAACCGCCATCGCCGTGGAGGAGTTGATCCGGGTCGGGGCCCAGACCTTTATTCGGGTCGGCACCTCTGGGGGCATCCAGCCAGGTACTAAAACCGGCGACATTGCCATCGTCACCGCGGCCATCCGGGACGAGGGCACGAGCCGCCAGTATCTACCGATCGAGTACCCTGCTGTTGCTGATCCGGACGTTGTGATCGCATTGCGGCAGGGCGCATTGAAACTGGGACTGCCCTTCAGGATTGGGGTGTCCCATTCCAAGGACTCTTTCTACGGTGAAGTGGAACCGGAACGACAACCGATTTCAGCGATACTGGCACAGCGCTGGCAGGCATGGGAGGCGGGCGGGGCCATCTGCTCAGAAATGGAAGCCGCCGCGATCTTCATCATCGCCAGCATTCACCGCAAACGGGCCGGCGGTGTGATGACGATGATGGGCAAGGACCAGGGGGTACCAGATGACCCCGAAGGGATGGCCGGTCTGCACGGCGACAATGCCATTCGTACAGCGATCGAGGGCATCAAGCACCTGATCGGACAGGAATCAGTTCAGTAACTGCCCCTTCGGTACGGCGTCGATTTCCCGACCCGCCATCCAGCGTCCCTGGAACTGGAAATTTTCTTCTTCCATCCTCTTGAAAAATTCTTTCGGGTCGTCCCCTTCGATGTGCGCCTTGTGGGCTTCGGCGTCCTTAAAAATCTGAGTGTAGAGGAATACGTTGGGCTGATCGGCGGGCCGGCAGACCAGAAACTGCTCCATACCAGGTTGGTTGGCCAGGCAGCTATACCGGTATTCATTGATCAACAGCTCGATGCGGTCGAGATCCCCCTCGACCACTGCGGTGACATGCACGATATAACTCATCTAATGACTGAATCCCGGGATTTCCCAAACCCATAGAACGAAATTTACCAAATTTTCTGCCGCTTGTTTGGCGTCGACAGGGAAGCGATCCGAGCTCGATTCTGAACACCCGTTGACCCGCCAAGATTCCCTATAGATTCCCGTCACGGCCTGTGTCCGACCCTTGTCACCTTTGAAGAAGTACGTGATCCTTGGTTTCTGATTAATGATATACCACAATATATTGTTCACCCAGCAAACCGCAGGTTTAGGAAGTGCCGTTACAGGAGGCCAGCCGCGGACTATAGAAGGTGGATGAGAGACCCCAACGATGAACAAACCAAGAGCGAGGGACCTTGGGCTCGACTTTCCGGGCACCTCGGGCTCGAACAATGCGATCACCGACGTACCCGGCGTCGAGGTCGGATACTGTACCGTGATCGAGGGCGAAGGCCCCCTGGTGCCCGGTCAAGGCCCGGTACGCACCGGAGTCACTGCGATCCTGCCCAAAGGCCGCAATCCGGAACCGAGCCCGGTCTGGGCCGGCGCTTACGCCTTGAACGGCAATGGCGAGATGACCGGCACACACTGGATTCACGACGGCGGTTACCTGGTCGGGCCTGTCTGTATCACCAACACCCACAGCGTTGGAATCGTTCACCATGCCGCCGTACGCTGGATCATCGAGACCTACAAAGAGCAATGGGGTGA
>CAJXBY010000254.1 GCA_913051905.1 uncultured Gammaproteobacteria bacterium | reverse complement strand
CTGCCGTGTCAGTCAGCCTCGTCGGCGGGATAGTGACGTGCGAGATAGTCGGCACTGAATTTGCCGCTCTTCCTGTCCCGTGCGAGGTCATCCTTGCTTCTCGCAGCAGGGGGACCGTAGCCCCCGGCCCCTGGCGTTTCAACGATCACGGCGAAACCCTGCTCCAGGTCTACGCCGTCCGGTTTGTCCTTCAAGCGGGTCGTCTCTGTCGGAGAGCGAAGTAAAAAGCGGCCCGAGCCACCCGGGGAGCCTCCGAACAAGCCCCAGGGCGGATGCCGAAACCGCTCACCAGCACCGTTGAAGATACAGTTGTGATTGCGGGGTGTGATCACCCGTCTGAGCCCCATTCCGCCGCGGTACTGGCCCGCACCCGCTGAATCGTCAATCAGACTGTATTCCTCAACCAGCAGCGGATATTCCATCTCGATCGCTTCGATCGGCAGGTTCGATGTGTTGGTGATGTGCACCTGCACCCCGTCTTTGCCGTCCTTGGTTGGTCTCGCACCCATGCCGCCACCCAGGGTCTCGAGGTACAGATAAGAGTGGCCAGTCCTGGGGTCGATGCCGGAAAAAATCGCCGTGGTGTTGGCGCCGTTGGCCGCGGCGACCACCCTGTCGGGAAAAGCCTCGGACAGGGCGCCCAGAGCCACGTCGATGATCCGCTGGCAGGTATTGGCACGGGCTGCAACTGGCGCAGGAAAGATACTGTTCACCAGCGATCCTTCAGGTGCCAGAATCTTGACCGAATCCAGAACACCCTGGTTGTTGGGCACATCCGGATCGAGCAGGGCCTTCAGTGAGTAACAGACAGCGGCCTGGGTGGCGTTGAGCGTGACGTTGATATTGCCCGGGACCTGATCACAGGTGCCGGCAAAGTCAAAGGTGATGTCTCGGCCGTCGACGGTGATTGCCAGTTCGATGGGCAGGTCATAGGACTTGATTCCGTCGCCATCCATGACATCGCGGAAGGTGTAGCGGCCGTCTGGAATGACCTCGATACTGTCACCCATGCGTCGCCTGGTCCGGTCAACGATCTCGCCGAAAGCCGAACGGATACGATCGACGCCGTGCTCGGCGAAGACTTCCAGGAGTCGGCGTTCACCGAGACGACAGGCCGAAATCTGGGCGAAGTAATCCCCCCGTCGTTCGTGCGGTACCCGGACGTTCAGCAACAGCAGATCGAACAGGTCCTGCTGGAGTTCCCCTTCACGGAACAGCCGGATCACGGGGATTCGCAGCCCCTCCTGGTAAATCTCCGACATCCCGCCGGCCATACTGCCTGGCGCCATCCCGCCGATGTCAGCATGGTGGGCAATATTGCAGACAAAGCCAAGGATCTCACCATCCACGAATACCGGTTGGGCGAGGTTGACATCCGGCAGGTGGGTACCTCCGGCCGCGTGCGGATCGTTGGCGATGAACAGGTCCCCCGGCCGAATGTCGTCACCATGTTTTTCGAGCAGGGCGTGCATCAGACCGTGCATCGAGGCGATATGGATAGGCAGGGAATCGATGGCCTGAACGATCAGGCGGCCCGAGCGATCCATGATTGCGGTTGAATGGTCGTGACGTTCCTTGATATTGGTGGAATACGCCGATTTCATCAGTGCCGCATACGTTTCGTCGGTGATTGAGCGCAGGGCGTTGAATATGATCTCGAGACTGATCGGGTCCAGCGCCGTCATGGTATTTTCTCCCCGATGTTGATGAGCAAGGTACCGGTTCCGTTGACTTCAGCACGATCACCGGGAAACAGCACGGTCGTCGCATCCAGTTGGTCGATTACCGCGGGGCCTGTCACGTGCTGACCGGCAAGAAGGCCTTTGCGTTCGAAGACCGGGCAGTCGACCGCTACATCGCCGTCGAACACCACCTGCCGTGAGCGTGAAGGCACCGGTGGCGAAACCGATGCCTGAAGGCTGGGATCTTCAGCCAGCGGAAAAAGCCGCCCGCTGGCCGTCAGCCGGAAGTTCATGATCTCGATCGGATCGTCCGGATTGAAATAGCCATAAGTCTTTTCGTGTACGTCAAAGAAACGGGATCTCAGTTCCTCCAGATCGACTGAAGGCCCGCTGGCGTCTGGAGTGTCGAGGGGGACGGCAAGTTCAAAGTTCTGACCCACGTAGCGCATATCCAGCCGGACCTGCATCGTGCGGGTTTGTGGCATGATGTTTTCCTGTTCATACCATGCCCGGGCCCTGGCCACTAGCGCATCGAGCCGGTCTCCGATCTCAGCCATACCGTCATCGTTGACCTCAAGCCGCACGCTGTCGACGAAATCCTCAAGCAAATCGGAGACGACCAGGCCGTGGGCGCAGATGATGCCGGGTGCAGGCGGCACTAGGATTTCGCGAATACCGAGACTGTGGGCAACATCCCTGGCGTGAAGTGGGCCGGCTCCACCGAATGGCATCAGGCAGTACGACCGGGGATCGTGGCCCCGTTCGACCGAGATCGTACGGATCGCGCGAACCATGTTCGCAACCACAATCTCGATGACACCCTGGGCCGCGCGCTGCGGGCTGATGCCGAGCGAATCGGAAATGGGATCGAAAGCGGCGGCAGCACGCGAAACGTCAAGCTTCATGCTCCCGCCCAGCAGTCCGTGGCTGCCGAGCCGGCCCAGCAGCAGGTTGGCATCGGTCACCGTCGGCAGGGTGCCCCCGAGGCCGTAACAGGCCGGTCCCGGATCGGCACCCATGCTCTTGGGGCCGACCTTCAGCAGCCCATCCCGGTCGAACCAGGCTACCGAACCGCCCCCGGCACCAACGGTTTCGACATCGACCATGGGCATCCGGATAGGAAAGCCGCCAACTTCACGCGAGAACACGGTAGGCACCTGGGATTGGCGGATCAGGGCGACATCAGCGCTGGTGCCCCCCATGTCCAGTGTGATGGCATTGGAGCGCCCGGCAGAGGCGGCGACATGGGCGGCGCCGACGACACCGGCTGCAGGTCCGGACAACGCCGTACGCACCGGAATTCTCCTGGCCCTGTCGACCGACATCAGGCCCCCGCTGGACTGATTAAGCCCGAATGTTGCATTGGGTGCGGTCTCGCGGAGACCGTGGTCCAGGTCAGACATGTAGCGTGCCATCACGGGTTGCAGGTATGCGTTGAGGACCGTTGTCGAGAACCGTTCGAACTCCCGGAACTCGGGCTGCACATCCGAGGAAGCTGAAACCTGGAGATCTGGAAGCGCCCGCTGCAGGGCATCGGTCAGCTGCTGTTCATGGGTCGGGTTTTGGAAGGCGAACAGAAAGCACACTGCACAGGACTGAGGGTCTGCTTCGCGCACGTATCTGACGGTCTGTTCTATTTCATCAGGAGTCAGCGCTGTGAGGACCTCACCACCGTCAGTGATGCGTTCTGTAACCTCGATCCTCCGATCCGACGGAACCAGTGCGGCGGGGTAATCTTCATACAGGTCAAACATGTGCGGGCGGGTCTGTCGCCCAATATCGAGAAGGTCGGAGAACCC
>CAJXBY010000253.1 GCA_913051905.1 uncultured Gammaproteobacteria bacterium | reverse complement strand
GACGACGGATCTCCTGCTGTATGGCCTTTTCGACAAAACGGAATGAATTGATGTTTTTCAGTTCTGCGCGGGTCCCTAGCGCGTCTGTAGCAGACCGCCTGACCGACACATTGGCATCACAGCGAAACGAGCCTTCCTGCATGTTTCCATCACAGATCTCAAGATAGCGGACCAGGGTATGGAGTTTTCTCAGGTAGGTGACGGCTTCCCCCGGAGTTCTAAGGTCCGGTTCTGATACCACTTCGAGCAATGGGGTGCCCGCCCGATTTAGGTCAATGCCCGAATGGCCGTCGAATTCATCATGCAGTGACTTACCGGCGTCTTCTTCTAGGTGCGCGCGGGTGATTCGAATGACTTTCTCACCATCACTGGTAGCAATAGTGAGCTGACCGCCGGAGACAATGGGGAGTTCGTACTGACTGATCTGGTAGCCTTTGGGGAGGTCCGGATAAAAATAGTTTTTGCGCGCAAATATCGAACGGCAATTGACGGTCGCATCGATCGCGAGACCGAACTTGACCGCCATCAAGACGACCTCGCGATTCATGACGGGCAGCACGCCGGGCAGTGCAATGTCGACGGCGCAGGCCTGGCTGTTGGGTTGGGCACCGTAGGCCGTGGCTGCGTTGGAAAATATCTTGCTCCGGGTCTGCAGCTGCACATGGACCTCCAGTCCGATGACGCTTTCCCAGGGCATCAACTGAAGCCCTCGGGTACACGTTGGTGCCAGGTGGTCTCCTGCTGAAAATCGTGGGCCGCGGCCAGTATCCGTGACTCCTCAAGGTAGGGGCCAATCAACTGCAGGCCGATCGGCATGGCTTCCTGATCAACACCGACGGGGATCGATACGGCGGGCAGTCCTGCCAGGTTGACCGGCACGGTAAACACGTCATTGAGATACATCGAGACAGGATCGTCCACCTTTTCACCCAGGCGAAAGGCCGTCGTGGGCGTTGTAGGTGCTGCGATGACATCACAATGAACAAAAGCGTTGCGAAAATCGTCAGCGATGATGCGCCGTATTTTTTGCGCTTTGAGGTAATACGCGTCGTAGTAGCCAGCAGACAGCGCGTATGTGCCAATTAAGATACGGCGTTTGACCTCATCGCCAAAACCTTCAGCACGACTCTGTGCGTACATATCTATCAGGTCGTCGAAATGCTCGGCGCGATGTCCGTAACGGACCCCGTCGAATCGCGAAAGATTAGACGACGCCTCGGCAAGTGCGATAACGTAATAGCACGGAATTCCGGCGCTGCTGTTAGGCAGCTCGATGTCGACCAGGCGCGCCCCGAGTTTTTCGAAAGTCCGTAATGCGTCCTCTATGGCCGCCAGGACGTCAGGGTCGAGGCTTGAATCAAGAAAACTTGCTGCTACCCCGACCGTCATACCCTTGAGTCCGGTCTTCAACCCATCGACGTAACCGGGCACCTCGGTCTCGAGCGACGTCGAATCGCGCGGGTCAAATCCGGCCATTGCCTGCAATAACAAAGCTGCGTCTTCTGCTGATTGGGTGATAGGGCCCGCCTGATCCAGCGAGGACGCGAAGGCGACCATCCCGTAACGGGATACGCGCCCGTAGCTCGGTTTAAGCCCGGTCAGTCCGCAGAATGCAGCGGGCTGACGTATAGACCCGCCGGTGTCCGTACCCACCGTTGCAGGACAAAGGCGTGCGCTGGTTGCCGTTGCGGAACCACCCGAACTGCCACCCGGTACACAGGTGGTGTTCCAGGGATTAAGTACTGGCCCGAAGTACGATGACTCGTTCGACGAACCCATGGCGAACTCATCCATATTTGTTTTGCCGACAATGACTGCGCCGGCTGTCTTGAGCCGTTCGGTGACGGTGGCATCATAAGGCGAGATAAAGTTGGCGAGCATCCTGGAGCCGCAACTGGTCAGCATGCCGCGGGTACAGAAGATGTCCTTGAGAGCGATGGGCAGACCGGTCAGCAGGTTGCTGCGATTTCCATTCAGGCAAGTATCGGCTTCCCGGGCGCTTGTCAGCGCAGCTTCAGCATCCACAGTGATGAAGGCGTTGAGCTCCGGGTTCTGGTCTATCCGCTGCAGAAAATGGGATGTCAGTTCGACACTGCTGATCTTTCCCGTCTGCAGCATCTTCTGGAGACTACTTAAGCTTTGCCTGTGGGGCATTCTAGAAATTCACAGGGTTTGTACCCCGGTATGCGCTGTCACCCGGTTCCGTACCGGGCTGAGACGGAATCCCGCTACTCAATGACCTTGGGTACCAGATACAAACCACGATCTGAAGATGGTGCTGACGATTGAAACAACTCACGCAAGTCCGGTTCGGTGACTTGATCTTCTCTCAACCTCAGCCTGATATCCTGTGGATGTGCCATCGGCGGCACGCTCTCGGTATCGATCCGGTTCATCTCATCGATCAGGGTGAGAATCCGGGACAGGCCGTCACTGTAGTCGTCGACCTCTTCCGGGTCGATACTGATGTAGGCGAGGCGCGCGAGGCGCTCGACGTCTGATCTGGAGATAGCCAAGTCTAAGAGAGATGTAGGTGCCGGAGCGCGCATTATAACTCCGGCTCAGTTGAGCCGGCAGGGGGAGCGTGTGATACAGTACACCGAATAATTACGGGTTTTTTGTAGCCAACTGATTGCGCGGCATCGATATGTTTTTCAAGCAGCTCTTTGGCCTTTTTTCAAACGATCTTGCGATCGATCTAGGTACGGCCAACACGCTCGTTTACGTGCGTGAGCGGGGCGTCATTCTGAATGAGCCCTCCGTGGTGGCACTTCGCACCGGTTCAATGGCGCCGGAGAAAACGATCCTTGCCGTAGGCCAGGAAGCTAAGCTCATGCTTGGCCGAACACCCGGGAACATTCAGGCGATAAGACCTCTGAAAGATGGTGTCATCGCGGACTTCACAATTACTGAAGTCATGCTGAAGTTTTTTATTCGTAAAGTCCAGCAGAACCGATTTTTCTCAAGCCCGCGTATCGTTATCTGTGTACCGGGCGGTTCGAACCAGGTGGAGCGTCGAGCTATCCGGGAGTCAGCGATGACGGCCGGAGCAAGGGAGGTCTACCTGATTGAGGAACCGATGGCGATGGCGATCGGAGCGGCGCTGCCGGTCGCGGAACCGACCGGTTCACTGGTCGTTGACATTGGTGGCGGCACCACTGAAGTCGCAGTGCTCTCACTTGGGGGTATCGTCTACGCGACTTCACTGCGGGTTGCCGGCGATACGTTCGACGATGCGATCATCAACTATGTCCGGCGGCGCCACGGACTGCTGATTGGTGAGGCCACTGCCGAACGTGTCAAGAAAGCCATCGGCACGGCCTGGATTGATTCCGACCAGAGAGAAATGGAGATCAAGGGTCGTGATGTCGCAGAGGGAATGTCCCGCAGCCTGATCATCGGCAGTGACGAAGTGTATGACTCAATCAGTGATTCACTGACTCAGATCGTCAGGGTGATCCGCGAAACGCTGGAAAATACGCCACCTGAACTTGCGGCTGATATCGGGGAACGGGGAA
>CAJXBY010000252.1 GCA_913051905.1 uncultured Gammaproteobacteria bacterium | reverse complement strand
ACTCGATATCCTTAAAAGTGTTGCGGAAGATGAAATCACGGCTGTTCTCCAGGTGGGCGCGTTCCCACTCGAAGCGGAACTCGTCGTAACGGGCGAGCATAGGGAACAGGCCAAAGTTCATCGAGCCCATGTTCAGTGAACTCATTTCCGGCTTGATCCTCAGCGGTGCCTCCAGTCGTTCATCGACGGTCATGCCATGACCGCCGCCGGTGGTAATGTTGATCACTGCATCGCAAGCTTCCTTGATAGGAGGCAGGAACTGCATAAACACATCCGGGTCGGGTGTCGGCCTGCCGTCGGAGGGATCGCGGGCATGCAGGTGCAGCACGGCGGCACCGGCCTCAGCCGCTGCGATCGATTGGCTCGCGATATCTTCGGGTGTCAGCGGCAGGTGCGGTGACATACTCGGCGTGTGTATCGATCCGGTGCTCGCACAGGTGATGATGACTTTTCGGCTGGCGGCCATGGGTTTCTCCTGGTGTTGTATTGATCTTCAGTGTCGGTTTTCGTCGTGGTTCACCGAACCCATGCTGGATCCGTTCCTGCGGATATCAACGACGCTGTCTGGACCTGGTGTCTGACCCGCTATGTTAAGCCCTGAAGGTCAGTCAGAGAAACAGGATGTAGTTGACCCGTTCTGATAAAGGGGCGATGGCTGACCCCAAATGACTCACCGACCGAAGATTCAGGATCCAGACACTGTAAGATCAGCGATTCGACACGCAGGTTGTTCGTCGGACCGACGGCTCCGGCAGTCGGGCACGGCGGGGTCCCCACTGGACTGCCTTGTGTCCCGGCGTCAGGTCGTGGGGGGTGTCTGGAGTCGGTCTCAGACAGGAGCGCGGAGTATGGTCAAGGAGGTCATCGGGATTGCGGGCTGCGGGGCGATGGGGCTGCCGATGGCACAGCGGCTGGCTGACGCCGGTTACGTGGTGTGGGGGCACGATGTGCGGCCCGCGGCCGAGTTTGGTGAATTTGCCGGGCGCATGATCACGAATGCTGTCCGGTTTTCAGAGCGCTGTGATATCGTCATCTCGGTCGTGCGGGATGCGACTCAGACCCGTGCACTGTTGTTCGGCAGCAAACAGGGTATCGTAAGCGGGCCGCAGGTGCCAGATGTTCTGGTCATCAGTTCCACGGTGTCACCGCGTTTCGTCCGGGACCTTGGCCGGGAGTTGCCCGAGGGTGTGGCGCTGGTCGATGCGCCGATGAGTGGAGCACCTTACCGGGCCAGAAGCGGTACCCTCTCCTTTATGCTGGGGGGATCGGATGACGTGCTTGACCGCCTTGCTCCGCTGTTCGAGGTGATGGGTGAGACTTTCTTCCGGATGGGGCCGCTTTCCACCGGTATGACGGCGAAGGTTCTCAACAACTACTGTGCGGCCAGTTCGGTGGTTGCGACCCACAGGGTGCTCGGTATGGCCCGGGCGCTGGGCATCGATCAGAGACATCTGCTGAGGATCATGAAAGCCAGCTCGGGTTCGAACTGGTTTGCGGACCACTTCCACGATATTGACTGGGCTGGGGAAGGCTATTCTGTGGCCAACACCATAGGTATCATCGAAAAGGACGTGACGTCCGCATTAGACGCTATATCCGACCACCCGGCGGAAGCACAGCGGCCGCAGGATGATGCCCTGCTTGCCGCACTGCGCAACCTGGAATCGCTGGAGATCGATTGACGGTTCGGGAAAGCTGGGGCTGTGCCCGAGCGGGCCGGGTATCAGTGCTTTGAACCCCCCGACTGGACACGGCCTCACCCAGGCCGCCACGATGGCGGTCATTCTCGCCTTTGTGATGAACCTGATGTCTCGGGGCATGGGGGAAACATTTGCCGTTTTTCTGCTGCCGATCGAGTCAGACATGGGTTGGACCCGGGCGACGCTTACCGGCATCTATGCACTCTACATGGGTGCCCATGGTCTGGCCGGAATCATCGTCGGCTGGTTTGCGGACAGACTCGGTCCACGGGTGGTTTACGTAGGTGGCCTGGGGCTCTACGGATCCGCTTTTCTGCTCGCGCAGTTCGGCACAGCACCGTGGCACTTCTACCTCACGAGCGGTGTACTGGCAGGCGTGGCGATGACAGCGATTGGCATGACCACGGCGACCGTGCTGATAGCCCGCTGGTACCAAGGCCAAAGGGCCGCTCAACTGTCGCCGGCAATCGCCATTACCTATGCCGGCATGGGCGCCGGCGTGATGTTGTGGATCCCGGTCACCCAGGTACTGATTGATTCGATCGGCTGGCGAGAAACGTACCGGTGTCTGGGCCTGATCTTGCTGGGTGCGGCGGTACTCGTCTACCTGCTGCCGTGGCAACGTCTGCTTCGACCTGTTGAACCGGGTTCGTCCACGTCTTTGACGAACAGGCCCAAGGGTCAGGACTTTGCCGGTTCCGACCTCAAGTCGGCACTTCGAACCCGGGTTTTCTGGTCTCTATTCATGATTCTGTTTGTCACCGCTATTGCAATATACCTGGTCTCACCACAGATGGTGGCTTATCTGGTGTCAGTGGGGTTTGATGCCACCACGGCGTCCCTCGCCTTCAGCGCCCATGGCTTTCTTACTGTTTTCGGTATTGCGGGGACCGGGTGGCTGGCCGGGCAGTACGGCTCACGGCGGATTGCGACGCTGTCCTATGCCATGACCATTACGGGTGTCATCGGGCTGGCAGCTCTGATGGCTTTGCCCATGTTCACTCTGATGGTTCTGGCAATCATCCCGCTGGGGCTGAGCCAGGGGTCCAGGGGTCCGATCGTGTCGGTTGAAGCTTCACGGGTATTTGCGGGCCGGGGTCTGGGGGCGATCTACGGCGGAATGACCATGGGTGTGGGTCTTGGAGGCATGATCGGCACGTGGCTGTCAGGGGTTCTGTACGATCTGAGTGGCGGATATCTTCCGGCCTACGTGCTGTCGGTCCTGTGCGCACTGGCTGGTGTGTTTGTGTTCTGGGGGATACGTGAGCCTGCTCGGCGCTAAGGCCGATTTAAACCGCGCGAAGTGACCTCCTTCCAGCGGTGCCTGGACAGCGGTAGTGGGTAGTTCTGGAATTGGGTTAATCTAGCGACAGACGCCTGATCACGACACGATTATTACGGTAGACCGAACAGAATGAGTATCAGATTCGAACGGGACGGGCGCCTGGCGGTAGTGACGATTGACCGGCCGGAGGCAATGAATGCGCTGGACATGGCGCACAACCAAGAACTGGAAAAGGTCTGGGAAGAGTTTCGCGACGATGAAAGTCTGTGGGTGGCGATTCTAACTGGTGCCGGAAACAAGGCCTTCTCTGCTGGCGCTGACCTGAAAACGCTGATCCCAGCCCAGGGTGAAGGGGTCATGGAAGACTGGAACTTCGGCGGGATCACCCGGGGAGTCACGACCTTCAAACCCATCATCGCCGCCATCAACGGTGTGGCGCTGGCGGGCGGCCTGGAAATGGTACTTGCCTGCGACTTAAGGATCGCCGCAGACCACGCCCGGCTCGGCCTGGCTGAGGTCAAATGGGCGATCATTCC
>CAJXBY010000251.1 GCA_913051905.1 uncultured Gammaproteobacteria bacterium | reverse complement strand
TCATGACACTCGGGATCATTGTCGATGATGCCATTGTTGTCGGTGAAGATGCCGTCACGCACTTCGAAAAAGGAGACAACCCATTGAACGCGGTACAGCGGGGTGCACAACGTATGCTGGCTCCGGTGCTCTCGTCGTCATTGACAACCATCGCCGCCTTTATGCCACTGCTACTGGTCGGCGGCATTATCGGCATCATTCTCCGCACCCTGCCGATCGTCGTGATCTGTGTGATTCTCGCTTCTCTGATCGAGGCTTTTCTGGTGCTTCCCGGCCACCTGAGGGGAACCTTCACCCGGATGGGCAGTTACCGTCCCCGCCGGCTGCGCAAAGCACTGGATGACGGATTTCTCCGGTTCCGGGAGAACCGGTTCCGGCCGGTGATCACGGCTGGTGTTCGGTACCGCTGGCTGACTCTGTCACTCGCGGTGGCAATCTTCCTCGTGAGCATCGGCTGGGTCGCGGGCGGCCGGATCGCTTTTAATTTCTTTCCCGTCGCGGAAGGACCAATTCTTTTCGCCAACGTCGATTTCGTCGCTGGCACACCCAGAAAGCACGTAGATGACTATCTGTCGGGGGTAGAACAGGCACTGTGGGAAACCGATGAGCATTTCGGCGGCGGGTTGATACTCACGGCGATCTCGCGGCTCGGGCTGGGTGAGAGCGGTGACTGGGAGCGGCGGAGCAGCGAAAACATCGGCTCGGTGCTGGTGGAACTGGTCAAGCCCGATGCACGGACAGTGCGCAACCGGGAATTCATTGACGCGTGGCTCGATCGCATCCCCAATACCGCCGGACTTGAAAACCTATCGATCAAGGAACCCACTGCGGGTCCGCCTGGCCAGGACCTGGAGATCCAGATCACCGGCCAAAGTCTTGCGAGCGTGAAGGCGGCGGCCGTGAATCTCAAGAATGTGCTGATCGACATCGCCGGTGTTTCCGGCGTTGAGGACGACATGCCTTACGGACGCGAACAGCTTATATTGCGCCTGACGCCCACGGGTGAGGCCTTGGGTCTGTCCGTCGAGAACCTCGGGCGGCAACTGCGCGCCGGGTACGAAGGCTACCTGGTGCAGGTGATGGCCGATGGCAGTGACGAAGTCGAAGTGCGCGTGGTACTCCCTGACAGCGAACGCAACCGGCTCGATAGCCTTGACGAATTCGAGGTGCTCCTGCCCCGCGGCGGCACGGTGCCCTTCGCCAACGTCGTCACCTTGCAAAGCCGGCGGGGTTTTGACTCCATCCGTCACGTCGAAGGCAAACTTGCAGTAACCGTAACCGGCAACGTAGACGACGCAGTCAACAACGACAACCGGATCATCGCGAACCTGAAACAGAACACCATGCCCGCACTGGAACGACGCCACGGAGTGAAATTCTCCTTCGAAGGCCGGCAGGCCGACCAGCGGGAGACCCTGGGCGACATGCAGCGTGGCGCGATTCTTGCTTTGGTCCTGATCTACCTGGTCCTGGCCTGGGTATTCGGGTCCTACGGCTGGCCGCTGTTGGTGATGGCCATTATTCCGTTCGGGCTCGTCGGTGCAATCTGGGGTCACACCCTGATGGGTATCGACCTGACTATTCTCTCGATGTTCGGTTTTTTCGGGCTGGCGGGCATCGTCGTCAACAACTCGATCATTCTGGTAGTGTTCTACAAACAGATCCGGGTCGGCGGCCTGACACCGGAAGAGGCGGTCGTGGAAGCAGCATGCCAGCGCCTGCGGGCCGTGTTGCTGACGTCATTGACTACCATCGCGGGCCTGACGCCACTTCTGTTCGAGACCTCGCTGCAGGCCCAGTTCCTGATCCCCATGGCGACATCGATCGCCTTTGGCCTGGCGTTTGCTACCGTACTGGTCCTGTTTCTGGTGCCCGCCCTGCTGATGATCTACGAACACTCGGCACTGGCCCGCCGGACAGCGGGAGTACAGCCCGCCGTTTAATTTAGTCCGCGAGTTCCAGCCAGACAGGCTGATGGTCTGAACCTGGTGCTGCCTCGTCGACCCAACATCTTTCAATGCGTTCGCGCAGTCCGGCACTGACAAACGCGTAGTCTAGACGCGCGGGTTCCTTTTTGACGTCGGAAGTAAAACCCCCATCGGGATCTTCCCCGGCATACGCCCAGGCATCCACAAAGCCCAAAGGATGCGTTACCCGCCCACCGTACGGAGAAATAGGGCCCGTGATGAGTTCGTATTCGGGCGCATCCGGTGTGCAGTTGAAATCACCAAGCATTACGGCATTGGGGGACACGCCTCCTGACATCAGACCCTCCGCCCAGTAATCCCCACCATCGCGAAGTGGGTTGACCTCGATCGCGCCGCACACCGGCAGACCTTCGTGGGGTGCTTCTTTATGAATGCGCAGCAATTCCCGAACCTGCGGCACACGCGTCTCGGAGGAAAGATGCGTAAGGTGGGTATTGATAAAACGGATAGGGGTGCCGGAATAAGTCACAGCACATTCCAGAGCGGAACGTTGGATGCTCAAGGGGCCAATGCTCGCGCTCTTCGGCAGCAGGTGATGACGACAATACTGGATGGGCTCACGGCTCAGCAACAGGTTGCCGAACTGGCGCCGCTGGGGCCGATCTTCTGCTCCGGTGTGGCCTGCGGCCTGATTAACGCCTGCACCGAAAGCATAGTCGTAACCTGGAAATGCATTGACCAGACCCTCGACCTGGTCGGACATCAGGGAACGCGTCCAGAACCGGTCAACCTCCTGCAAGGCAATCACATCTGCGCCTTGAACCGCGTCGACGATCCGGCTGAGATCAACCTTGCCATCGCGTCCCTGGCCGAACTGTATGTTATAGGTCACTATCTTCATCATTCTTCAATCGTAGGATCATCTGATCTTGATTCTTTCCCTGATACCCCAAAGCTACTTTACGCGTTCTAGACAGCAGGCCAGTCTCTGCTTGACCCCAAGAGCAGGGCACAGCTGGATACAGCATGATTCGGTGCCGCGGTATCAGGGGTCGATGGCGTTCAGAATTGCTCTGGATCCTGATCCGTTTCAACCAAAGCGTAGAGTTGCCGCATCAGGCGGTCACGAAAAGAAGAGGAGCACATTGAATTGGTCGTCGCAGCCTGCGATGGGCGTCGGATAGGCCTTTATTTCTTGACGGACAGCACACAGGGCATCCAGGAGGTCCTGCTTTTCCCTTGTGACACAGGCAACCATGGCTCAGCATTTTACTCTCTTTAGGGATCGACACGGGCAACTCGACGGCTGCCGCGGTTTATACTTTTGACCGCCATAGTAAAGACCCGAATGGCTGGAATGCACCATCGTCTGCAATCACTGGAAATACTGCTCGGTACTTTCTCAGAGTATCTGGACCTACAGGACGAGCAGTGCCTTTCCCTGCCACGGGACGCATATCTCTCTCCGGAACTTTATTCTTTGGAGATCAACAGAATCTTCAGGTACAGCTGGCTTTGTGTAGGCCGCGCGGAATACGTCCCGGAAGCCGGTGACTATTATAGTTTCGACCTCTTGGACGAGCCGCTGATCATCGTCC
>CAJXBY010000250.1 GCA_913051905.1 uncultured Gammaproteobacteria bacterium | reverse complement strand
CTGTGGGTGCCTGCTGGTCGTAGTGACTCTTGGGGCTGAGATTGAAAAAACGTGGCGGCGGCCGGTTTCCTGGTAGGGTGGCACAGCCACTGACAACCGTAGCACCCAGCGCCCCGATCACTGCGACGGCCTGTCGTCTCGTAAAGGTCATTGATCTTCACTCCTGAAGCCCGCCTGACGGTCACCAAACAGGAAAAGCGAGGGATCCCGTTCGAGTTCGCGGGAAACTCTGTTGAGGGAAGCAACCAGGCCGCGGAATTCACGGAGGGTGAGTGTCAGTTCGTACAGACCGGTCTGGGCAAACTCACTGAGCGGCTCCCGGCTGTCTCTGACGAGTTCCTCGGTTTCTTCTGAAAGACGCCGGATCGATGCAGCAGCCGAACTGAAATCATCCAGTGCAGCTGTGATCCTCGGGCCATTGTCATCGGCAACACTGCCAAATCCGGCGATCGCCTCACGCAGGGTCACGGTGGTGCCGCGCACTTCATCCAGCAGTTGCTCCAGGCCATGATCAAGATTTTCCGAGGTCTGGGTAAACTGACCGGTCGCCACCCTGACATCTTCCATGGTCGCCAGAACCTGACGGAGTATCCTATCGATCTCACCCCGCTGTTCGACAAAGGAACGCGTCAGAGTGTCAAGATTGGTCAGGATACTGTTAACCGATTCGATGTTGTTGTCACTGAACATCTCTGACGCCTGGTCGAGCAGAAGGTTGATGTTGTCGACAACATCCGGTGCTCTCTCGAAGACTCGGTCGAGACTGGACGACTGGGTCGGCAAGCTCGGCAGCACTCCCTTCAGCGCAACGGGTTTGCTCGCGGCTTCCGAACCACGGCGTAGGAGAATATAACGCCCACCCGCCAGACCGCTGCGCTCGATGCTGGCAAGTGAATCCGTTTTGACTGGCGTGCTGGCATCTATTTCTATTGTGATCATCACGGTTCCGGGGCTGATCTCGCTGAACCCGATTTCCAGCACCTGCCCCACAGGCACGCCCTGGAAATGCACAGGGCTTCCCTGACTGATGCCAGTGACGTGCCCGGAGAACGACAACTGATAGCGGTCGTACAGGGTGTCGAACTGAAATCGCGCAATCCACACCACAAAAAGGAACAAACCGACGACGGCAATCAGCACGAAACTGCCGACCAGAAGATGGTTTGCCCGGGTTTCCATTGTCAATCCGGCTGCTTCAGATCGTCGAATTCGGTGTGCATTTTTGCAGTCTCCACTGCTCTGGCCCGCGGCCCACTGAAGTACTGTTTGATCCAGGGATCCTCGAGCGCCAGGAGTTCCGGAATTGTACCGGTGACCAGCCGCTTGTGGATCAATACACTGATCCGATCGGTGATCGCGAACAGGGAGTCCAGGTCATGGGTGATCATGAGCACCGTCAGTCCCAGAGAGCGCTGCAGGTCCAGAATCAGATCGTCGAATTCGGCAGCCCCTATAGGGTCAAGGCCCGCAGTAGGTTCATCCAGAAAAAGTATCTCTGGGTCGAGCGCCAGGGCACGGGCAAGACTGGCCCGTTTCCGCATGCCGCCGGACAACTCGCTGGGCAGCTTGTGTGCCGCAGACGGTTCAAGGCCAACCATCGACAGCTTCAGTCCGGCTATATTTTCGCTCAATTCTTTGGAGATTCGGGTATGACGCTGCAACGGTATCATGATGTTCTGCATCACGGTCAAAGATGAAAACAAAGCACCGTCCTGAAACAGCATACCGGTACGCGCCTGCACAGCCTCTGCTGCCGCCGGGTCGTCCGGATCGATATCGAACCCAAGAATACTGACCTTCCCCGCATCCGGTTTTCTCAGGCCGAGAATTGTCCAGAGCAGCACGGATTTGCCAGTCCCTGAACCGCCGACAATTCCCATGATTTCTCCGCGTCGTGCAGTGAAATCAAGCTGGTCGTGGATGACATGGCGGCCGAAACGGGTCTCCAGTCCGCGGACTTCGATCACGTGTTTCACCCTACTCTTCCCCTAGACCCCAATGATCGAGAAGAAGACCACGAAAACGGTGTCGATCGCGATCACCAGCGCGATCGACTCGACCACCGAACGTGTGGTCTGTCGGCCAACAGATTCAGCGCTGGCCGAAACCCGCAGGCCCTCGTAGCAACCGACCACGGCGATAATAAATCCGAACAACGGTGCTTTGGCTATCCCGACAATGAAGTGGTTCAGTTCGACAGCTTCACTCAGTTGTCGCACAAATTGGGGAATATTCATGTCAAGCACGGTCACGGCGATCACTGCGCCACCGAACAGCCCCATCAGGTCGGCGAAAAATGTCAGGATCGGCATTGAGATCATCAACGCGAGCACTCTGGGGAGGGCAAGAACCTCGACTGGATCCAGCCCAATAGTGTTCATCGCATCGATTTCCTGATTGACCTTCATGGTTCCGATCTGCGCGGTAAACGCACTGCCTGACCGACCCGCGATGATGATCGCAGTGATCAGAATGCCCATCTCTCGCAGAACAGCCACAGCAACCAGATTGACGGTAAATGTTTCCGCACCCAGCCGTTTGAGCTGTTCTCCACCCATATAGGCGAGAACGACGCCGATGAGGAAAGACAGCATCGCAACGATCGGAAGCGAGTCGATACCCGTCCGCTCCAGGTGATGAACCAGAGAGGTGAAACGTACCCGGCGTGGCTGGAGCGCAGCCTTGAGAAGCGTGATCAAGGTCAGGCCGAGAAAGCTGACGAAGGTCAGGGAATGACGCATCCACAAATGAACTGATTCACCGCAGCGTTCGACGAACCGCAGGAGGCCTGTCGCCTTCCGTAGGGATTGTGGGACCGGCTGGCTACGTTGAATGTGTTCAAAGAGCGGGTGGTGGTGCTCTTTCAGGCCCCGCCATTCGACCGAGGTACCCTGCTGCTGGAATGTGTGAACGATATGCGATAACAGCCAGGCACCGTTGCTGTCGAGCGCGTCGATTCCAGCAACGTCGACTGTCAGCGGCCCGGTCGTTGAAGCCGCTGAAGTGATCACCTCACCAGCCTCGCTTTCCAGAACAGCCAGAGCCCTGGTTGTCCAGTTACCCGAAAGCCTGAAGACCGTTTGTGTACCGACCCGCTCCCGGCGAATGCCCGTACTGCTCATTATGCGATCCGCTGTGAGGAACCCTCAGGTCATGATCTATAAGCCGATCGCGGAAAATCGGCTGCGTCGCGTCGGCTTTCTGATGGTTGGATATCTGACAAGCACGGTCTGTCCCTGGGGTATCACCATTGCAGGTTCTTCTACCGGGGTCACACTGCGTGCAGGGCGGGCAGCAGCTCGTCCGAGATCATTCGTATGCTGTGCAGGGCAGTCGACAGCGGCATGCCGGCCCAGTGGGTCCGGATCAGCAGATGATTCACACCGAACTCTTCCCAGTAGGGGCGTAGTTGTTCGTAACACGACTCGGGTGACCCGACGATGAACCTGTCGGTAATCAGGGATTCGAATTCCTGATCGAATGTCTCACTTTCCGGCATCACCTTGTCCTGACCCCACTTGGCATAGGCCTGATATT
>CAJXBY010000249.1 GCA_913051905.1 uncultured Gammaproteobacteria bacterium | reverse complement strand
TCTGACTGGAAAACAGGACTCGGAAATGAAAAACGCGTGCGGCATTCTAAACGGCTTGAGTCCAGTTGGCGTGCCCGATTCGAAAGTCGCTGGCAACTGGGACCCAATCCCCAGACGGTTCCGATTAGAAGGGCTGCCCACCCGCCAGGGATTTTCCAGGTAGAATGCTGATGGGGGCCTGACCGGTTTCCGGGCCGGAACGCCCTGAACCCCAGGGTGACTACAATGACCGATATCAATGACATCCGGCGGATTCTCGGCACTAATACGGTCATAGCCGTCATCGGACTTTCCGCCAACTGGTGGCGGCCGAGTTTTTTTGCGGCCAAATACCTTAAGGACCACGGATACCGGATCATCCCGGTCAATCCAAATTACGACGAGATACTGGGTGAGAAGTGCTACGCCAAGGCGGAGGACATTCCAGAGCCGGTCGATGTTGTCGATGTGTTCCAGCGGGCTGAAGTTACGCCGGACCTCGCCCATACTGCGGTAGATATCGGAGCAAAAGTTCTGTGGCTGCAACTGGGTGTGGTCAACGAGCAGGCGGCGGCTATCGCCCAGAAAGGGGGTCTGGAAGTGGTGATGGACCGTTGCATGAAGATCGAACACGCTCGCCTGATGGGTGGACTCAATCTGTTCGGCGTCAAAACGGGCGTGATTTCCAGCAAACGCCCCAAATGGCTGGTGTATTGAGATAACTAAATGGCTGACCGGGAATTCGGTTTCGAAACATTGTGTCTGCACGCGGGTCAGTTGCCTGACACCACCTCCAGTTCCCGTGCGGTGCCGATCTACCAGACCACATCGTATGTTTTCGATGACACCGACCATGCTGCCAGCCTGTTCAATCTGCAGACGTTTGGCAACGTCTATTCACGGATGATGAACCCGACCAGTGCGGTGCTCGAAGAGCGTCTGGCGACCCTGGAAAGTGGCCGGGCCGGCGTGGTGGTCGGTTCGGGGATGGCGGCGCAAATGGTGGCATTGCTCACTTTGCTTGAAGCCGGTGACGAGCTGGTGTCGGCCAGTACGCTTTATGGCGGCACCTATTCTCAGTTCAGCTACACTTTCCAACGCATGGGGATTACCACTCATTTTGTTGACCCGGATGATCCGCAGAACTTTGCTCGGGCAATCACGCCGCGAACCAAGGTGCTCTATGCTGAAACCATCGGCAATCCCCTGAACAATGTGCTGGATATCGCTGCGGTCGCTGATATTGCCCACGATGCAGGCCTGCCTCTGGTGATTGACAGCACTTTCGCTACTCCTTACCTGTGCCGCCCCATAGAGCACGGTGCGGATATCGTCGTGCACTCAGTCACCAAGTGGATCGGCGGTCACGGCACTTCTATCGGAGGCGTCCTCATCGAATCCGGGAAATTCCCGTGGGACAACGGGAATTTCCCCGGGATGACCGAGCCCTCCAAGGGTTATCACGGTATCCGGTTCTATGAGACCTTTGGTGACTTCGGGTTTACGATGAAGGCGCGTATGGAGACTCTGCGTACCATGGGTCCGACGCTGAGTCCATTCAACGCGTTCTTGTTTCTGCAGGGGCTGGAAACGTTACCTTTGCGAATGGACCGGCACTGCGACAACACGATGGCGGTCGCACAATATCTTCAGGACCATCCGGCTGTCGCCTGGGTCAAGTACGCGGGCCTGGCCGATAGTCCTTACCACGATCTCGCGCAGAAATATCTGCCCCGCGGTCCTGGGGGGCTGCTGGCATTTGGCATCAAGGGCGGACAGCAGGCCGGCGTCCGGTTCATCGAAGGAGTGCAGTTTCTCAGTCATCTGGCGAATGTCGGCGACGCAAAAACACTGGTCATTCACCCAGCATCAACCACACACCGCCAACTGACTGAGGAAGAACAGCTCACGGCCGGCGTCAGCCCCGACATGATACGCCTGTCTGTCGGGCTGGAAACACTGGACGACATTCTGTGGGATATCGACCAGGCACTGTCAAAGTCACAGGCCTGAGGAAGAAACGGTCCCGGTTGGGCTTCTCCGGGATGCGGTACCCGGCGATTCCTGCGTACCGCGGGTATAGATAAAGAGCAGTGCCGGACGGGACTAGTTCGTATCCCGTGTTTTGGCGGACAGCATGCGTCCCAGTGGTTTTCCGCCGACCAGGTGCATGTGCAGATGATAAACCTCCTGGTTGGCATGAGGCCCGCAGTTCACCAGCAGGCGGTAGCCATCATCGGCGATACCCTCCTGTTGGGCCAGATTTCTTGCCACAACGAACATGTGCCCCAGCGTGGCCTCATCGTCTTCGGTCACGTCGTTGACCGTCGCAATGATCTTGTTCGGTATGATCAGAATATGGGTCGGTGCCTGCGGGTTAATGTCCCGGAACGCTGTCACGCGGTCATCCTGAAAAACGATGTCTGCGGGTATCTCGCCGGAGACGATCCGGCTGAAGAGTGTGTCTTCACTCATCTGTGGGTAACTCCTGAATTGAAAAAGCAGGACTCTGGATTTTTTGCCTGCGACTGTTCTTTAACTGATTGGCGACTCAGTACTGTTGTTCGAAATAGGCCCGGATCCCGGCTAGAATTCCGCTCATTGATGGTCGGTTCAATCAACGAAGGTTAAGCCTGTCAGTCGCCTGAAATTATACCGCGGAGAAAAACGTTGACACAGCATAAACGGGATATGACTGCGGCCGAGTTTAGGTCTGCGCCGTTCCGGGCAGTGACCCTGCTCGGTATGTCGGGTTCCGGAAAAACCACTCTGGCGAGTAAGCTTCCCAAGAATCGATGGTTTCATTATTCGGGGGACTACCGTATCGGGACCCGCTATCTAGACCAACCGATTCTGGACAACATCAATAACGAAGCCATGAAGGTCCCTTTCCTGGCAAATCTGCTGCGTTCGGATTCGATTTCTATCTGCCACAATATCACCATCAACAACCTTGCTCCGATCGCGAGTTATCTTGGAATGGTCGGGGATTCCGCCCGAGGAGGCCTGTCGGTCGAAGAGTTCAAGAGGCGGCAGGGACAGCATCGGGACGCAGAGATCGCTGCCATGTACGATGTTCGGTCGTTCATCAACAAAACTCGTGAGACATACGGGTACCCAAATTTTGTCAATGATTCAGGTGGGAGCCTCTGTGAACTCGAAGAACCGGATGTGATTCGCCAGTTAGCCGAAGACACTCTGATTATCTATCTGAGACCCTCCGAAGAACTGCTGGACCAGATCATAGAACGGTCGCTGCAAAATCCAAAACCGATGTATTACCAGGAGGCATTCCTCGATAAGGTCCTGCCGCAGTATCTCAGTGAGCAGGGGCTTGAAACTCCCGATCAAATCGATCCCTCCGACTATTTCCGCTGGATTTTTCCTCGTCTAGTAGAACACCGGCTCCCGCTTTACGAGTCAATAGCCCGGGACTACGGTGTAGTCGTGCAGGCCGATCAGATCGATGCGATACAGGGCGAGGAGGAGTTTTTGGATCTTGTCTCCGACAGCCTGACATAGTCATGCCTCTGGTAGCCAACACGGAACTTCCCAGTTTCGCCCGTTACAGGGCCGAAGGCGGTGAAGTCCTGGATCCTT
>CAJXBY010000248.1 GCA_913051905.1 uncultured Gammaproteobacteria bacterium | reverse complement strand
CCCGACGGTTTGTATGCGGCCGGGACGTTCCTTTTTCTGATACCGCTCTTGTCTTGGTCATCTTAAGAACGATAAGCTGTCGCTGGGATCAGGGAGTTCAGGATGCCGACCAACGTCAGCCCGGAATACAAGCAGGCCGAAGCGGATTATCGTCAGGCCAGAGAGCCGCACGAGCGCCTCGACTGCCTGCAGAAAATGCTGAGTGCTATTCCGAAGCACAAAGGAACCGAACACCTCCAGGCTGACATCAAGACGCGAATCAAGCAGCTCAAGGAGGAGCTCACTGGACCAAAGAAAGGTGCACACCGCACAGGCCCCACCCATGTTATTCGCGCTGAAGGTGCGGCCCAGATCAGCCTGATCGGACCGGCCAATGCAGGCAAGTCCAGCCTTCATGACCGTTTGACGGGCTCGGGTGCGGCCACGGGTATGTATCCCTTTACTACCCACCTGCCGCAACCTGGGATGATGACCCACGAGGACATCCAGTTCCAGTTGATCGACCTGCCTCCCGTATCCGAGACCTTCATGGAAAACTGGTATGTCAACGCACTGCAACCGGCAGACGCCGCCCTGCTCGTCGTCGACCCTGCGCAGCCTGACTGCATCGACGCCGTCCAGGTGATCTTCGATCGACTGGTGGAAAAGAAGGTCAGCCTGGTGCCCAACTGGCCGGGACGGATACCGGATGTTGCTGTTTCAGAAGCCACGTCAAAAAACAGCCCGGCCGGAGAAGACGCGCAGACAGATAACGATTCGTTCGGCGATCCTTTTCACAAAGCACTCCCTACATTGATGCTGGCCACCCGGACCGATCTCGGCGGCAATACCGAGGAGGAGATGCAGGTGCTGCAGGAGCTGCTGGGCACGTCTTTTCCCGCTATGACAGTGTCGTCGGTGACCGGCAAGGGACTGGAGAAACTGGGGCCTTTTCTTTCAAGCGCGCTGCAGATCGTTCGTGTGTATACCCGGACACCGGGAAAATCAGCTGATCTGGACCGCCCCTTCACCGTCCGGCAGGGTGCCAGTGTGCTCGACGTTGCCCAGCTGGTGCACAAGGATATTGCAGAGTCCCTCAAGTTTGCCCGGCTCTGGGGCGGGGGCCAGTTTGCAGGACAACAGGTCAGCGCTGAGCACCAGCTCAGCGATGGCGATATTATTGAGCTTCATAGCGACAACTGACTGACCATGAAAGCAGCGGTGTTCACAAAACCCGGGGTTCCTCTTTCTATAGAAGAGGTCGCTGAGCCTGAGCCCGGTCCCGATGACCTGATACTCAAGGTGAAGGCCTGTGGAATCTGCGGCACCGACCTGCACTGGTCGCAGGGGACGGACCCCGGGGCGGGCTGGCGTCACCTGGCACCCGGATCGGTCATGGGCCATGAATTCTCAGGGGAGATCGTCGAACTCGGAAAAAATGCCCGTGGCCGCTTCCGTTCCGGCGAACGGGTTGTCGCACAGCCGTTCATCGGCTGTGGCCAATGTGATCATTGCCGGGCGGGGCGTTCTTACCGCTGTCCCACAGCCACGCCGCGGGCAAGCGCCGGTCTGACCGGCGCCTATGCGGAATTCACCCGGGTCGGTATCGCCGAAACCCTGCCCCTGCCGGACAACACGACTTTTCATGCGGGAGCCCTGGTTGAACCCCTGGCAGTGGGGTTGAATGCTGTCAGACGTGCCGGGCTCGAGGTCGGCGACCCGGTACTGGTCATCGGCGCCGGCCCGGTGGGTCTCGCGGTCGCTTTGTGGTGTCGGTTCTTCGGCGCCCACGATGTGATCGTGAGTGATCTCGTCGAAGCCCGTGCAGCTCGATCAGTCGACTTTGGCGCCACGGCAGCGATCGATGCGGGAACTGAAGACGTGGCGGCACGCTTCAGGCAGATTGCCGGTCGTGCTCCAGCAGTGGTCTTTGACTGTGTCGGCCTGCGGGGCAGCCTGCAGCTGAGTATCGACCAGGCGCCCAGCGATGCCCACTTGGTCATCGTCGGCTTGTGCATGGCCGAGGACACCTTCTTCCCGGCTAAAGCCATCGTCAAGGAACTGAGGGTCACCTTCGCTTTTGTCTATTCGAAAGCGGATTTTCAGTTTGTGATCGATATGCTCGCCAGCGAGCGGATCACAGCCGATACGCTGGTCACGAGCGTTGTCGGCCTGGACGAATTCCCGGACAGGTTCGAGGCACTACGTTCTCCCGGCGCCGACCTCAAAGTCATGCTGGAACCCGGGTTGCCATGATGAGAAACCACACCCCGTGTCACGACGCCTGACCCCAGCGGATATCCTGCCCACCAGCGCGGCCTCTGGGCTGCTGGTCGGGCGTGTCTGGTCACATCAGGAAGAAGGCCCCTGCACCGTTCTGATCGACGGTAACAACGTCCGAAACCTGAACAGCCTGTCGCCGACTCTGTCCGGACTCCTGGATCACACCAATCTGATACCTGCCGTGCAGGAGGCCGGTAAATTCCCGGTACTCGCACCCTTGGATGCGTTCCTTTCCGATGGCGGAAACAGCGGACCTGCGGGCAGCCTGCTGGCCCCGTGCGACCTGCAGTCCATCAAGGCCGCCGGAGTGACCTTTGCCCAGAGTATGCTGGAACGCGTGATCGAAGAGCAGGTCAAGGGCGAGCCGCAAAAGGCACAGGCAATTCGGGAACGACTCGCGCCGGTGGTCGGTGACAGCCTCACCGGGGTACGCCCGGGCTCTCCACAGTCTGCAGACGTCAAGGCGCTGCTTCAGGACATGGCACTGTGGTCTCAGTACCTCGAGGTCGGCATAGGGGCTGATGCCGAGATTTTTACCAAGGCACCGCCCATGGCATCAGTGGGCGTGGGTCACGAGATCGGCATCCACCCGATTTCGGATTGGAACAACCCCGAACCGGAAGTCGTGCTGGCCGTTTCATCCCGAGGTGAGATCGTCGGTGCCACACTCGGCAATGACGTGAACCTGCGGGATGTCGAGGGACGCTCGGCGCTACTCCTGAGCAAAGCCAAGGACAACAATGCCTCCTGTGCAATCGGGCCATTCATTCGCCTGCTCGACGACCAGTTTACCCTGGAGCACGTCGAACAACTGGAAGTCTCGCTCCGGGTGCTCGGCAAGGACCACTTCGAGATCTCGGGCGTGAGCCCGATGAACCAGATAAGCCGGTCTCCTTCCGATCTGGTTGCTCAGACCGTGAACCGCAACCACCAGTACCCAGACGGGTTTATGCTCTTCCTGGGGACGATGTTCGCACCGACCCAGGATCGACGCGGACCGGGCACCGGCTTTACCCACGAAGTAGGCGACCGTGTAGAAATCTCCACACCCGAACTCGGTAGGCTGGTCAACTGGGTGAATCGGACAGACCAGATTGTGCCGTGGACTTTCGGCAGTCGGGCTCTGATCGAAAACCTGGCTGCAAGAGGACTGCTCTAGGAAAACCCGAGTTTAACTCCTGGACTCAGTCCTCTACGCGGGTGCGCTCGGATCCGTGACCGGTAAAAAACCGCTCGATGGCCTCGGCATGGTGCTGTTTTGCCACGTGCTCACCCCCCGCGACCGGCCGTGTTTCCGGATCAAAGTGACCAAACCGGTC
>CAJXBY010000247.1 GCA_913051905.1 uncultured Gammaproteobacteria bacterium | reverse complement strand
TCCGATGCGCCCAATCTGAGCCCGCCCATTGTCATTAACCTTCTCGGGGACATTGCTCCCCCAGATCAAGTCGATGCCGTGGTGTGCATCAATACTGTGCATATCGTGGCCTGGCAAGGTGTAGAGAGTCTGTTTCGCCTCGCATCGATGACCCTCAAACCACACGGCCTCCTGTATCTCTATGGGCCCTATCGTTACCGTGATCGGGTCTTTGAGCCCAGTAACGAAGCCTTTGACCGCTGGCTAAAAGCACAAGATCCGATGAGCGGCATCAGGGACTATGAGGCCATCGAGACTTTGGCCGAATCTACAGGGTTCTCCCTCGGTGGCGATAAAGCCATGCCCGCCAACAACCGGTCGCTATGGTGGATAAGAAATGGAGAGTAGGGATGATCACACTGATCCAACGGGTTGAGAAAGCCAAGGTCCTGGTCGATGGCGTAGTCATAGGCCACATCGGGGTCGGACTGCTGGTGTTCCTGGCGGTGGAACGCGGCGACATTGAAAGCTTCTGTGACCGGCTCGCTCGAAAAGTGGTGGGCTACCGCGTTTTCCCCGATCAACAAGGCAAGATGAACTTAAATGTTCGCGATGCCGACGGGGCATTGTTGGTTGTCTCCGAGTTTACTTTGGCCGCAGACACATCTCGAGGCCTGCGACCAAGCCTCAAAAGCGCAACTCCGGAAGAGGCTGAAGCTCTCTATCTTCGGTTTGTCCAATGCTGCCAATCGCACAAGGTTCCGGTCGAAACAGGTCGTTTCGGTGCGGATATGCAGGTCCACCTTGTCAACGATGGCCCTGTCACCTTCCTACTCAGAACCTGACCGCTTCCTGTAGGCTCCAATGAACCACGGCCAAACGGCAACCGCTGTACCGGTAAGGGCCAGGCACGCAGCCGCGGCATAGCTGATCCTGAAGGCATGGATATAGGCCGCTGACGGGTCGCCAGTTCCCGGCGACACACCTGCCAAGCCCACGAATAATGATCCCAGCAACGCGACGCTGGTCATTGCACCAAGGTTCCTGGAAAGACCGGCCAATGCACCGCCCATACCCAACGCTGAGGAGTGAATTTCCCCCATGACCTGATTGAGGTTACTGCTCTGGAAAATGCCCATGCCGATACCCAGTACAGCCATCCGAACTGCAATGTCTATAATTTGAGTTGAAGAGTCGCAGAACACAAAAGACACAAGCCCGAACACTACGAGAGCAAAACCTGCGGCACTCACCAGTGACGGATCATTGCGGTCCGCGAGAAGCCCGCCCAGCGGGGAGGACACCACCAGGCAAAACGCTGGCAACGCCAAGAGTAATCCGATCACCGTTGCATTCGCACCGACAATGTCAGACGCAAAAAATGGCAGGATAAACCAACACACGAAAGCTGAAAGATATAGTAAGAAGTTAGCAGACAATCCCAGTACAACCCTTTGATTGCGCAGAATAGCCGGCTCGAGCAGAGGCGCATCAGCGTGTCGCTGCCTTCTGAAAAGCCCATAACCCATGACGAGGGTAAGAATGGATGCCGCAATCGTCAACGGGTTCGCCCAACCCAGTTGTTTTCCCAGGGCGAAGATCAAAAGCAGAGCTGGAAAACCTGTTACCAACAAGGACGCACTGATCCAGTCCAGACTGCCCCTGTCAACCGGCTTTAACACAGGCAACCCGCGTATGGCCAACAGCAAAGCCAGAACAGTCAGCGGGATTCGCCCCAAAAATATCCACCGCCAGCCAAGTGCATCAATAATCAAACCAGCACCCAGAGAGCCGACAATCATGCCCCCCATACCGATGGCAGTCATTAACCCCAACGCGGTACCCCGCACTCTCGGTGGAAATACGGCCGTGATAAGTGCAGGTGATACCGCCAGAAACACTGCGTTGGCAATAGCCTGTACCCAGCGATAGGCCAGTACCGGCTCGAGGGCTGATGCCGAGGCGATCATGAACATGGCGATGCCGTATATGGCGAGACCCGCCAGATAAACCCTCCTCAAGCCATAAAGATCAGCCACTTTCCCAGCCACGAGCTGCAAGCTGGCTGTGGCCCCGATATAGACCGTAATGATCAGGTAAACCGGCTGTAAATCCTCGTCCAGATCATTCGCAATATCCGGCAGTCCCACATTGACACTGAAATCCAGGCTGCTCAGAAACATCCCGGCAGATGCAGCGGTCAGCAAAAGCCAGTGATTACGTCCCAGAGACTGCATGTTAAGCTGAACCGCCACCAACCGAATCTTTCAACATTTCCAAGACCCGGTTTATTGCGATCATCATGTGGATTTTTGGTTACGGCTCATTGATCTGGAACCCCGGCTTCTCATTTATCCAGAGCCGTCCCGCGCACATCCGAGGTTGGGCACGCCGGCTCTGGCAAGGTTCAACAGACCACCGGGGAGTGCCCGGGGCCCCGGGCCGTGTCGCAACACTGATCCAATGCCCCAGAGCAAGCTGCGCTGGTATGGCTTACCAGTGCGCCCATCAGGAACTGACAGACATTCTCAAGCAGCTGGATGTCCGGGAAAAGGGCGGTTACCAGCGAATCGAAGTAGACCTGTATTTTCATGACGGACCGACTGCCAAAGGTGTGACCTATCTCGCCGGACCAGGCAACTCCGACTATCTGGGGAAAGCGCCCGTTGCCGAAATCGCTATCCAAGTCGCCTCGGCAAAGGGTCCGAGTGGCCTGAACAGTGACTATGTTCGACAGCTCGCTGATGCCCTGAGATCGCTAGACACCGACGAGCCGCATCTCTTCGACATCGAAAGAATGCTCACGAAGCTGATCTAAGAAGTTTCTTGATTAGCGGGCCATACCCCTGTGGAACCCAACGTCGGTCAGGCTGGCGCCAGCACTTTCAATGAGACGCTCTGGACAATGTCTTTGACTTTCTCTCGATAATCGAGCATATGCGGTGCCACCGAGTGGTCGTGCAATGCTTCCATCGTCTCCCACTTCTCGAGCATGATGACCACATTGGCGTCCTTGACCTGAGCTGCCATACCGGATTCTGCGTCCAGCATCGGCAGGTATTCGATGCACCCAGACTCAGCCCGCACGTTGGATAGATTGTCGTTAATATGCTCAAGCAATGCGGCCACGCCGCCTTCCCGAGTTGTAATTGTCGCAATGACGCTAATCATGGTACTCGTCTCCTGCATGTATTGACCATCGGTTGAAAAGGTCCTCAGACCCAAAGCCCAATTGTGCACTACTGGACGGGGAAGGCCTGAATTCCCGTTGCCTCCTACGACTTCAGGCGCCCAATCAAAGCGGTGCGTCGATCAAATCCACTATGCCGAAACAATCCGATTCAAGGCAGATGAGAGCCGCACCTTTCGTCCACGAGAGTGCCCGGAGGAGCAAGGTTGAAGGCCTTTGTACGCCATATATGCCATAACCAACGAACGAGCCGCCAGAAGCGGTTGAGGGGCTTCAGAAGACGGTCTTTGATCCATTTCAATCGTGACCCCGTCCCTGGCGGGTCATGCCCGTTAGTGTAGACCCTGTGAGATCTAGGGCGGGCCGGGATACTGGTCTTTATCCCCCATATGAGCCCGATTCCACGTTGGACTGATGA
>CAJXBY010000246.1 GCA_913051905.1 uncultured Gammaproteobacteria bacterium | reverse complement strand
TGCTGCTGCTGGCACCGGTCGTCAAGGACCGTAAAGGAGAATACCAGCAGTTGCTGGGTGGACTTCAGAGTCAGGGATATGTGCGGGTCAGGGTGGACGGTACCGTTTTCGAACTCGACGAGATCCCAGCAATTGACAAAAAACGCAAACACACCATAGAGGTGGTGGTCGACCGGGTGATTATCGGACCGGACTCGAGCCAGCGTCTCGCCGAATCCTTCGAGACTGCTCTGGCGCTGGCAGACGGTCTGGCAATAATCGAGGTACTTCCGGATGATAGAGAAGACACCGGTGAAGAACTGGTGTTCTCGGCCCGCTTCGCCTGTCCGGAGTGTGGATACAGTTTAAGCGAACTGGAGCCGCGGCTGTTTTCCTTCAACAATCCCGCCGGCGCCTGTCCCGAATGCGACGGGCTGGGAGTGAGACAGTTTTTCGATCCCGAGCGCGTAGTACACGACCCGTCACTGACACTCTCGAGCGGTGCCGTTGCCGGCTGGGACCGCCGCAACGCGTTTTATTTCAATTTGATCAGTTGCCTGGCAGACCATTATGGGTTTGACACCGAGGCTCCCTTTTCCAAACTGCCGAAGAAGATCCGCCAGATCATCCTGTATGGCAGTGGCAGCGAAAAGATTCCATTTACCTATCTCCGTTCCCGGGGCCGGCGGCCGCGCCGGAGAAAACACACCTTTGAAGGCGTTATTCCCAACATGGAACGCCGCTTCCGGGACTCGGAGTCGAACATTATCCGCGAAGAACTCAGCCGCTACATCAATACCCAAAACTGTGAGCGCTGCAATGGCAGCCGTCTGCGTGAAAGCGCGCGGCATGTGTTTATCGACCAGCACGCCATCCACCAGATCACGGCCCTGCCAGTAGAAGAGTCGCTCACTTTGTTCACTCAGCTTGATCTGCCCGGCCGTCAGGGCGACATCGCAGGGCGCATCGTACGGGAGATCTCTGAACGGCTGCGTTTTCTGTACAACGTCGGTCTGGAGTACCTGACCCTTGACCGCACCGCCGAAACCCTCTCTGGCGGAGAGGCCCAGCGTATCCGGCTCGCCTCACAGATCGGATCCGGGCTGGTCGGAGTGACCTATATTCTGGACGAGCCCTCCATCGGCCTGCACCAGCGTGACAACAAACGCCTTCTTGAAACACTTTTCCGCCTACGCGATCTGGGCAACACCATCATTGTTGTAGAACACGACGAGGAAGCCATCCTCAGCGCAGATCACGTCGTGGACCTGGGCCCTGGCGCGGGCGTTCAGGGGGGTGAGATCGTCGTTCAAGGAAATCCCGGCGAGATCATCAACAGCCCGCAGTCACTGACCGGCCGCTACCTCTCTAGAGATCTAGAGATCGAAGTACCCGCGTCGCGCAGACCGGCCGATCCGGACAGAACACTCCGAATCCAGGGAGCCACGGGCAACAACCTACAGGCCATCGACGTGGAAATCCCGGTGGGTCTGTTCACTTGTGTGACCGGTGTCTCGGGCTCTGGCAAATCGACCCTGATCAACAACACCCTTTATCCTGCGATCGCCCGCAAACTGCACCATGGAAGGCGCCAGGCCGCCGCTCACCAGGGCATTGAAGGGTTGGAACATTTCGACAAAATCATCGACATAGACCAAAGCCCAATCGGGCGGACTCCGCGCTCCAATCCCGCTACTTATACAGGACTCTTCACACCAATCAGGGAGCTGTTTTCCGCGGTGCCGGAATCACGGGCCCGCGGTTACAAGCCGGGACGGTTCTCATTCAATGTACGCGGCGGACGCTGCGAGGCCTGCCAGGGCGACGGGTTGATCAAGGTGGAGATGCACTTTCTGCCGGATATCTATGTGTCCTGTGACCTGTGCAAGGGTGCACGCTATAACCGGGAGACACTGGATATCCGCTACAAGGGCAGGACGATCAGTGAAGTACTCGCCATGACGGTCGCAGAAGCCCGTGACTTCTTCAGTGCAGTACCGGTCATCAAGCGCAAGCTGGATACGCTCGAGGATGTCGGCCTCGGTTACATCTGCCTCGGACAGAGCGCCACAACCCTGTCCGGCGGCGAGGCCCAGCGCATCAAACTCGCGCGGGAACTCTCCAAGCGCGACACCGGACGGACACTCTACCTGCTTGATGAGCCGACCACCGGCCTGCACTTTCATGACATTCGTCAGTTGCTGGAGGTCCTGCATCGTCTGCGCGACGGGGGCAATACGGTCATCGTGATCGAACACAACCTGGACGTCATCAAGACCGCTGACTGGGTCATCGACCTGGGACCGGAAGGCGGTCACCGGGGCGGTCAGCTGGTGGCCTGTGGAACACCCGAGAGCGTTGCAGCAGAGACAGGCTCCTATACTGGACAGGTGCTGAAACTGGCTTTGAAACCCCAGAACAACCCGCTGATTCAAAAAACCGCCTGAATCCGGGTCTTGCCGCCCGGTTCGACAGGGTGCCGACTCAGCCCGCTCTAAAGCTTTGTGGTCAAACCACCCGAAGGCGGGATTTCTGACCGCAAATTGCACTGTGCTATGATGCAAATAATTGAAGAAATTGATTTTTCTTTCTTCAAGATGCAGCAGCACAGGCTCTCATCGCGCCCCAGCAACGGCCCGTTACGGGTATCAATGACCAGTAACACAAGCGTACTCGATGGCTGACAGAGACCTCCATACCGACATCGACCCCGCTGAGACCCAGGAGTGGCGTGATGCGTTGACGTCGGTCCTGGAACGCGAAGGCGAGACCCGTGCGCACTACCTGCTTGAAGAGCTGATCGACCTGGCCCGCCGCTCGGGGGTCTACATTCCCTACCGCCCGACCACTGCTTACCTGAACACCATCCGGGCGGTACACGAGGAACGCAGCCCAGGAGATGCAGCCATCGAGTGGCGCATCCGCTCCCTGGTTCGCTGGAACGCCCTCGCCATGGTTGTCAACGCCAACCGCGAAAGCAGCGAACTTGGCGGCCACATCGCCAGCTTCGCCTCGTCAGCCACTCTCTACGATGTGGGCTTCAACCACTTCTGGAGGGCCCCCAGTCGCGACCACAGTGGCGACATGATCTTTTTTCAGGGTCACTCCGCCCCGGGGATCTACGCCCGCGCATTTCTCGAGGGACGTATCAGCGAGTCGCAGATGAAGGCTTTTCGGCAGGAAGTGTACCGGGACGGTCTGTCGTCATACCCCCACCCGTGGCTGATGCCGGACTTCTGGCAGTTCCCCACGGTCTCAATGGGGCTCGGGCCGATCCAGGCCATCTACCAGGCGCGTTTTATGCGCTATCTGCAGCACCGGGAAATGATTCCGAGCGAAGACCGCAAGGTCTGGGCCTTTATCGGTGACGGAGAAATGGACGAACCCGAATCCATGGGCGCTATTGGGCTTGCCGGGCGGGACCGGCTGGACAACCTGGTGTTTGTCATCAACTGCAACCTGCAACGCCTGGACGGACCGGTGCGGGGTAACGGCAAGATCATCCAGGAACTGGAAGGAGAATTCCGCGGCGCCGGCTGGAACGTGATCAAACTGATCTGGGGTTCCTACTGGGATCCACTGCTGATGCGCGACACCAAAGGCCTGTTGAAGCAGCGCATGGAAGAGGCGGTCGACGGTGA
>CAJXBY010000245.1 GCA_913051905.1 uncultured Gammaproteobacteria bacterium | reverse complement strand
CAACTGGCCTGTCTTGTTCTGGGGACGGGGGATCTTGCCAGCGGTCTGCGCCTCAGAGAATCCGACCCGGACAGAACCGGCCTGCTATACGCGCTTTCCCGCTGTGTGCTTGCGGCACGGGCCAGTGGTCTGGACGTAATCGACGGCGTGTTCTTCGATCTGGCTGACAGCTCGGGTTTCAAGGGGAGTTGCGAACAGGGTCGACGGTTGGGGTTCGACGGCAAGAGCCTGATCCATCCCAGCCAGATCGATCCTGCCAATCGCGCTTTCTCACCGGAGTCCGATGCCATTGACCACGCACGCCGGGTGGTTGAAGCCTGGGATACGGCAGCCACGCACGAACGCGGAGTACTGGTGGTCGACAACCGGCTGGTCGAGGCCCTGCATGTTCGCGATGCCCGCCGGCTGCTGGCGCTGCACGATGCAATCGAAGCCCTGAATACTGGGTCCTGACTGACAGTGACCGGCAGCCGCAGAGCTTTCCTGGGTTATACCCTTCTTACCGGTATGACCGTGCTGGCCGGCGCCGCGGGCCTGCGGGGCATCCGTTTCCCGCCGCTTCAGTTCGAACCCGAGGCTGCACCCCGTGCAGCCCGGCACAGCGTCCTGTCATTCACGGCACAGGGCAGCGGTGCATATTTCCAGCGGGAAGACGAAGAGCAACTCGTTTGGAGGGCCTATGTTCCAGAACCCGTCCTTCTTGCCAGCGGCGGGTTTGCTCTGCGCATAGGCAATATCCATCCCGAAGCACAGTTGAGCGTCGAGGATAAGGTCACCGGACTCAGTGAAACCACAGAGGGCCTTTTCCGGCACGTGACCGGCAGCACCGATGGTGGCGAAGCGATCCTGCGCTGGGTGTTACCGCACAGAGACAGCTATCGCTTCACCGCAATCGGCGACACCGGTGGTGACCGGGAACTGGCCTGGACGCTGGAACGTTCTCGGCAGTTGGGTGCGCACTTCTTGCTGCACCTGGGTGATCTTTATTACCAGCCCGGGGACTACGACAGCGCGGTCACGATTCTCGACGGTGCGCCGCTGCCGGTGTACACCGCGGTCGGCAACCACGACCTGCACAGAGGCCTGGACTGGTCGCTGGCCGACCAGTTCGTCACCGGAATCGGTCCGACCAACAGTACTTTTCAGCTGGGCGGCATCCAGTTCATCAACCTCGACACTGCGCTCGATACCGTGCCCTGGTCAGGTGGTGAACGGGGCCGGCTACTGCGGGCGCTGCCGACCCTTGAGGGCAATCCCGGAATTCGTGACTACGTAGTCTTTGCCCACCGCCCGATCAATGATCCGCGACCGGAGACTGAACGGCCCAGCGACCACAGCATTGAAGGCCTCGGAGAAGACAACTGGCTGTATACGGAACTCGCCCGGCGCGGTGTCAGAAATGTTCTCAACGGACATATTCACGGTAATTTCGAAGCACAGGACCGTCAATTCAACGTCTGGATATCCGGGGAGGGACTCGCCCATCTCGATATCGTCCACGGCAGACAGGTTGCCCGGATACTGGTGGGAGACGTCAACCCCGGCCTCGCCGTGGACTATCACTGGGAAGCGCTGTCCATGCCTTTCGAATTCCACTGTAACAGCCGCCTGCGCAATGACATGGAGACATACACCGGACACTTCGAGCTGCAGCTCGAACGCCTCCAGCAGATCTGCGGTAAGGCCAAACAGACCTGAGAGCCTTGCTGAAGACTACAATCGGCACCTAGGCAAGACGCAAGAGAGATCAACTGTAGAGCCATGTTCACCCGATTAGACCCGGATCATCGTCACGCGTCACGGCGTTCCAGTATCTATGCGCGCAATGTTGTCGCAGCTTCACAGCCCCTGGCTGCTCAGGCTGGGCTGCAGTGTATTCGTGATGGCGGCAACGCCGTAGATGCCGCGATTGCTGCCGCTATTACGCTGACGGTTGTCGAGCCGACCATGAATGGCATCGGCAGTGACGGCTTCGTGATTGTGGCCGACGGTGACACCATTCACGGTTTCAACGGCAGCGGGCGCTCACCTGCAGCTTGGACACCACAACGGTTCGACGGCTTGGCTGAAATGCCCGAACACGGCTGGGACAGCATCACGGTGCCCGGCGCCGTCGATACCTGGGTCAGGCTGTCCGAACGCTTTGGCCGCCTGCCGTTTGAACGATTGTTTTCAGACGCCATCGGTTACGCGTCCGATGGTTACGCGGTGTCACCGATTGTGGCCGGAGGCTGGGCCCGGGCCACCGAGGAGTACGGTCACTTTGATGGATTTCGATCCACGTTCATGCCTCACGGCCGTGCGCCGGTTGCAGGCGAGATCTTCCGGTCTTCTGAGATGGCGGACACCCTGAATGAGATCGCCACGACCCGTGGGGAAAGTTTCTACCGGGGTGAACTCGCCAGGCTGATGGCTGCGAACGCGGCCCGGCTGGGGGGTGCGATGACCTGTGATGACCTGGCCCACCATCAGGGGTTCTGGACCGACTGTATCAGCCAGGAATTCCAGGAGCTGACCGTTCACGAGATTCCACCCAACGGGCAGGGCATTACCGCACTCATTGCCCTGGGAATTCTCGAACAGCTGAACATCGGTGACTACCCGCCGGATTCCGCCGATAGCGTGCACCTGCAGGTCGAGGCTATGAAAGCCGCGTTCGCGGAGACCCATCGGCACGTGTCCGACCCGGAGACCATGCGGGTCACGGTGGCACAGCTGCTCGATCCCGGGCACCTGCAACGCTGCGCCGACAGCATTGAACTCGGCCGTGCCGCATTTCCAGAAACCAAAATCACGGCCGACCACGGGACCGTCTATCTGTCCACGGCAGATGCCGACGGCATGATGGTGTCATGGATCCAGTCGAACTATCATGGCTTTGGCTCGGGCATTGTTGTGCCTGGCACCGGCATCAGCCTGCAAAACCGCGGCCGGGGATTTTCCCTGGTGCCAGGCCACCCCAACCAGGTTGGCGGTGGCAAACGCCCGTTTCATACCATCATCCCGGCACTCGTCACGCGCCAGGGCCATCCCCTAATGGTTTTCGGGGTCATGGGGGGTCACCACCAGCCGCAGGGCCACGCTCAGGTGATGATCCGGCTCTTTTGCCAGGGCGCAACACCGCAGCAGGCGCTGGATGCACCGCGCTGGCATGTCCACGAGGACTTCACGTTGTGTCTGGAACCGGCACTGTCGGACCTGCAGAATGATCTCTCCCGCCGCGGTCAGCGGTTCAAAGAATCAAAGATCGGTTCTTTCGGGGGTGGCCAGATTATTCTCAAAGAAGGCGCCGGCTATGCTGCAGGCTCAGACCCGCGAAAAGACGGTCAGGCAGTGGGCTACTGATCTTACCCGGTGGAGACCGTGATGACCCATAACGAAAGGCGTCAGCGGCTGGCCGACAGCATGAAAGACCGCGACGGAACTGATGTCCGCCTGGGAAAAACGACCTCCAACCTGTTTCGTGACCGCAACGAGGTGTCCCGGCAGAAACTGCTTGATGTCAAAGATTTCAATCATGTGCTGCAGGTTGACCCGGACAACAGCCTGATCGAAGTTGAAGGCATGACCACCTATGAAGAACTGGTGGACGCCACCCTGCCTCACGGGGTGATGCCGGCGGTCGTTCC
>CAJXBY010000244.1 GCA_913051905.1 uncultured Gammaproteobacteria bacterium | reverse complement strand
CACCGGCCGGGGTCGTTAAGGTCGTGACGAAACCGATTTTGACAGCATCGGCAGAAGCTGTGGGTATCGCTATCAAAGCAGCGATCATTGACAGAAATATTATTCGAAGTTTCATCTTCATTCCTCCATTCTCATTAACGCCCACCCCGGTCCGAGTGGTTTTATTGGGTAACAAGGGACGGGTTTTGCTGCCATGCAATTTTTTCGGGACATTGCCAGCAGGCCCAGTCTCCACAGTGTTCCGCATGCCAGTGCGGTCTGGCAGGCACTGTAATATCATCTCAGTGTTCGTGCAACTTGGTCTACGCAATCGGCTCCGGTCGACAGTGTAGGACAGAAACACAACTTCATTGAAGGGATCGTGTTCGCCCGCCTGTGCCGCGCGACGGCCTAACAGGGTCATCTATAACGAGCGCCGCCCAGGGAAATATCATGCCGAAGCCCGAAAAATCCGCCGACGACATTGATGGATTAGTCGCAGACGAACTGGTAGGTGAGGTGTGGCCCAGTGCCCAGCCCGGCGAGGACCCGGTGCTCTACGGTCATGCAGTCCTCGAACCCGCTGATCCCGTTGAGGTCCGCAGCTTGCAGACCTTCAGGTTGACCTACACGGTTGGACGGTATGGACTCGATGACACGGGTGCTATCCGGGTGGTGTTCCGCGCTATGGGTGACGGACAGGCGCTGCAGACATCGGACCCTGCTGCGGCCAACTATGTGACGGCCAGCACGAGTACCGGGATACCGCTTGCGGTCGAGTACCGGGGCCGGGGCGTATCAGCCCGGCCCCGCTGGAAATCTCTGACTGTGACCGTAAACGGCGGTTACCTATCTGAAGGAGATCTTATTACCATTGTCTTCGGCGACACTTCGGGCGGTTCACCGGGCATGAGGGTACAGACCATGGCGGAAGGCGGGTTCGAGTTCAAAGTGCTGGCAGATGTGTGCGCGGTGGGTCAGTTTATACCGGTCCCCGACACGCCGACGGTGGCGATCGTGCCAGGTCCGGCTGTGGTCTGGAAAGCGGTGTTGCCGACGCTGCGCCGGCCTGGTGAACGATTCCGCTTTGGGCTGAAGGCAGAAGACAAATGGGGCAATCCGACCGACCAGGCGGGTGGTCGCTTCACATTCCGGAGTAGTCTTCCAGTCGACGGGCTGCCGGAGACGTTTGATTACCCTCGGGGAGAGAAATCCGTCTCGTTTGACGGGCTCTTTGTTTCCGATCCGGGAGTGTTGCGCATCACGGTTCATGACCGATCGGGAGCCGCCGTGGCGGAATCTCATCCGCTGGTCATCCGCGAAAGCCGCTATGGCGGCTACTGGGGTGACATGCACGGGCAAAGCGGTGAGTCGATCGGGATCACCACGGCGCGGCAGTACTTCGACTTTGCCCGCAACAAGGCATTTCTGGATGCGACCGGGCACCAGGCCAACGATTTCCAGGTCAACAATGCCTTCTGGGCCTATCTGAATGAACTCAGTGCCGAGTACAACGAGCACGGGGTCTTTGTCACGCTGCCGGGCTACGAGTGGTCCGGTAATACGGCAGTGGGCGGCGATCGCAACGTCTATTTCCGAGGTGAAGGACGCCAGATCCGGCGTTCATCACATGCTCTGCTGACCGACCGTACCGATCTCGACACTGATGCCCCCGATGCCAAAGTCCTGTTTGAAGCCTTGAGCAGTGAAGATTGTGTGGTCTACGCGCATGTCGGTGGACGCTACGCGGATACGGCCTACGCCCATGATCCGAAACTCGAAACAGCCATGGAGATCCATTCCGCCTGGGGTACTTTTGAGTGGCTGTTGACGGACGGGTTCGCACTTGGCCACCGCTGTGGTGTGGTCTGCAACAGTGACGGTCACAAGGGCCGCCCCGGTGCCAGCTATCCGGGTGCTGCAACCTTTGGTGCCTATGGCGGGTTGACCTGTTTCTATGCTGAGGAACTGAGCCGCGATGGCCTGTTCGAGTGCCTGCGTCGTCGCCATCACTACGGTACCACCGGGACCCGGCTGCATCTGGACGTTCGTGCCGAGTTGCCGGGTGGCGGTCGGTTGTATGAACGCGATCCGAAGGCCTTTCCAGACACGACTGCTTCCGGAGTCAACGAGGTGATGATGGGCGACATCGTCCAGACCGATGACGAGTCAGTCAACCTGCAGATCGAGGTGATTGCCAAGGCCCCAATCGAACGCGTAGAGGTCCGTAACGGCAGGCAGGTGGTTCAGACCTTGCGCCCCTATACCGAAGCACAATTGGGGAACCGCATCCGAATTCTTTGGAGCGGTGCGGAATACCGCGGGCGGGGACGGACCACGTATTGGAAAGGGCGGCTGCGATTCCGGGGTGCAACGATCCGCAAGATGGAAAAGATCAATATCTGGAACCACGAAAAACTCGTCGATCAGCGGGGATCAGACACAGTGCTGTTCGACACGATCACCACCGGCAACTACGCGGGTGTCGACGTCTGGCTGGAGACCACTGATGACGCGCGGGTCGAACTGACGACTAATCACGGCGACCTTGCCGTGAATCTGGATGGCATCGGTATCGATGACAATATCATGGAAGCGGGCGGCCTGGAGCGCCGTATCCGGCTGTTCCGCCTGCCCGACGACAACCCACACCGCGCGTTGCAGCAGACTGTGCCGGTAACCCTTGGGTCGTCGGGTGACAATCCGGTCTGGGTCTCGGTCTACACTGAGGACGGATTCCAGGCGTGGAGCAGCCCGATTTTTCTGTACCGGGATCCTGCCTGAATCAGCCTGCCGGTTTACGGTCGTCAGTTTCCTTGAGGCCGCCCAGGCCCGCGCGGTCCGTGTTGGATAGGTAGATCTGTCCCTGAAGATCGGCGATTCGTTCGTGGAAGGCCATGGCCTCGGCGTCCATGGTTGCAGTCGGTACACGTTCCGGCATGAAATGACCGAACCGGTCTTCGCCGCTGACCAGGGTGGCGTAGTCTTCGTCGATCCGAGTCTGGCGGGCCTGCGGCGTAATGTAGCGTATTGCGACGCCCACCCGCCGGTGCGGTGAAACGTTTGGGGTGGACGCGTGAAACATGTCGACGTGGTGAATAGAGGCCTGGCCCGCTTCGAGTTCAACCCAGACGGTTTCGTCTTCGTTGATTGATTCCTCGATGGTTTGGCCACGCGTCAGTATATTGTTCGGATCCCATGTATCCTGGTGCCGGACCTCACCCTTATGATGGCTCCCGGGGAGCATGCGCATGCAGCCGCTCTCCCGGGTGGCATCGGTCAGGGCCACCCACACGCTGAGCACTTGGTTGGAGTCAAGTCCCCAGTGGGCGCTGTCCTGGTGCCAGGAGATGAACCGCCCGTCACCGGCTTCCTTGGGATAAATGTGTGTGGTCCAGACCATCAGGTCTGCACCCAGCAGGGATCTGACCAGATTGAGAATGGCGGGGTGGCGCATCAACTGGTTGAGCCACGGAAAGACCAGGTGTGACTTGTAGCGCCACTTGCCCGCGATCGGTTCACCGCTGCTCTTTTCGTAGGTTTCAAGTTCCCCCAGGAAGGCTGCCGCCTCGGCTGGGCTGAGTACAGGACAGGGGAACAGCAGGCCATGCTCTCGGTAGCGGTCAATCTGAGCGGCGGAAAGTGTCATGGCAGCGGATGATGATCTG
>CAJXBY010000243.1 GCA_913051905.1 uncultured Gammaproteobacteria bacterium | reverse complement strand
CCAGATACAGAACCACGAACACTTTTACCACCTCCGACGGTTGAAACTGCAGCGGACCTAGTACAAACCACCGTGTGCTGCCGTTAACTTCTCTTCCCACCCCCGGCACCAGCAGTAACACCAGCAACACTATTCCCATAGGCAGCAGAATACGGCTGAGCTTCTGCCAGACAGCGACATCGACCATAGACACTAATAGTGCAACTGCGAGCCCAACACAGATACTGAACAGATGCTTGAACAATGGCACCGTACTCGATCCAGAACCGTGGGTGCCAAGCGTGGCTGAGAAAACCATCACCGCGCTGAAGCCGAGGAGACTCAGGACAGAGACAACCAGTACTCTGTCTAATTCAGTCGGGTAATCAGCCAGAGTACGTACAAGAGAACCACCTGCGCTCACTGCAATATCTCCGTCACCAGGCGACAGAACTGATCGCCGCGGTCCACGTAATCTTCAAACATGTCAAAACTCGCACAAGCAGGTGAAAACAGCACAACATCCCCAGGCTGTGCCCACGTGACTGCAAGCGAGACGGCAGCCTGGAGACTGTCTGCAGGTGTCACCGGAACGCTCTGGCCCAGGCTGTCAGCGATCCGATCTCGATCCTCACCGATCAGGACGACCTGCCGAGCATATCGCTTGACCGCCCGGGCCAGGATTGAGAAGTCAGCCCCTTTTGACTGCCCACCGGCGATCAGGACCACGGGTCGCCCCATACCTTGGAGGGCCGCGACTGTGGCTGCGGGATTGGTTCCCTTCGAATCGTTAACCCACAAGACGCTGCTGCGATCGAGCACCACTTCACAGCGGTGCCGCAACCCCTTGAAGGAGCGGACTGCCTCGACGCCACCGCTTTGTACTGGTCCAGTAACTGGTTCGGCTATGGCTAACGCGGCAAGCACATTTGCAACGTTATGTCGGCCGGGAACCGAAAGATCTGACGCCGAAAAGAGTCGTGCGCTTCCACGGGCGAGCCATTCATCTCCGGCCTGGCAAAGTACGCCGTAGTCCGTTGTGGCTGCAGGGCGGTCCAGTCCGAAAGTGGTCCGATTTCGGGCACAATCTATCGTGTCTTGGTCCAGTACCATTTCATTGCGACCGGTCACAAGCACTCCGGCCCCCCTGGCGATGCGGGCCTTGGCAGCCGTGTATTCAGCGAGATCTTCGTAACGATCCATGTGATCCGGGGTGATATTGAGTATTGCCGCCACAGCCGGAGCCAGACTGGTGGTGGTCTCCAGCTGAAAACTGGACAGTTCAAGGACGTAATAGTCCGGGATCTCGTTACGGAGCAGATCTAAGGCCGGCTGGCCGATATTTCCGCCCGTCAGGACAGCCAAACCTGCTGCTTCCAGCAGCCTGGTCACGAGTGTTGTTACTGTGCTTTTGCCGTTTGACCCGGTCACCGCGATAATCGGTGACATACTTGCTCGAGCAAACAACTCGATATCGCCGACGACCTCGACGCCGGCATCAATCGCTTTTCGCAGCGCAGGTTCGTGCACTGATACCCCGGGACTCATTACCAGAACTTCAGCCTGCGTAGCCAGTTCCGTATCCAGACATCCGGTACGGTGTTCAACGTGGGGAAATGCCCGGGAGAGTCTTTCAAGATAGGGCGGTGATTTCCGGCTGTCCATGACCGTGACTGAGACGCCCTCCGCATCCAGATACTGAACGCACGAGTAGCCTGTCTGACCAAGACCCACTACAAGCGCCCGACGCCAGTGCAACGGTTCAGGGATGGTGTTCAAAGCCGATTCCGCAGCCACGCTTACCGGACCTTCAGTGTTGCCAGTCCGATGAGAACCAGAATCAGACTGATAATCCAGAAACGCACAATGATCTTCGGCTCTGCCCAGCCTTTGAGTTCGTAGTGATGATGCAGGGGTGCCATCTTGAAGATCCGTCGTCCTGTCAGTCGAAATGACACCACCTGGAGCACCACCGACGCAGTCTCGACGACAAAGATGCCGCCCATGATTGCAAGGACCAGTTCCTGGCGCACCACCACGGCAACGGTTCCGAGCGCAGCACCCAGAGCCAGAGCACCAATGTCACCCATAAACACCTGCGCAGGGTAGGTGTTGAACCACAAGAACCCGAGTCCCGCACCCATCAAAGCGGAACAGAAAACGAGCAGTTCGCCGGCACCGGCGATGTAGGGTATTCCCAGATAACCGGAAAAAACATAGTGCCCGGTAAGGTAAGCAAATACGCCCAGGCCACCGGCCACCAGTACACTCGGCAGTATCGCCAAACCATCCAGACCGTCAGTCAGGTTCACCGCATTACTGCTTCCGACGATGACGAACCAGGCCAGCAGCAGGTAGCCGATTCCCAGGTCTACCGCAACCTCCTTGAACAGCGGCACAATTAGCTGGCTCTCGACCGGGCTCTGGGCAGAGTAGTAGAGGCAGCAGGCTGCCGCGACGCCCACGATGCTCTGCCAGACAAACTTACGGCCTTTGCTCATGCCCCGACCGTGATCGTCGGCCAATTTTCCACGATCATCCACCCAGCCGATCAGGCCAAAAGCGATACAGGTCAGCAGAGTGATCCAGACGAAACGATTTCCAAGATCCGACCACAGCAAAGTCGCGATGGTCGTGGCCGCCAGGATCAACACGCCGCCCATCGTCGGTGTGCCGGACTTAGGCAGATGGCGGGCAGGGCCATCCTGGCGAATGGTCTCACTGATCCTGAGATCATTCAGTTTACGGATCACAATCGGCCCAATCAGGAAACTCATGACGAGCGCTGTCAGAATCCCGCAGATCGCCCTAAACGTCAGGTAGCGAAAGACGTTGAAGCCACTGTAGTCGACAGCCAGAAGCTCGAATAACGCTTTCAGCACGAGAACTTACACCGCTCTCGGTTGTTTCAGCGCATCCACAACATTCTCCATGTGCGAACTCAGCGAGCCTTTGACCAGCACAGTTGACTCCGGAGCGAGGTGTTCGCGTAGGGCATCGATTAGACTTCCCTGCTCCTCAAAATGACTGGCTCTGGATCCGAATTCTTCAGCAGCCGAGCGGGCGAGTTCGCCGGTTGTGAGCAGGTGCTCGATTCCGGATTCACGGGCGTGCCGACCGGCCGCCTGGTGAAAGGTTCGGGCGTTCTTGCCTAGTTCAGCCATGTCGCCCAGCACCAGCACCCTTGAACCGGATTGAGCGGCCAACACACCTATTGCAGCCTGCACGGAAGCCGGATTGGCATTGTAAGTATCGTCGATCAGGCGAGCACCAAACGGCGCCGTGAGAGGTTCCAACCTGCGATGGACTGGCTTCATATTTTCAAGCCCGCAGCGAATCTGCTCGGTCGAGCAGCCAACAGACCAGGCCGCTGCTGCTGCCGCCAGTGCATTCCGGGCGTTGTGCCGTCCCAACAGGCCAAGCCTGACTTCTATCCTTTCATCCGGCAACCGGATTTCAACGAGCATTTTGCCGTCAACTGAAGTCACCTCTCCCGTCACGTCGGCATGATTATCGAGCCCAAATGTAACGCTTCGGAAATGACGGGCCCGAGCCAGCCAGTAGGCTGCGAACCGATCGTCGGCGTTGATCATTACCGTGCTGTTGCGTTCCAGACCACCCAGAATTTCCGCTTTGGCGCGTGCCACTCCAGTGAGATCCCGAAGCCCTT
>CAJXBY010000242.1 GCA_913051905.1 uncultured Gammaproteobacteria bacterium | reverse complement strand
TTTATGGGGTAGTGGCATCGCAGAGGTCCCGTTTCAGACAGGCGTCAGCCAGTCGTCATGATCGTGATTGCGACCGAATACACAATCAAAGAACATCGACTGGATGCGCTCGGTAACCGGTCCACGCGTGCCATTGCCGATAGCCCGGTCATCGAGTTCCCGGATGGGTGTGACCTCGGCAGCAGTGCCGGTGAAGAAGGCCTCGTCGGCGATGTAGACCTCATCGCGGGTGATTCTTTTTTCCTGAAGCTCAAGGCCGAGGTCTTTAATCAGTTCAATGACGGTAGCCCGCGTGATCCCTTCCAATGCAGAGGTCAGATCCGGTGTGTAAACCTTGCCTTGGCGCACGATGAAGATGTTCTCGCCCGTGCCTTCCATGACGTAGCCTTCGTTATCCAGCATCAGGGCTTCGTCCGCGCCGGCGGAAACCGCTTCCTGCAGGGCCAGGATTGAATTGATGTAGTTGCCGCACGCTTTTGCGCGGCACATTGTGATATTGACATGGTGCCGGGTCAGGGATGACGTCCGTACCTTGATGCCGTTTTTCAGGCCATCGTCACCCAGGTAGGCACCCCAGTCCCAAGTGGCGATAGCGACGTGGGTTTTGAGCATGTCAGCGCGTATACCCATTCCTTCGGAACCGTAATAGGCAAGCGGACGGATATAGGCACTGCTCAGGCCGTTTTCCCTGATCACGGTTTTCTGCGCTTCATTGAGCACTTCTTCGTCATAAGGGATTTTCATGCCCAGAATGTGTCCGGAGCGGTAGAAGCGTTCGGTGTGATCCTGAAGCCGGAAGATGGCGGTTCCCTGTTCGGTCTGATAGGCACGAACACCTTCGAACACACCGAGTCCGTAATGCAGTGAATGGGTGAGAACGTGTACCTTGGCCTCACGCCAGGGAACCAATTCCCCGTCGATCCAGATTACGCCGTCGCGGTCTTCAAATGACATCGAATTCCCTTAACTTGCCGGTTTACATTTGCGAGGCGGACTAATTAGTCCAGATCGCTTGTGCTGTCAACCGATGATCCGGTACCGGGTCGTGCCAGAGAGTCATGTGCAGAGCATGGCGTGTACCGCCAGAACGGCGTGCCGGGCGTAAGGGCGCAGCCGGGAGGGAATCTGGTCTGGCAGGATCTCCGGGCCCAGTATCCCGATCCCCACCGGTTTCATCGTCTCCAGCTGCAGGTCGATAATCGCCTTGACCACAGCCTGTGCCATGACCAGGCCGTGTGCTGTTTCGCCCCGTTCGACTACCCCGAGGACCACCACCCCGTCAATCTCCTGACGCAGCAGAAGCCGTTTGACGGCCAGCGGTTTTTCCATCGTACCCGGTACCCAGACCTTTTCGATGGTGTCCAATTCATTCTCCACCGCTGTGTTGAGTGCTTCCGACAGCATGGTTTCGCATTCTGTGCGGTGGAAAGAACCGATCACGATCGCAATGTGGCGTCGTTTCTTCATTCAGATTCCGGCGTCCGCTGGGGACTCTCAGGGGGCGCAGATTGTAGCGTATAAAGGCTGGCGTCTCGGAGCGTCATCCGGAACCTGCTGGAGTCGACCCCACTTGTTTGTGATGAAATCCCAGGTGTGTCTGCCAGAGAGTGTGGATCCAGTTTCTCTCTTCGACGAGATCCGACTGTGCGATGAGAGGCGCTTTTTCCTGCAGCTTTAGGCGATTCTCGGTCGCCAGGTAATCATCCAGGATCTCGATCAGCCGTCTGCCGGTGTCGGGATCCAGACAGCCCAAGTCGATAAGCCTCCGGGTGATCGAACGGTTGTCACGGGGTTCACTGAGTACCGGGTAGTCCGCAGCCCACCGCAGCACCCAGAACTGAACCAGAAATTCGATATCTACGAGTCCGCCCTTGTCCAGCTTTAGATCATAGTGTTCCGCCGTACTGCGGGAGTTGCTGTCGATCGTTCTTCTGCGCATATCAATTACGGCTTGGGCGAGCGTGTTCGGATTCCGGGGTTGCCGAAGTATTCTTGCTCTGATGTCTTCAAAGCGTCGGGCCAGCTGGTCATCGCCGCTGATCATGCGTGCCCGCACCAGTGCCTGATGCTCCCAGGTTCTCGCGGAGGACTGCAGATAATGTTCAAAAGTATGAAGCGGCGTTACCACGGCGCCTGATCGGCCACTGGGACGCAGGCGCAGGTCGACCTCATAGAGATTTCCCGCGCGGGTCCGTGTCGTCAGTATGTGAACGAAACGCTTGACTAGGCGGGAAAAATAGTGACGCCATTCTGCGGCCGATGCTGCATTTTTTTGGGAGGCTTCATCGTAAACAAAAATGATGTCCAGATCAGAGTTGTACCCAAGCTCCTGACTGCCAAGTTTTCCGTAGGCGACCACGCCGAACCTGGAAAGGCTTTCCTTGGGGGGATCAAGAGACAAGCTGGTTCGTGCAGCGTCCAAGGCGCACTCGACGATCGTTTCTGCCAGAGCGCTCAGCGCGTGTGACACCGTGTTCACATCAAGCAGGCCGGCAATATCGGCAGCACCGACCCGGAGGCTGTAGCCCCAGCGGTATTCCCTGAATAAATCCATGACAGCCTCGAGATCGGTTTGCTCAAATCCGGCGAGTTTTTCCACCAGCTCGGTCGTGATGTCGGCACGGGCCTGGGCCTGGAATCCGGTGATGGGGTCGAGAAGCTCGTCCAGAATTACCGGATGCTGACCGATCCAGTTGCCGATCCAGCTCGATACTGTGATGAGTTGAACCAGCTGCTGCAGCGCCAGAGGGTTTTCAGCCAGCAGGGACAGATAGGCGGACCGGCGACCAATGGCCTCGATCACAGAGATAAATCGGACCAAGGAAATCTCGGGACTGGCCGTGGTACCACATACCCGTAGTGCAAGGGGCATGAGGTTATCCATTCGTTCCCGGCCTTCCCGTGAGAACGCGGTGTAAAAACGGCTCTGGCGAACATCTTCAAGCAGTCTGAGAACGCGTTCTGGTTCCAGAAAACCCAGCTTCGCTAGCTTTTCGGAAGCATCGTCAGCGGGCAGTGTGTCCCCCCACAGATCGACCAGGAAATCATTTGGGTCACCAAGGGCAGGTCCATCCTCCTGCCTAAAGACGTCGACGAACTGGTCATGAACTCTATCCATGATCACCGGCACCTGCTCCAGGAGCAGACTCTTGGAGTCGAGACTCAGTGCCCATGCGATACGTTCTAGGGCGATTGGATCGTCCGGTAAGTTGTGGGTCTGTTGGTCATCCAGGACCTGAAGGCGGTGTTCCAACCGTCTCAGATAGTCATAGGTGTCACGCAGTGTCTGGCAACGGTCGGTGTCGAGGATGCCAAGTGATTGAAGCTCGTCCAGAGCGCACCAGAAACTCGGTGTCTGCAGATTGCTGTTGCGCCCGCCGTAGACCAGTTGATGGCTCTGTACGATAAATTCGATTTCGCGGATTCCTCCGCGCCCCAATTTGATGTTATCGCCGATAGTTTTCTGCTTGAGCTGACGTTCGATCAGTTCTTTCATCGATCGAATGGATTCGATGGCGCCGAAGTCTAGATACTTTCGGTAGATGAACGGCCGCAATTGATCCAGCAGCTTTTCTCCGCCTTCTAGATCGCCCGCCACGGGTCTTGCCTTAATCAGGGCATACCGTTCCCATTCGCGGCCATGGGTGAGGTAATAGTGATCCATGGCGTCAAAGGACA
>CAJXBY010000241.1 GCA_913051905.1 uncultured Gammaproteobacteria bacterium | reverse complement strand
AAAGACCGTAACGCCCTGCTGCTTCTGAAATCGATAAGTTTCTGACACCTGGCTGGACTCTGGCGGTACGGCCTAGCGGATCGATGTCGACAATCCGGTCGAATCGGGCCATCGAAAGCAAAAGCCCTTGCGGGTGCGGCGTTGCACCGCCCGAAAGTCCTGTCCCAGCACCCCTCGCAACCACGGGTACATCGTGCTCTGCGCAAAGACTGAGAATCGTCTGAACCTGCTCGACCTCGTCGGGCAGCGCTACGGCCAACGGAAGTTCACGGTAACCGCTAAGTCCATCGCACTCGTAAGGGCGCCGTTCCTCTGCGGTAATGAGTAATCCCTGCCGAGGCAGAATACGGCTTAGAGCCGCAAAGAAGCCAGATGTTTGACTTCGATCCAAGGTTGTTCCCCGCTTCTCAACGGGTCCAGGTTGATATCAAAAAGCAGTATGCCACAGCCAGAAGATTACCCTAGCCAGGAGGATGATTTGGTCAGACCTGAGGACTACAGAGGTTTTCCAGGGGCTGCGAGTGACCCACTGGTAGACGCGAAATCAGTTAATTTTCTCGACAAAGTTTCTGAACAGCACTTCCGAAACGCCCCGAAACTTCGGAAACAAAGGCTCGGCCTGAGTCTGCATCCGGGCCAGAGCACCGGCGCCAAGCGTACTGTCGAGCGCATGGGCATAGGCTGGCACCTCCCCCCAGGCCGATATTGTGGATTCCTGTAGCTCGACATGAAACTGAATTCCGTAGGCGTTGCGCCCCACCCGCATGGCCTGGCAGTTACAGACAGCTGAACTCGCGAGCACGACAGCGCCGGTGGGTGGTGACGCCACCTGTACCGAATGCCACTGAAGACATTTGATTTTTGCCTCAATACCCGCAAATAGCGGGTCTGATAGACCCGCTGGGGTCAAACTGACATCCAGGATACCGATCTCAGGTTTGTCCTGGCGTGCGCAGTGACCGTCGAGCGCGTCCGCCAGTAACTGATGACCCAGACAGAACCCAAGGTAGGGCCGCTTCAGGTCCAGCACCCAGCGCTTAATCGCGGCTTTCTCTGGCACGAGCCACGGGCAATCCGCTTCGTCCCAGACGTCCATCGGACCCCCCATGACCCACAACGCATCGTAATCGTCCAGCGCTGGTACAACGTCACCAGAGTCCAGAGAGACGACATCCCACTGTATACCCGCCTCGTCCAGCATATCGCGAAAAATGCCGGGATGCTCGCAGTCGATATGTTGAAAAACCAGCAGCTTCTTTAACTGCATCGTATGGTTCCCTGAGTTTCGCCCGGCTCAGCAGTCCAGGGTGTTGTCACGCTCCCACTGACTGATGGCCGATGAATAACTGCGCCAGTCTTGAAGTTTGAGTTTGGCGTAGCTGTCAACCAGTTCATCACCGAATCCTGCACGCAACACTTTGCTTTTCTGAAAGACGCGAACAGCATCCAGCAGATTAGTCGGCAGGCGGCGGGCCCCGCGCACCTTGTGACCGTCGGTGTACATATTGATGTCCTGCCGTTTACCGGGATTCCGATTATTCTCGACACCATCCAAACCGGCCGCAAGCACGCCGGCTTGGAGAAGATAGGGATTCGCCGCGCCATCCATCAGGCGCAGTTCAAATCGTCCTTTGTCTGGTATGCGGACCATGTGGGTCCGGTTATTCCCCCCATAAGTCACAGCATTCGGTGACCAGGTTGCACCTGACAGGGTCACCTGAGCATCGATCCTTTTGTAACTGTTAACCGTAGGATTGAATACTGCGGCAAGCGACTCGGCATTATGCAGGATACCACCCAGAAACTGGTAGGCCAGCTTTGACAGACCCATCTCGTCACGGCCATTGTGGAACAGGTTTTTCCTGCCCGTCTTGTCCCAGACCGAGACATGGGCGTGACACCCGTTTCCGGTCAGGTCAGCGAACGGTTTGGGCATAAAAGTCGCCCGTAGTCCGTGTTTTTCTGCGATCGCTTTTACCATGTACTTGAAAAACACATGCCGGTCTGCCGTGACCAACGCATCGTCGTAGTCCCAGTTCATTTCAAACTGGCCATTGCCATCTTCATGATCATTCTGATATGGGCCCCACCCCAGTTCGATCATGCAATCACAGATCTCACTGATCACGTCGTAGCGGCGCATGAGGGCCGACTGGTCGTAACACGGCTTGGTCTGGATATCGTTCGGGTCCGAGATAGACATCCCGTCGGCGCTAACCAGAAAGTATTCACATTCCACTCCGGTTTTCATGCGATAGCCTTTTTTTGCCGCCCGTTCGAGTTGACGTTTCAGTGCGACGCGGGGCGAGGCTTCTACCGCCTTACCGTCCATGACCAGATCCCCGGCCAACCAGGCGACTTCGGGTTTCCAGGGCAACTGGATAAGGCTGTCCGGATCCGGCACGGAAAACATGTCCGAGTCTGCCGGTGTCATATCCAGCCAGGCGGCAAACCCCGCAAAACCAGCACCGCCGGTCTGCATATCGCCGATCGCGCGGGATGGGACCAGCTTGGACCGCAGCACGCCGAACAGGTCCACAAAGCTGATCAGGAAATATCGGATGCCGCGCTCTTTGGCGACTTTCGTCAAGTTGGTGCTCATTGCTTTCCTCCGGATAAGCGACTGAGAAATAAATATCGTTCAACCACGGGCCGACATGTCCCGGTTCTCTGCACCGACATCATTGGCCTGTGCAGCATTCGGCCGGTGCCCGGCCAGCGGGACCTGTGTCATTTCAGCTGTGGCCAGTGTGACAGCACGCAAGTCCTCCGGTTCGAGGTTATGCAGCCGCGTCTTACCTGTACAGCGAGCCATCATCGAGGCCTCACTCGCATTCGCCTGCAAAAGAGCACGCAATCCGGCTGTACGGTCTTCAGGCATACGGTCCGAGTGATAATCCAGGGCGTTGTCCCGAATCGTGCCCCCGGCCGCAATAGCGGCTGCGACGCCATAAACTACAGCGCTTGCGCCCAAGGCAATCATCTTTGCAGCATCGGTGCCGGACCGCATCCCGCCGTGATAGACCAATGCAACATGTTCCTCCCGACGGCGGCGCCTCAGAGCCATCACCGCATGCGGCAGCAGATCGAACCGGGGACACTCATCGAGTTCCCCGCCGACGCCACCGGTAGCGGCCGAACCATCGAGCAGCAGAAGATCCAGCTCATGTTCCAGTGCAGCGTCCACGGCGGCATCGACCTCATCGACCCGACTGACCGACGCACCCCGGAGACCGCCAACAAAACCGTCAAGCTCCGACAGGGCGTCCCACGGCTGTATCCGGCCTGCCATCCCATGACAGTCGGCATCAGGCTCCAGCGCCAGCCAGGGCGTCGCATCCGACAAGGGCCGCCGACCGAGATAGGCCACACCGAGTTCGCTCAGAGCTGTGCCCAACGCCAGGCGAACATCTTCTGGTGCGGAGTCAAATCCGGTCACGAGGAAAGGCAGGTCAAGGGCCAGCGTGTCCCCCAGCGCGACATCAATTCGACAGGCCTCACGATAAGGGTCGATCACCAACCTGGACAAGTTGGCCGGCAGGAACACCAGATCATCCAACGAAGGCCAACGGTCCTTTGGAAACGGGTTTTCCCGAAGCTGTAACCTGCGCTGCAACATGGCTCGGTGTTTAACCTGGTCCAGCGGGTTGGTCCTCGCCATGGAGAAAAGGTCTTCCCGATGGTGTACCGAATAATCCGCGGAGC
>CAJXBY010000240.1 GCA_913051905.1 uncultured Gammaproteobacteria bacterium | reverse complement strand
CCATCAAGACGACATCGCCACCACCGTTGCGTTTGATCACCGGCAAGAATGCGCGCACCACAAACACCTGGCTGGTCAGGTTGAGATCGATCAGAGACCGGATATCCGCATAGGACATCTGCTCCAGCGAACCGAACCACCCCGCACCGGCACAGCAGATCACACCGCTGATCTTGGGGCAGTCGCGGGCGAGTTCGGTCAGACGATCCGGCAAACGGGCCAGGTCCGCAAGATCTATTCCAATCGGTTTAAAAATCCCTTCTTCAGCGGGAATCCGACCGGGATCGCGGGCAACACCGATAACACTCTGGCCGTTCGAGAGCAGACAGGTGCTGATTGCGCGCCCGATTCCTGAGCTCGCCCCTGTCACCAGCAGGGTCCGTGCCTCAGCCATTGCCAGTCTCCGTTTCGCTGATGGGTGATTCCGGTGAACACGAAAACAGCTTTTCCACCGGCATATACTGAAGGAGCTCATCCCTGCAGAATGTCATCATCTCCTTCTCCCGCGATTCTGCATAGGAGATCATTGTAGTTCGGTCCACAAAAGGACCCGCAAACAGGGGCTCTTCCGGATAAAGCCGGACCACGTTGCGAAAAAAAGATTTGGGCATCCGAAAGGGTCCAAGCGTTACCGAGTGAACGCTGTGTACCGGAAGACGCCTGAAAATCTCCGACAACAATTCCCGATACCGCTCCTCGTAGCCGTTTTCGTACAGGATCGGATCGAAACGCAAACCGATCTGCCAGCCCTGCCTTGCCAGTTCGACCATGGCGTCAATGCGCTTCGCTATAGAAGGCGCCCTGTGTTCCAGTGCGGCTGCGGTGTTCGTCGGCGTGACACTGTATGCGACCACCACATTACGGCTGGGCTCGGCCGCTAGCAGCGACCGGATCTGGGTGCTTTTGGTCCTCAGCTCAACGTGAGCCCGGGGAAACCTCTTCAGCCAGGCCAACAGGTCGCCCACAAATCCCGTCACCGGTTCCAGCGCAAGACTGTCACAGTCATAGCCCGAGAAAAACCACACCGCCTCACCAGGATGGAACTCGAGTTTGCCTGCCATACCGGCAAAGAACGCTTCGTAGTTCACAAATACCACATAGTGGGCGGAACGGTACATTCCCTGCAGAAAACAATACCGGCAGTCATAAATACAGTTCAGCATGTGGGAGAAGTAGTAATTGTGTTTGCCGCCGATGCCATAACCTGGGGGGGTCTGCAAAATTGTTTCGCCGTACTTCTCGGCCAAAATCAGGGCCGGGCGGGCTTTCTGCAGACGGAAGTTCTGTGCCCGTGGATTGAAGACTTCGCCGTAGCGCTCGCAGCTCACCCGCGCAGCATCCGGAAAGCGCGCGAGAATTCGTTGCGCACGAGCGTCAGCTTCAATCGCCTGCTCGACATAGACCGTGTTGATCATCGACCCTGCGACCGGGATCTTCCCGCACGCACACCTTTATGGTTACGTGAAAAACGGACCGGCTGCTGCTCGAGAAGCTGTTCCAGCCGCTGCAGAACTTCGACCGAACTCTGGCAGGCCTTAATGTCTTTCCAAGGTTCATCAGTGCTCAGAGCACCCCAGCGTCTCAAAAGATCGTTTAGTCGATGACGCTGGGTCACCGTGAAATGCCACTGCCCAAGATACCGATCGATCGACGGATGTGGGAGCCTGGATTGGGCATGCTTCTCGCCGGCGTCCACGAGTTCCGCCGCAAAGGCCGCTATCGCTTCCAGCTGGTCTGTGATCAGCTGCGAGACCCGCTCAGGGCGGAAATCAGCGACTTTTCCAGGGTTGTCGGACACCACCTTTAGACACTGAACCAGTTCCCTTGTACTGCAGCGGCTGGCCACCGCATAAAACCCCGAAGCTTCCATGTCGTAGGCACTGCAGCACGGGTAATCCAACTCCGGCTGGTCCACTGTGATCAACTCTGAGCGCTGCATCGGTAACGCCAGAGTGTAAGGCGGATACCACCTCCGCCCGGTGGCCCGTTCCTCGATGCGACCAGCCAGTAACAAACTTCCGATCGAAAGGTGCTGGTGACCGGCTATACCCACATTCAACCAGGGCACATCGGATTTACCATCGGTGACATGATGCAAATGAGCAACCGCAGCTCCCGCTAGCACCTTTCCGATACCGGAGATCACCAGCCAGAAGGAATTACCACGATAGACTGGAAAAAGATCTTGAGTCCTGTCTGCCTCCAACTGGAAATATTCAATGAGCGGCTCGGCTTCGGCCCGCAACGCGACGACCAAGTTCACGGACCGGTGACCTCCAAGGCCCGGTCCGCAACGGTGTCAGAAGGTCTGACTGCGTTCAACCTTGCCCGGGCGCTGGCCAGCTTGTCGGCGTAAATGCCAGCTTCCTGCTCGCGCCCTCGACGACGAACACCCTGCAGGTAAACCGTGGTTTTTTTAAGCAGTTCTTCCAGGCACTGCCTTTCCTGTTGAAGCGTCAGATCGCCGGTGTCTAGAAGCTTCTCCAGTGCCCTGATTCGGAATCGGTCCATGCCCCAATAACGGCGAGAAAGCTGATCGGCATGGCCCCCGTATTTAATGACCAGCGGTCTAGCGACATGATTAACCTCGAGTTTTGCGCAAAGGCGGAGCCACAAATCGTAGTCCTCGCAAGCCAGTAGCTGCTCGTCAAAGCACCCGTGGCGCTCGAACAGCGATCGATGCAGCATGGCCGAGGACGGTGAGATCACGCAGCGCGGCAGGCATCGGCTGAAAATCTCGCCGCCACTCTTGCGGTGCTTACGCATCGGGTTGACTCTTACACCATTGCGAATCCAGATCTCATCGGTATGGCAGATCAGCCGACCGGGGTCTGCCAGTACCGCGTTTAGCTGCGTTTCGATCTTGTTCTGGCACCATTCGTCATCCGAGTCCAGAAAAGCGATCCATTCACCTCGAGCCATCTCGATACCGCGGTTTCGCGCCCGGCTGACTCCATGGTTTGGCTGCGTCAGCAGCACCGCTTCGGGGAACATGTTTGCAACCCACTCTGACGTGCTGTCGGTAGACCCGTCATCGACGACAATGACCTCCAGTAGCGCGGCACTCTGATCGAACACCGAACGTAACGCCCGGTCCAGAAGGTGAACACGGTTGAACGTGGGAATGATGACCGAGACGGTCGGCATCAGGCCGAGGCGACCTCAGACAGTGCTACCCGCTCGATGGCAAAGGGCGGATAATCCTCAATCTCCGCAAAGGGTGCGCGGGCAAACCGATGCCCTGACCACACCGCTGCGGCGATTGTACCCGGAGCGTAACAGTCCCCGATTCTCACGATGTGCTGTCCATGTTCACTCCGAGCAAGATCCGTATAGAGGTCATCGTTTGACAGGAGCGCGGTGACCAGCACCACCGATGTGCATTCCAAAACGGAGAGCTTTTCGGTGTAAGTGCATCGTATGTGCGCCCTGGCCTCCTCGATCTCAACCAGTGCATGGGAGGCCACAATCCGAACGCCGGCTTCCATCAGGCGGGCCTGAATCCGTGATTGCTCGAGCGTGTACTGGGTGAAAGCAGAAACAATCGGCTCAGTCGTCACCAGAACCACCTCCCGGCCTAGAGCACGCAGCCGCTCGGCGAGCACACCACCCATGTAGTAGTGATCATCGTCGAAAACCACGATGGGCCCCTCGGGTTCGACCCCATCCAGAATGTCATCCGGCGTATACACGCAGGAACGTTCAGCGC
>CAJXBY010000239.1 GCA_913051905.1 uncultured Gammaproteobacteria bacterium | reverse complement strand
AAAGTGATCTCCCGGGTCAGGAAATCGATATTGACACCCAGCACCATCGGCATCAGACCGAGTATGGTCGTCACGCTGGTCAGAAGAACCGGCCGCAGACGCTGAACTCCCGTACGCAGGATCGCCTCCATGGGATCAGATATCGTTTCCCGTAACCGGTCGTGAGTATCAATCAGAACGATATTGTTGTTGACGACGATACCCGCCAAAGCAATCACACCAATGCCGTTCATGACGATCCCAAATGGTGAATTGGTGATCAGTAGGCCCATCAGAACTCCAATGGTCGACATGACAACGGCGAAAAGAATCAGGAAAGCACTGTAGAAACTATTGAACTGGGTAATCAGGATGGCTGCCATCACGAACAATGCCACCAGGAATGCCCGGCTTAGAAACGCCTCGGCCTTGGCCCTTTCCTCGTCCTCTCCCTTGAATGTCACTTGAACGAGGGGATCGATCTCTGCAATCCGGAGCCAGTCGGCCAGTTCATTGATCTTGTTATTAACCAGTACACCTTCCTCCACATCAGCTCTGATCGTGATTACCCTGCGACCGTCCACCCGCTTAACCATCCCAGTTTTTTCTTTGGCCTGCCGGACGACAAAGTTCGAAATTGGCACCGAACCGGCCGGCGTGTTCAGCCGGACATGATTCAATTCTTCTATGGTCCGATGTTGCTCCGGAAACCTTACCCGAATCTCGATCTCGTCATCACTGTCGTCAGGGCGATAGGTCCCGATCTTGTATCCCATCGTGGTCATCTGGACCATGTTGCCCACTGAACCGATGTCGGCCCCGTACTTTGCGGCCTGGGCCCGGTCTACAACGACTTCCCAATCTATGCCGGGGAGCGGTCTGGAGTCCTCAATGCTGTGCAGTCCGCTCATGCTGTCGAACTGTGCCCGGACCTTGGCCGCGGCCGGCGCGAGCAACTTGTGGTGCCGGGAGGCCAGCTGAATCTGAATCGGCTTACCCACCGGTGGCCCCCCCTCCTCCTTGCGCAGATCGATAATGACCCCAGCTAGATCTCCGATCTGCCCCCGGATCTCCGTAAAGATCTGCCTGACCTTGGGACGCAGTCGCCAGTCGGCGAACTCCAGGGAGATACTGCCGATAATGTCCTCAGATTCCTCACTGCTGGCTTCCGGCCCAACCCGGGTGTAGAAGGTCTCAACGCCTCCGATATCCAGTACCTGCTGTTCCACTTCACGCATCAGTGAGTCCTGCTCGTCGAGCGATAGGTTGCCGCGGGCACGGACCTGAATTTTCGCGTTGTCAGGCTCCACATCCGGAAAGAATTCAACACCCGAGCCGAAAACTCCATACGTCACCTGTGCGCCAACCAACAGCCCCAAAGAAGCAACCAGCACTTTTGCAGGATGGGAAAGGGCCGCTTTCAGAACCTTGAGGTAAGCGCCGGCAAATCCGGGTATCGAATCGAGTTCTCCCCGTTCACCTGCCTCGATCACCCGTCTGGTCACCGCACCGGTATTGCCGGCACGGCCCACCAGAGCGCCCATGGTGGGCACAAAAATAAGCGCCATCAGCAGCGACGCCGACAGCGTTATAAGCACCGTCAACGGCAGATATTTCATGAATTCGCCCACCACGCCTGGCCAGAAGGCCAGCGGCAGAAATGCCGCGAGCGTGGTCGCCGTTGAAGCGATGATGGGCCAGGCCATCCTCCGGGAAGCAGCAATATAGGCTTGCCTGGGAGATGAGCCGTCACTCATCCGGCGGTCGGCGAATTCGGTCACGACAATCGCACCGTCCACCAGCATCCCGACGGCCAGTATCAGGCTGAATAACACGACCATATTCAGAGAAATCTCGAGCAGATACAAAACGAGAAGAGCAGTGAGAAAGGAGCCTGGAATCGCTATTCCCACCAACCCGGCAGATCGTATACCGAGCGCTGCGATGACGACCACCATGACCAGCAGCACAGCGCTCAGGACACTGTTCTGCAAATCGCTCAATAGCGTCCGAATGTGGTCAGATCGGTCCTGTGAGTAGCTGACCCTGACTGACTGGCGCAGTGCTTCTGGCCACAACTCCCTTTCCTGTTCAACGACGCGGCGTATCCTCTCGATGGTCTCGATCACGTTTTCACCAGAGCGCTTGGATACCTCCAGCGCAACGGCCGGGCGCCCATTGACGCGGGCCAAACTGGTGGGATCTTTGAACGTGCGGCGAACCTCGGCAATGTTGCCTACTCTCACCACGGCATCACCTTCAGCCTTGACGGGAAGGCCGATAATGTCCCGCACACTCTCGAAAAGGCCCGGCACCTTGATCGAGAACCGACCCTGTCCAGTATCTTGAAACCCGGCAGCCACCAACAGGTTGGAGCCTTTCACCGTGGCCGCAGCCGTAGCTGGGTCAAGCCCATAGCTTTCCAGCTCGACCGGATCGACCAGGACCTCCACCATTTCTTTGCGATCACCGCTGATGGCCGCTTCAAGGACAGACGGTATGCCCTCGATGTCATCCTGCAGTTCCCGAGCCAGATGGTACAGGACCCTTTCTGGAACATCCCCGGCAAGGATCACCACCAGCACCGGGAACAGGCTGAAGTTCACTTCATGGACTTCCGGATCTTCCGAAGAGGCAGGAAGACTGCTCTTGGCGAGGTCGACTTTTTCCCGTACATCCTCCAGGGCAGTGTCGGCATCAAAACCGGCTTCGAACTCGAGCAACACGTTGGCACCGCCTTCGTAACCGGTCGAGCGCATCTCCTTGATACCCTCGATAATCCGCAACTCCTGTTCCAGTGGACGAATGATCAGGCGTTCAGAATCTTCCGGTGATATGCCGTCGTGGCTGACGGTCACATAGATGATCGGAATGTTGATGTCGGGCTGCGACTCCCTGGGAATGTCACGGTAGGCTATGGACCCCGCAATCAGAATAAACAGCAGGGTTACCAGCACGGTGCGGGAACGGCCGACGGTATGATCGATCAGCGACGCCATTCAGATCAGCTTTCGGGCGCCTGCTCAGGAACGGATTTCACCCTCTGTCCGGCCCGGACGAATTCATGGCCGACCGTGATGATCTGCACGGTGGGCGGTAGACCGCGGAGCCAGGTGCCCTCAGGTGTATCGGCAACCAGGGTGACGGGCAGAAACGAGACAAATCCGTCTTTGTTCACGGCCTTCACTCCAATCACGCCATCGGCATCTAGTGTCAGAACTGCCGGTGAGAGCTGATGCGCCAGGGTATCGCCCACAGACAGCGTGATCTTGGCTGTAATACCCTCGGCAACGCTATATCCGGAATTCGGCACCTCCAGCTCTACCCGGAAAGTGCGTGTAGCGTTGTTGCTCGAACGGGCAACATAAGTCACCTCGCCCGAGAGTTCACGCTCGTCCACGAGCACGGCAGTACCGCTGATGCCGGGTGAGATTTTGGACACATTGTGCTCTGATACATCTCCCGCGATGATGATCGTAGAAAGATCAAGCAGCGTTGCGACCGGTTCACCGACCTTGATGTAATCACCGAGCTCAACCATTCGCTGGTCGACTACACCGTCAAACGGAGCCCGGATAGACGTCCGTTCGATGTCCACCCGAATTTGTTCCAGGCCCGCCTGGGCGGCGGTCAGTCTGGCGTGAGCTTCGGTCAGCGCGATCTTGGAACGCAGGTTCTTCTTCGACAGGGAGGAGGCCGCCTCGTATTCGGTCTGACGCTGGGTGAGCAAGGCT
>CAJXBY010000238.1 GCA_913051905.1 uncultured Gammaproteobacteria bacterium | reverse complement strand
TATTCCGAGAGTTTCGAAGGATACCTGTTCTTTAACACCAAAGCGTCTATTCGGAATTTCTGTAATAGAAAGGAGGAAACAATGTACATAAACACATCAAAGTCGAACATTTTGAAGACGGGGATCTCTGCTGTCGTCGCCGTGATCCTGTGGGCCGCATTTTCTTTTCAAAGCGCAGTCGCCGGCGAGGAGGTATCGGCCGAAGTCAAAGCAAAGGCACAGTTGACGCTGGCACAGTGGATGAAGGATCGTGCCGACCCGACCGGAAAATTCTATTTTGTCGATCGTCAGGCCAATGAACTGGTGGCCGGGTACAGCGCCAATGTTCATCCGATGATCGTGCCCTACAAGGACGGCGCTGTTTTTGTCTGTTCCGAGGTTGTCACCGAAAAAGGTGACCGGATCACGGCAGACTTTCTAACGGTACCCGTGGGTGATCATTACAAAGTGGTAGAAGTCATTATGAACAATCGGGCGTCGGTAAAGAAAATGATGGGAATGTAGGACTCTTCCTAGCGTCTTTTTACGATCCTTTCCATTAATCGGGTAGCAGATTCAGAATGAAGCTTGGGATCTTTCTCAAGTTTGTGCTCCTATTTGGTCTGATGGCAGCGGTACTGGGTACGGCCGGTGTTCTGTCTTATAAAAACTACCGCCAAGAGTATTACGAGGGTGTCGCCTCTGCCCAGTTGGCGACCGCCGTTGTCGGTGCTGCTGGGATGCTGGACAGTGCCGTAGCCGTCGGTGACCAGGAAATCCAGCAGGCATTAGGTCTGTTTGCGATGTTTCCCTTTCTCCTTTGTGTCGAGATGACAACGGCTACCGGGGCGCCTTACCGCTGGCCCCCTCTGCCGTGCAACATCATCAAGGAAGAAAAATACCCACTCGACTATCCGGGTGTGCTGGCGAATGGGGGCGATCTTCGTTTTTTTGTAAGCCGGGAGTGGGTTAACGAGGAAGTTGCCAAGGAAGTGCGTGTGGGTATTGTCGCGATGCTGGTCTTCCTTTTGATTTTTCTGGTTGGCAGCGGCGTTGTGTTCTATCGTGTTGTCGGGCACCCGGTTGGGTATCTGATTAGGAGTCTGCGAGAAGTTTCCCAGGACCTGACCAAACAGGAACTGATCAGGAAGCTCACCCGGGATGAGATCGGCGAGTTAACCGATGCGTTAAACGGACTGCTGGGACGGATTCGAGAGTACCAGTCGGAACTCATCCGGTTGGCCAACACGGATGGTCTGACAGGAATTCTGAACCGCCGCACCTTTTTTTCCAGAGGTGAAATGTTGCTGGCCAAATACCAGAACGGCATTTATTTTCTGCAGATCGACCTGGATCATTTTAAGAGTGTCAACGACAACTATGGCCACGGTATCGGGGATCAGGTGCTGGAACTGGTCGGTAGACTGTTACAGGGCTCGGTCCGCACGGTCGGGGAACGTGAGCCTGATATCGTCGGTCGTCTCGGTGGGGAAGAGTTCGGTATTCTGCTGTCTACCGATAATATCGAGCAGGCCCGGTCAGTCGCTGAAAGATTGCGGTCGACACTGGAGAAGTCAGAGGTCGAAACCGGTGCTGAATCTATCAGGGTCACCGGCTCATTCGGACTTGCTGAGGTCATCCCGGGAGAAGCGCTCGACCAGCTCTATCATCGCGCCGATGCGGCCTGTTATGAGGCCAAACGAAATGGCCGAAATCAGGTGGTCGTGGCCAGCTGATGCAGCCTGCCGTCAGACGAAAATCACCAGCAGGCTGGTCAATCCAACGCCAAGTGTCAGCAGTACGCTGGCAAGATGCAACCGTCTGAACGTCGCGGTTCTGCCGTCATCTCGTGCGCGGTTGGTGGCCGGAATCAGGGCATAGGCGGTTAGGGCAAGTAACAGCGCGAGGCCCCCAAGCATCATGCCGGAGCTAAAGCCTCCCAAGAAGCTGCTTAGGCAGACGGCAAACCCCAGCCCTCCCAGCAGCAGAAAAAAGCGCGGGAAGAGGGTGCGTAGAAACGGACCGCTGCTGCCGTCTTTCAGCTGCCTGAACACCAGCGGCGCGACCACCGCACTCTGAAATACGATGATTCCAAGCGATGCGCCTGCCAGAAGGATTGCCAGTTGGATCATTGGGAGCTACTTGGTTGAGTGTGATACCTTGTTTCCGGGAAATACCGCGTCATGTGCCTCATGATACCGGTATCAGGCCAGGGTGGGGTTATATTCTGAGCAAAACCCGACGCCTGGTCGGCGTGATTCTCCTTGACTGTACCAGCGAATCGTAGAGAATGATCTGTGGCGCAGGGCGTTTTAAGGTGACCCCGTAGAGATTGCGGCGGATGTCCGGAAGGCGTGTGATGAGTCAATTGCGCCGCAGTAAATCAACATCATTGAAGGAGGTTTATTCGTGAATAGCAAAGAGATCGACAAACTTAAGCTTCGCCTTGCCGGGGGTAGAATCACCCGTCGGGACTTCGTCCGTAGTGCTGTCTCGCTGGGCGTTGTCCTGCCTGTGGCGACCTCGCTCTCCAATACCGTGCTGGCAGCTACGCCCAACAAGGGCGGCACACTGCGCCAGGCCCTGACTGGCGGTGCTTCCAGTGACAGTCTGGACCCGGCCACGTTCATGGACTCTTACATGATCAATGTCGGCATGGGCCAGTTGCGGAACAATCTGACCGAGATTGACGAAAACAACCAGCTGGTCCCGGAACTGGCGGAATCGTGGGAATCGTCGGATGCGAAGACCTGGGTTTTCGATCTGCGAAAGGGTGTCGAGTTCCATAATGGTCGCTCCCTAAAATCCAACGATGTCGTCGCCTCCATAAAGCATCACCTGGGGGAAGATACCAAATCGGCGGCCAAGGGCATCGTTTCTCAGATCACCGAGATCACAACGCAAGGTGATGGCCAGGTCAAGATGGTGCTGGAAGGCCCCAACGCCGATTTCCCGTATCTGATGTCTGATTACCACTTAGGCATCTGCCCGGCCAATGATGACGGTTCGATAGATACGCAGTCGGGGATTGGGACTGCGGGCTACAAGCTGGAATCCTTTGACCCCGGTGTTCGCACCTATGCGGTCCGTAATCCCAACTACTGGAAAAGCGGTAGAGCCCACTTCGACGCGATCGAAACGCTGTTTGTCTCCGATACCGGGGCCAGGGAAAATGGCCTGATGTCGGACGAGCTCGATGTGATCTCTTCACCGAATCTCGCTACCGCGAGTCGTCTGGCCAAACGGTCCGGAATCGACGTGTTCTACACCAACGGCAATCAGCATTGCACATTGCCGATGCTCAACAACGTGGCTCCCTTTGGTGACAACAACGCGGTGATGGCGCTCAAGTATGCGATTGACCGGCAGGAGTGGCTGGAGAAGATCTGGTTTGGTTATGCCTCACTGGGCAATGATGTCCCGATCGGACCCGCGAATCAGTTTCGTGCGACCAATGAGGAGATTCCGCAGCGAGAATACGACCTCGACAAAGCTAAATATTATCTGAAGCAGTCAGGTCATTCTAAGCTTGATCTAAAAATTTCGGTCGCCGACACAGCCTTCCAGAATTCTGACGATGCCTGTGTGCTGTTTGCCGAGACTGCCCGCCCGGCCGGCATCAACATCGAGGTGGTTCGTAAACCCGATGATGGTTACTGGTCCAACGTGTGGCTGGTGGATCCGTGGTGTGCATCCTACTGGGGCGGCAGGCCCACCGAGGACTGGATGTTCAGCCAGGTCTATTCCAA
>CAJXBY010000237.1 GCA_913051905.1 uncultured Gammaproteobacteria bacterium | reverse complement strand
AGCTGGATGCGTACTTTGGCGAAGTCAGCGTTTACAACGAGGATTTCGACGTCTTGCTGCCGCTGGAGAGAACCGGCACGGATAGCGGAGAATTCTCGCTGATCACCACCTACCAGGGCTGTGCAGAGAAAGGAATTTGCTATCCACCGATCAAGACCACCCATCGCCTGACACTGCCCGCATTCATTACATCGGCAGCAGCAGCGGACAGCGATAACCCCGACCCCAAACAGTCAGGCAAATCCTTGATCGGCTACCTGTCCGCTGCGTTTGTTGCCGGTTTTCTGTTGACGTTCACACCGTGCGTTCTGCCGCTGATCCCGATTGTATCCAGCCTCGTTGTCGGCCAGGGACGGCGTGGATCACGATTCCATGGCGGTGCGATTTCCATGGCCTACGTCCTTGGGACGGCAGTGACCTACACCGTAATCGGTGCTGTCGCTGGTGCAACCGGAGAACAGTTGCAGGCTTATTTCCAAAATGTCTGGGCAATCGGATTCATCAGCCTCATTCTCGTGCTGATGGCACTTTCGATGTTCGGTGTATACGAGATACGCCTGCCGACCGCTGTCCAGTCCCGACTGAGCGAAAGTACGGCTGGTCTGAGTGGGGGTTCTTTCGGCATGATCTTCGTACTTGGCGTGATGTCTGCGCTGGTGGTCGGTGCTTGTGTCTCACCCCTGCTGATCTCTGTTCTGAGTATTGCCATCCTGAAAGGCAGTGCATACCTCGGCGCAGCGCTGATGTTCTGCATGGCGGCCGGTATGGGGATCATTCTGGTTGCCATTGGCTTCGGCGCCCACGCCATCCTCCCGCACAAAGGCCCCTGGATGGAACGGGTCCAACACGGCTTGGGGATTCTGCTGATCGCCGTTGCCATTTACCTGCTGGGGGTGATTCCCGAGATTCCAGTGCTCTTTCTATGGGCCGCGCTTTTGGTCGTCACCGGTGTTTACCTCGGGGCGACACAGCCCCTACCTAAGCAGGCCAGCGGCTGGCGCTACCTTTGGAAGGGGCTGGGGACCTTTTGTCTGATATGGGGCGTGATTGCGATGCTGGGGGGTTTCAGCGGGCGTCGGGACATCCTCAGACCCATCGACCTGAATCTTCTCGGTGGGTCACAGACCGCGTCTAACGCAGTCCACGACCAGGCTGAAGAAAACATTTTCCAACGCATTGCGACCAATGGGGCGCTGGACAGGCACCTTGCTGCTGCCCGGTCGGCCGGACGGTCGGTTATTCTGGACTTCTACGCCGAGTGGTGTACCGACTGTATCCGCATGGAAAAAACGACCTTCAGTGACCCGACGGTTTTGAATCAGCTTTCACGCTTTGAACTGCTGCAGGTCGATGTCACGGATGCCGCCGACCCGGACAGTAAAGCGATCAAACAGCGCTTCGGCGTGTATGGACCACCCGCCATTGTATTTTTTAGTCCCGATGGTGACGAACGCCCAGGACGACTCTACGGTTACCGCAACCCCTCGGAGTTTCTGAGCTTTCTGAGCGCATTGTAATCGGCTGCCGGGTTAGGCATGCGCCGGTCAGAATTCCGTCCCGTCTACTTCGCTCTGCTCATCCTGGTGATTCTCGGCGGCTATTTTGGAGTCAAGATTCTTACCTCAACTGATTCCCCGTCTCCGGACAGCGAACAAAATCTGGCGCAGTTCGAGCTGCCCACCAGCCGGGGCGGACTGTGGACATCGAATCCGGTTCCGGCAAAGGTCGTGGTCATCAATTTCTGGGCCACCTGGTGTCTGCCCTGCCGGTCTGAAATACCACTGCTGATCGCGGCGCAGGTCCGACACGGTACAGCCTTGCAAGTCGTCGGCGTCGCAATCGACGATCAAGCACCGGTCCGACGATTCGAGGACGAAACCGGAATGAATTACATCTCGCTGGTGAGCCGGGTCGGTGGTATAGAGTTGATGCGCCGTTACGGCAATACTGGGCAGCTTCCCTTCACGCTGGTTTTCAGCCCCGACGGTACGCTTCGTTACCAAAAAACTGGAGAGATTAGCCCTTCCGACCTGAATCGCTGGCTAGCGGGTCTCGCCCTAAAGCCCTAAGGACTGGATCGGAATTCTGATCGGCTATTCTTCTAAATTCGTCAATTTTGCTTATAAGTTCAATGAAAATGGGGTTAACTCCAAAAAAATGGACGTAGTGATTGCAGTCATGCAGAATATGATTTCTGACTATTTACATCGGCGGAGGGGTTTTTGAACCAGATATTGCTACTCCACGGTCCAAACCTGAACTTGCTGGGCACCCGCGAACCTGGACATTATGGCCATCAAACCCTGGCTGCCATTGATCAACATCTGGCCAAAGTGGCGCAGATCAAGGGCTTTGCTGTCAGCAGCCTGCAATCCAATGCCGAACACGTGCTGGTCGACCGGATCCACGGTGCGGCTTCAGATAGCACCGGGTTCATCATCATAAACCCGGCGGCATTCACCCATACCAGCATCGCAATCCGGGATGCACTGACCGCAGTAGCGATACCGTTCATCGAGGTTCATCTCTCGAACGTACACGCCCGGGAGTCCTTCCGCCGGCACTCCTACTTCTCTGATCGAGCAATAGGCGTCATCGCGGGGTTCGGAGGACAGAGCTACGAACTGGCGCTGCAGGCTGCCATGGATTATCTGGCTGCTCGGGAAGACGATCCGGTGGAAAGCTGATGGATATCCGTAAGGTCAAGAAACTCATCGAACTGCTGGAAGAGTCAGAACTTACGGAGCTTGAAATCCGCGAAGGGGAGGAGTCGATCCGCCTCAGCCGAAGTGGCACGGTAACCGCTGTGCCGCTGCAGCGTACCGTGGATTTGCCCGCGGCTGAATCTGCGATTCCCCCACCCCAGGGTGACCAAGACGCGCATCCGGCTCCCGACACGGTGGCCGTGATCTCTCCGATGGTTGGCACTTTCTACGCGGCTGCCAACCCTGATTCGGAACCCTATGTCGGTATCGGCAGTGAAGTCAACGCCGGCGATACCCTCTGTGTCATTGAAGCGATGAAGATATTCAACCAGGTCGAAGCTGAGACATCCGGGATCGTCCGCAGGATTCTCAAGAACACCGGGGATCCGGTCGAATATGGGGAGACTCTCTTTTTAATCGAATCAGGTCGTTCCTGAGCAACCGCACATGATTGACAAACTGGTGATTGCCAATCGTGGCGAGATCGCGCTGCGTATTCTGCGCAGCTGTCGGGAACTTGGCATTCGTACGGTCGCGCTACACTCTGACGCTGACCGTGACAGCAAATATGTGCGACTGGCCGACGAATCGGTCTGCATCGGCCCACCCCAAGCAGCCGAAAGCTATCTCAATATTCCCGCTGTAATCGCAGCTGCTGAGGTGACCGATGCGGTCGCGATCCATCCGGGCTATGGTTTTCTGGCCGAAAATGCCGACTTCGCCGAACGAGTCGAACAAAGTGGCTTTGTTTTCATCGGACCCTCCGCGGAAACCATACGCCTTATGGGTGACAAAGTCTCGGCAATCAGCCACATGCAGGAGGCCGGAGTCCCCTGTTTGCCGGGCTCCGATGGCGTGCTGCCGAACGACAACCGAGCGGTCATCGAAACAGCCGCCCGGATCGGTTATCCGGTAATCATCAAAGCCTCGGCGGGTGGTGGCGGCAAGGGCATGCGTGTAGTCCATACCGAGGCGGCTCTGATCAATGCCTGGCGACTGACTCGTAACGAGGCACTCGCTGCGTTCGGTGACGATTCAGTCTACA
>CAJXBY010000236.1 GCA_913051905.1 uncultured Gammaproteobacteria bacterium | reverse complement strand
GTACTGGATCAGATCAGCGAAGTCATACTCGGCAAGCGGCGCCAGGCAAGCCTCGCTCTCAGCTGCCTGCTGGCCGGCGGCCACCTCCTGATTGAAGATATACCGGGTGTCGGAAAGACGACCCTGGCACAGACGTTCGCTCGCGTCCTTGGCCTTGAGTTCTCACGTATCCAGTTCACCAGCGACCTGCTGCCAGCCGATGTGGTCGGAGTCACTGTCTACCACGCCGAGACAGCGACGTTCCGGTTTCAGCCTGGCCCGGTGTTTGCTGAAGTGGTGCTTGCGGACGAACTGAACCGCGCAACGCCTAAAGCGCAAAGCGCGCTGCTCGAGGCCATGGAAGAACACCAGGTCACGGTCGACGGCAATTCGCACCCGCTGCCCCGGCCGTTCTTCGTCATCGCCACGCAGAACCCAATGAACCAGATCGGCACCTTCCCGCTGCCAGAATCCCAGCTCGACCGGTTCATGATGCGCATTGAGATCGGCTATCCGGACCGGGCCACTGAGCGTCAACTGCTGACACGAAAAGACCCCCGATCGATTCTGCCCGCAATAGCGTCGGTGCTGAACGCGGGTCAGGTCGTGCGGCTCCAGGAGGCCGCGACTACGGTACACACCGGTGAAGCACTGGTCGACTACGCCCAGGCTCTGCTTGATGCCTCACGCCGGGCACCGTGGCTGACCCATGGCCTGTCGCCGCGCGCGGGCATGGCCCTGGTGCGCGCGGGCAGGGCCTGGGCCTTTCTCGAAGGCCGTGACCACGTCGTTCCTGAGGACCTCCAACACGTCGGAACCGCTGTACTCGAACACCGGTTACAGGCGCCTGACCGGGAGGGGTCGACCGGCGGCCTGGCCGAACGGCTCATCCGGGAAACGGATATTCCCTGAAGCCATCCATGGCCAGTGGGGCTCCGGTGGTGCTCTATCGGCGGCATGTCTACATGCTGCCAACCGGTTCCGGCTATCTGTTCGGCGTCAGTGCTCTGGCCATGCTGCTGACAGCAACAAACTACGGCAACGGCCTCGCCTACGGGTTCAGTTTTCTGCTCATCGCAATCGCGGTGGTATCCATGCTGTTTACCCAGCGCAATCTGCAAGGACTGTCGATTTCAGCCGTCGGCACCGAACCCGTTTTTGCGGGTGAGCACGCCCGCTTCCCGATCGTCATTTCCTGCCCGGACACTGTTGCCCGGCTGGCTTTGTGGCTGGAACAAGACGGTCACACAGACGAATTCAGTATCGATCCCGGAGAGTCCGTGCGGCGATCGATCAGTGTGCCGACAGCAGAACGCGGCAGGCTCCCGATGCCAGGCGTACGGCTGGCCAGCCGCTATCCGCTCGGAATCTTCTTCGCCTGGTCCAGGCGTATCCGCATGGTAAACGACTGTGTTGTCTTTCCTCGCCCTGCCCCGCCAGTACCGATTCAGATTGCCGACAGCGGTGGGTCGGGAAGACACGGTCTGGTAAGGCGCGACGGCGAAGATTTTTACGGGTTTCACAATTATCAGGCAGGCGACTCGTACCGCCACATTCACTGGAAATCACTGCCAAAGAGCGGGGCTCTGCAGGTCAAGACATTTGCCGGCACGCAGCAAAAAGAGCTGTGGTTCGATCTTGCCAATGCACCCGGGCCAGGCCTCGAGACGCAGCTAAGTCAGCTGTGCCGCTGGATTATCGATGCCGATTCTCAACAACTACGCTACGGGCTGCGCGTGGGCGCCACGACGGTGCCACCAGGCTTGGGCAGTGCCCACCGAACCCATTGCCTGACACTACTGGCTCTTTATCCAGTCGACCACGCGAGCGATCACACATGATCCCGTTGTTCAATAAAGAAGCACTGCTCTTGTTCCGGCCATTTTCCCCCCAGTCGGTCTATCCCGGTCGTGCCGGCGTTCTGCTGCTGCTTGTGGCGGTTCTGCTCGCCGTGCAGCTGCACCCGGCAATGCCGCCCTGGTGGGTACGCGCTGCCGTCCTCGGATTGTTTCTCTGGCGATGGGCTATCGAACACCTGGGTTGGCGCGTACCAGGAAAGATGGTTCTCTGGACACTTGGGGGCATCTCAGTAGCAGCGGTATTGGCAGAGTTTCATACCTTCACAGGGCGGGACGCCGGGAGTATTTTGCTGATGCTGCTGACCGGTCTCAAGACACTCGAGATGCGCGGCCGGCGTGACGTGATGACCGTGGTCTTTCTGGTCTGGTGGCTGATCCTGACAGGGTTTTTGTTCTCGCAGTCACCGGCGACTGCCCTGACTGGACTCATCAGTGGAGGGCTCGCATTAGCGGTTCTGCTCTACATCAACCAGCCCCGTTCAAATTTTAGAAAACGCTTCACACGCGATGGGGGCAGCATGGTACTACTGGCTGTACCGATCATGCTGGTTATGTACCTGCTGTTCCCGCGCATTCAAGGCGGATTGTGGGGTCTGCCGGACGATTCTCTGAGTGGTCGCACAGGCCTCACCGACGAAGTCCGGCCGGGGTCGATCCAGTACCTGTTGTTGAACAACGAAGTCGCATTCCGGGTGCGTTTCTCAGGTCCCGTACCAGCGCCCGAAAAACGCTACTGGCGGGCGCTGGTCCTGGAAAACAGCGATGGTGAGAGCTGGCAGCGCGGAGTCCTCCACAAGCGCCCGGCATCGCTCGAAATTCAAAGCGGATCGCTGGCCGTACCCTACACCACCACGTTCGAGGCCGGCCCCGACAAGTGGCTGCCGGTCCTCGACCTGCCGGCGACCCGTCCGCCGGGTACCGTTGCCCGCTACGGGCACGTGCTCGAATCGAAAGTTAAACTGACCAGCCCCCTGCGACTGTCACTGCTGTCTTACTCCGATGCCCGGACAGGTGCCCTGGACCCCCAGGAAAGGCGCATCAACCAGCAACTGGCCAAACCACCGACGGCGAGGGTTGCTGCACTGGTCACACGCTGGAAGAGCGGAGCGAAGGATACCTCCAGTTTGGTCGATAACGTGCTTCGGCATTTTCGTGAGGAACCTTTCTTCTACAGTCTTTCTCCACCGATGCTCGGGCCGCGGCCGGTCGATGAACTCCTGTTCGAGACCCGTGAGGGATATTGTGAACACTATGCCGCCGCGTTTACCACACTGATGCGGATCGCAGGCATTCCCGCTCGACTGGTCGTCGGCTACATGGGGGGACAGATCAACGAGGTGGGCGGGTATCTCGTGGTGAGACAGTCGGACGCACACGCCTGGTCAGAGGTGTGGATCGAGGGTTCCGGCTGGACCCGGGTAGACCCGACAGCGGCAATTGCACCGGAACGGATTCGATACGGCACGGACATGCTCCGTTGGATCGACGCCGAGGGCTGGATCATTGGTAATGTTCCCATGCCGGCGCTGCACGGTCTTCTTGATCGGGGCCGCTGGCAGCGCGGTGTGCGCTGGCTGCAGCACCGCTGGGATGCCGTAAATTACGGATGGAACGAGTGGGTGATGGCCTACGGACCCGAGCGACAGTACCAGCTGCTTCAGACGCTGGGTCTTAAGCATCCCAACCTAACGCGTATGATCGTACTGCTGGTCGGGGTCAGTATCGTGTTGCTGCTACTGGTCCAGGGGCTGTTGTCGATCCGGCGCACTGCGCGTGACCCCGTGAGCCGCGCTTATCTTCTTTTTCTTCGGCGACTGGCGCGGCACGGCATCAGCAAGGGCACCTCCGAAGGACCGGTCGATTTTGCCCGCCGGGCCGTGCGCCAGTTACCCGCATTGAGCAGCCCGATCAGCGA
>CAJXBY010000235.1 GCA_913051905.1 uncultured Gammaproteobacteria bacterium | reverse complement strand
GTCCGAAGAATCGTGAACGTCCAGGTCCAGTTGGACGTTCAGGACAGCGCCGTCCCAGAAACACCTGCGATCCTGTCCTGGATCGACACCACTTTCCAGGCCGTCCCTCATCACTTGAGCGAAATAACGGTGCGGGTGGTCGGCAAGAGTGAAATGCGGAGTCTCAATTCACGCTTCAGGGGGAAAGGAAAGCCGACCAATGTGCTTTCGTTTCCCAGCGTAGAGACACCCGATATCGCGTCCGGTGTTTCGGGGGACATTGCGATCTGCGCCGCAGTGGTCCGGTCTGAAGCCGCCGAACAGCACAAGACCCTGGAAGCTCACTTCGCACACATGACCGTACACGCTGTATTGCACCTTTGTGGTTATGATCATGCCAACGAGGCCGATGCCGGGATCATGGAATCACTGGAAGCGGAAGTGCTCGATAAACTGGGGTTTGATGACCCCTATGCGGTTTCCTGAGCGCGCTCATGGTGGGGGTTGACAGAAAACTGCTTGGCCAGAACGACTTGATCAACAGACTGCGTTACGTTTTTCGAGGAACACCGTTCACCCGTGAGCAACTGTTCAAGGTCCTGCGCGGTGCGAGACAACGGGAACTTCTGGATGACGACACCCTGCAGATGATGGAGCGGGCGACCGTGGTGAGTGACCTGCAGGTCGATCAAGTCATGGTCGCCAGAGCACAGATGGTTACCGTCGATTCCAGCCACACGCTGGACGAGACTCTGCCGGTGATCATCGATTCCGCGCATTCCAGGTTTCCCGTGACAGGGGGTGACAGGGATACCGTGCTGGGAATTCTCCTGGCAAAAGATCTGTTGCGGCATTTGCGCGAGGACGGAAGTCCGAACCTGCCCTGGGACCGGCTGCTGCGCCCTGCTGTGTTCATTCCAGAGAGCAAGCGCCTGAACGTTCTGCTACAGGAGTTCAGGGCGAGCCGAAACCACATGGCGGTCGTGGTGGATGAGTATGGCGGTGTCATCGGACTGGTTACCATTGAGGATGTACTTGAACAGATTGTCGGCGAGATAGAAGATGAACACGATGTGGATGAAGGGGTCAGCATGGTACTTCGCCGCGGCGCAGATCATTGTGTGGTCAAGGCGAAAATGCCGATCAGCAGTTTCAATCAGCTGTTTGAGGCTGCTCTGGACCAGCTGGAATTTGACACTCTCGGTGGACTGGTGACCGCCAAGCTGGGCCACCTGCCGACGCGCGGTGAAACAGTCGAGTTCCCGGGGCTCAGGATCGAAGTATTGAGCGCTGACATCCGCCGGCCGCGGTTGTTGCGGATCACAAGGCTCCAGGTGGCTTGAACCGCCGGTAGATCGTGGTCCCGTTCCAAAGATGAAACGTTGGTGCCTGGTGCACCGAATCGGTCCGCCAGCACTGGCCCTGGCCGCCGGGGCTCTCTTTCCACTGGGCTTTGCACCCTTCGACTATGTCTTTGTTGCCCCACTCTCCCTGGGCGTACTGTTCATGCTGTGGTTGTCTGCTGGAGTTCTGGGTGCCGCGCTATTGGGGTTTTGCTTCGGGATCGGGTTGTTCGGTGTAGGCGTGTCGTGGGTTTATATCAGCCTGCACAGCTTCGGTGGTATGCCGCCGCAACTCGCCGCGTTTCTGGTGGTCGGATTTATCCTGATCATGTCGGTGTATCCTGCTGCAGCCGGTGTGATTCAGGCTGCGGGCCGGCGGCGTTCTCCGGCCCTTCGAATGCTGGTCTTGATGCCCGCCTGCTGGGTTCTGTGTGAGTGGTTGCGCGGCGTGATATTTACCGGTTTCCCCTGGCTCTATCTGGGATACGGCATGATCGACACACCGCTCGCTGCGCTCGCGCCGTTCGGCGGGGTGCTCGCTGTCAGTTGGGCAGCTGCGATAGGCGGTACGGCCCTCGTTATGGTGGTAACGGGTCCACGGCACGACCGCCTGGCTGGCTTCGCCGCCATCCTTGCCAGCGTTTTACTGGTCCTGGCCTTTGGCCGCACAGCGTGGGTGACCTCGGCCGGGCAGCCGATTCGGGTTACAGTTATTCAGAACAACGTGCCACTGAATGAGAAATGGTCACCCAATGCTGTTGAATCGATCGTCGAAGAGTATCTTGTCGCCAGCCGCGATTCGCCGGCATCTGACCTACTGATCTGGCCGGAAGCGGCACTGCCGCTTTATCTCGATGAGATTCGCGATGATGACCTGATGCAGCTCAGGCGCTTACCGGGCGATGTTCTGCTGGGTGTTCTGGAACGCCGGCTGATCAAGGATAAGGTCGTCCTTTACAACAGTGCGCTTGGGTTGGGTGAGCGCGATACGCTGTACCGTAAACAGCAGCTGGTGCCATTCGGCGAGTACCTGCCTCTTCGCTGGCTGTTCGGTTGGGTGTTGAATTATCTGCAGATTCCGATGTCGGACTTCACAGCCTGGTCGGACAAACAGCAGCCCATGGTGCTTGCCGGTCAAAAGGTGGCGGTATCAATCTGTTACGAGGACGCTTTCTCCGCTGTCATACGCCGGTCGCTGCCGGCAGCGACGGTGCTGGTGAATCTCAGCGAAGACGCGTGGTTTGGCGATTCTCTGGCACCGCATCAGCGTCTCCAGATGGCGCGCATGCGGGCGCTAGAAAGTGCCCGCCCGCTGATACGTGCGAGCAACAACGGTCTGTCGGCGCTGATATCGGCCGATGGACGGGTGTTAAAAAGCGCGCCGCAGTTTCAGCAGCACGGGCTGCACGGTTTTGTCGAACCCATGACAGAAGAGACCCCGTTTGTTCGTTATGGCAGCCTGCCAGTCGTGGTGTTTGTGCTGCTGGTTGTAGTTCTGGCGAGCGCTCCTTGGACACGCCGTAGGCGCTGATCCGTTGTTGTCGTCATCCGGCTGGACGATGTCGGTGGAACACTGTGCAGTGCTAAACTGCCGTCATGGAATTTCGGCTCGATGACAAACTGGTTGTGGCTATCTCGTCCCGGGCGCTGTTCGATCTGGAGGATGGTCACCGTGTGTTTTCCGAGCAGGGGGTCGATGCGTACTGCCGCTACCAGATGATCCACGAGAACGAGATCCTGGAACCTGGCGTGGCGTTCGGCCTGGTTCGCAAACTGCTCGCGCTCAACCCGTCCGACGAAAACCGTCAGCTCGTGGAAGTCGTGTTGATCTCCCGCAACAGCGCGGATACTGGCCTACGGATTTTTAATTCAATTAGCCATTACGGGCTGAAAATCACCCGTGCTGCTTTCTCAGGTGGCGCAAGCCCGTTTTCCTACATTGCACCGTTCAGCGCGGACCTGTTTCTATCCGCTGATCCCCGGGACGTGCGCAACGCACTCGATACAGGTATTGCAGCCGCGACAATCATGCCTTCTAGGATCGACAGCAATATCGAGGACCAGTTGCGCATCGCTTTTGACGGTGATGCGGTTCTTTTTGCCGACGATTCCGAACGGGTTTTCCAGAACCAGGGTCTTGCAGCGTTTGCTGAATCAGAGAAGGAGGCCGCGGCCACGCCCATGCTCGGCGGACCGTTCCGGAATTTTCTAGCTGTCGTTCACCAGCTACAGACCGACTGGCCGCAGGAAGAAGCCCCGATCCGGACAGCGCTATTTACAGCCCGCAGCGCGCCGGCCCATGAACGGGTGATTCGAACCCTCCGGGCGTGGGATATTCGGATAGACGAGGCGGTATTTCTCGGCGGCCTGGACAAGGGAGCGTTCCTGGAGACTTTCGGGGCCGATATCTATTTCGACGACCAGCGGGCGCACTGTGAGTCCGCACGTCAGTATGTTCC
>CAJXBY010000234.1 GCA_913051905.1 uncultured Gammaproteobacteria bacterium | reverse complement strand
CTTGATGCAATCCTGCAACTACAAGCTAAAACCTACCGCTGGAAAGAGGACACTGCCTTTGCCGATCAAGCCGACATCGGCCTTGTTGCCCAGGAGGTAGAGAAAGTCTTCCCTGAACTCGTGGCAGAAAACGAGCAAGGCTACAAAGGCATTGCTTACTCCAAACTAACGGCAGTCCTGATAGAAGCCGTGAAGGAGCAGCAGGGTCAGTTGACTGCTCAACAAGACCAGATTGCCTCCCTTGAAAAAGAAAACACCCAACTGAAAACCATCATGGCTGAACAGATGCAGGCACTGCTGGCAAGAGTTGCTATGCTCGAAGGACAGCAACTGGTGAAGAGATAGGAAATCCGGGATGCGTACAATCATTAGACGCTATGCTGTTCTGCCCGAATCTGGTCGACCGTGGTCCGGGCGGGTTTTGGTACTGGCTGCTGTGGCGGGATTACTGCTCGGTCCGATGACATCCTATGCAGGTTCTTCCCCATTCTTCGACGTTACTGTCACCAAGTTGCGGGACTCGGGCCGGGCAACAGCCGTCTCTGGCACTGTGATACTCAAAAGCCGGCTTAATCAGCCAACCCAAGTCAAGCTGGTCTACCCAAAAGTATTCCGAGGTGCCAGTTCCTTGATCGATCAAAAACGTTATGGCATAGAGACAAACTCAGCGGTGCTGATCCATCCCAGGGGATCACGGCATTTACCTTTCCGATTTCGCCTCAACAGCAACGGCAAACACCTGGCGCTTCTCCTGATTGAGACCTATGACAAATCTGGACGCACCTTGCTGGGACGACAGCCGGTTGACCTTTACTTCATGGTGGAAAAAGGCCGATACAAACGCTCGACCTATGCCGAGCTTTACACCACCAAGGAACCCACGATGGTCGTGCTCAAGACACCATCCCAGGCCCACGTCATTCCCCATCGTTCGATCGGAGACCTAAAGAAACATGGTTTCCCGGAAATCCCAGACAAGAAACTGCCGGAAACGCGCGGAGGATCCATAGAAAAAGAACGGAAAGATTCTGCCGGCATTCCACCTGTCAGAACCCGGCTTTCAAAACCCGATATTCCGAATGTCCTTCGGGCACCAAGTCCCGGCCAAAACTTTTTTACGCGGCTTCTCGGCATAGAGGATGCGGTTGCCGGTGCGCCGCCCTACACCATCAAGGGCAGATTCAGCTACAAAGGTATCGACTATCAGCTGCGCCCAGCCTGGTACTGGGAAGTTGTATTGTCCTGGAAAAAATCCAGTAATGAGTGGGTCACATTGGATTCAGGGCGGGTCGGGTATACGGGACACTGGCAGTTGTCATTCGCTGAACTGGGTTACCAGGGCCAAAATCTCTACGTCAGTTACCGCCTGAACAACCAGTATGTTTCGTTTGAAAAAGACGAAGCCGGAACACCGTACAAATGGGGACACCATTTCAGTGACATCAGCAACAGCCTCGATATCGGGCACTGGTATGCCGACACATCCCCGGCGGGACAGTACGCCGGCGTGGCTGATGCCTATGCCAATTCAGTCGACTATTTCGGAAGATCTCTGATGCATGGGATCGACCCCGTACGAAGTCAACCCATCAGGGTCTTTATCCCCAACACCTGGTACAACTGCGGTCTTGATCAGGAAGCGCCCCACAGTTGTGCACGTAGAGAAGGTGAGGACGGTGCTGGCTGGGTGTGGATGGCAGCCAAACACCTCTACACAGTCAACAGCATTCTCTTAACACCAACCGAAGGCCTGTCGATTCTGCCCTATGTCTTTCTGATTGATTTTATACCGCAAGACAGAACCATTCGGCATGAGCTCTCCCATCAACTTCATTACGAGTTTTGGGACAACGAGTTGCCGCCGTACGATCAAGTGGCGTACTTCAACTGTACCAGCGCTGAGGCCAAAGGCCGGGCACTGGTCGAAGGTTTTGCCGAGGCCGTGACCTTCTGGCACCTGCACGAACTGGACGAGATCACCCCTACAGAGGATGGCTACGTCAAGAACATCGAATCACCTTTCTTCGATGCCTGCAAAAACGAGGCAGTCCCCGCAGCGGTTGCCGGGACCTTCTGGGATCTCATGGATACGCATGAGGACGATGATGCTTTCGATCACATGCATTTCGAAAATCCGGTAGATGTATTCTCGATCTTCCTCGGCGGAGGTTACTACGAAACGATGAGCGAGCTTGAAGACAATTACATCGAAGCTTTCGGGCCGTGGGAATCAGATTCCAATCAATTACATCCGGTTGAATGTGTTTTCGCGGGAAATTTTATCCACGGAAAAACCACTTATAACATTGTTGAAGGCAGCACAAAATACGGCATGGAAGGCGGCTGTGATTATTGAACAAACCAAGAAGCACAGAACCCTAAACGCATCCTGGTGCTGACTTTGGGTGGGGCATACCCGGAAGAACTTACAGCGGCCTAATCCGTTCTCCACAGCTTTAGCTGCACCCCGCCTGTCTGCTCACCCGTCAACTACCGATGCCAAACCGGTTCAGTGGTCAAATGCCCGCGGAGGAATCTGAAGTCTAGACGGGCACCCTGGCGACTAGAGATCCAGAATCAGGGTTTCTCCAGCCGCCGCCCGCGAAACACAGATCATGATCGTTTCATCGGCCGCTTTCTCGGCGCTGCTCAGCACGTGGTCACGATGTTCTGCCCGGCCACCGAGCAGACGCGTCTGACAGCAGCTGCACAACCCGTCCTCACACGAGGTCTCCACCGCATGCCCGGCCTCGCGGACCACCTCGAGAATGGACTTGTCCTCGGGTACGGTCAGAGTGGTTTTCTGGCGCGACAAGAAAATGTCGAAGGCTTCGTTGTCCCGCGCCGGCGGCTCAGCATCCAGCGAAAAAAGCTCGGCATGAAACAGCGCTTCGTCACGGTGCCCAGAAAGGCTCTTTGCGGACGCCACCAGACCGGAAGGACCACAGAGATACACATGCCCGGAGTCCGGCAGCGCACCCAGCACAGCCTGCAGATCGATCCCCCGCGACGGGTCACCGCCGTCGTGATGAAAGGTCACACGATCACCGAAAACTGACTTCACTTCCTCGGTAAAGGGTGTCTCGGCCTCACTCGGGGTACAGTAATGCAGATGGAAATCGGCGGCTCGGCGCCTCAATTCATGACCCATACCCAGCAGCGGCGTGATGCCGATGCCCCCGGCGATCAGGGTGTGACTGTCCGCCTCGTCGGCCAGGGCAAAACTGCCGCGTGGCTGCGACGCAGTCAGTTCGTCACCGGCTCTTATATTTTCGAAGATCCATTGCGACCCGCCGCGGCTGTCGGCCTCTCGGCGAACGCCCAGCAGGTAGCATCCACGGTCTTCCGGATCACCCGCCAGTGAATAGGAGCGGCGCAGACCCTCCGGGGTAAAAAGATCGATATGCGCCCCGGCCGTATAGGCCGGAAGATCACCGCCGTTAGGGGCAGCCAGTTCGTAGCGCTTGACGTCGGGCGCTGTGCTCGAGACCGAACGCACGGTCAGTTTTAGGCGCGGTGGCTCAGTCGGTGCGGGCAAGGTCTGACCCGGTTTGAGGAGCAGCCGCTCGACACGCTCGCCACCCAGCACGTGCCGGTCCAGTATCTCGTCTATGTCCTGTCGGGTCGAATAGGTATACCAGACTCCCTCCGGATAGATGACCATGACCGGTCCGAGCTCACAGCGTTCCAGGCAACCGCTCTTGTTCATTCGCGCCCGGCTGCCAAGACCCAGTTCCTTACCTCTGGCTTTCAGATAGGCCTGCAGGGGCTGCGCCCCGCGGGCACTGCACGACCCGCGCGGATGCCCGG
>CAJXBY010000233.1 GCA_913051905.1 uncultured Gammaproteobacteria bacterium | reverse complement strand
ACCGCACCCTGCGTAATCTAAAGGTCTGCCGCAGCTTCACAGACGAAGCGATTAACAGACATCACGGACGGATCTTTGGCAGTGCAGGCGATTCGGTCATTGCCGAGTTTGCCAGCCCGGTCGATGCGATCGTGGCCGCGGTGGCATTTCAAGACAGTCTGCGCACTCATAATGACAAAGTGAGTCCAGAAGACAAGATGCAGTTCCGGGTAGGGCTCAATCTGGGTGATGTGATCGTTGAGGGCGACAATCTATATGGTGACGGTGTGAACGTAGCTGCACGCCTGGAAGCGAACGCAGAGCCAGGTGGCATCTCGCTGTCTGGTAAGTTTCACGAGGAAGTGTACAGAAAGCTTGATCTGCGATTTGTCAATACCGGGGACCAGGAGATGAAGAATATCGCTGACCCGGTACCCACCTACACAGTTGAGATGGAGGGCGCTGCCGGAATACTGGAGGCCTTTGAAACCACAGCGGCTACCGAGTTGCAATTGGGTCTTGGGGCTGGGGTGTCATCAGGATCAGCAATCGAGGCGGAAACCCGGGTGCCCGCTATTGCTGTGCTGCCATTTGCCAACATGAGTGGGGATGCCGAACAGGCGTATTTCGCTGATGGCATCACTGAAGACATCATTACAAATCTCTCGTTGTGGCGAACTTTTCCGGTGATCTCGAGGAACTCCAGCTTCGCTTATCGGGGTCAGTCCCTGAATCTCAGAGAAGTCGCTGCAGAGCTCGGTTCACGCTATATCGTCGAAGGCAGCGTGCGCAAAGGGGGTAACCGGGTGCGCATTACTGCTCAGCTGATTGACGCGGAAGAAGACCATCACCTCTGGTCAGAGAAGTGGGATCGCACCATGGAGGACATCTTCGATGTTCAAGACGAAGTCTCCGAAGCGATCGCCCGCCGAGTAGCCCCTTCAGTTACCGGACACGAGCAGAACAGGCTTATACGCAAGCATCCAGAAAATTTGAGTGCGTGGGAGGAATACTTGCAGGGTCTGCGTTGCTACCATGAACGACAGCGCACAGATTTTGAGGATGCCGTGCTGGCCAGGGCACGCGGGCACTTTGAACAAGCTGTTGTACTGGATGCCACCCTCTCCGATGCCCATTCTCATCTCGCCTTCTGCAGCTTCTGGGAACTCGTTCACCGGATCACAAAAGATGGCAAGCAAACGCTGAATTCAATGCTGGAGCATGCTCACCGCGCCCAGGCACTGAATCCAGAAGACCCCTTAGCACTTGGGGGCATCGCGAGTTACAACATGTTCAAAGGAGATCATGCCACGTCTCGGGACTATGCCAGACAGGCGATCGGATTTAATCCCAGCTACGCTTTGAACTATTGGCGGCTTTCTCTGGCCCAGGCCCACTATGGGGAATTCCGGGAAGCAGAAAGCAATGCGCTGAAAACTTTTGAACTGAGTCCCGTTGATCCGGAACTGGGCGATTTTTATACCGGTCTTTTCCTGTCCTATCTGGGGCTGGGCGAGTATGAAAAAGCCTTCGAGGCGATGGAAAAGACCATACAGCATTATCCTGACAGGGGCTCTGTTTTGGGTATACGGGCTGCGATTCTAGGGCACCTGGAACGCGGGACTGAAGCAAAGGCGGCGCTCGACCGCTATCTCGAGCTGCGGCCAAACCTTAAGACCCGAGACGACTACCGCAATAGTTTTCTCCCGAACTCTGTGCTCGCCGAGCCTATCATTGACGGCCTTGTCAAGGCGGGCTGGAGTCCTGAGGAGTGACGGGTGGAGTCGAACACCGAAGACAGCCTGATTGAATTTAAGACGTTTTGGGTTGTGCGGTCGACTTTCGAATCATAGCCTGTTCGATTTCAGGTCGGCGAGCGGGTAAAACGTTCCCCGCCAGTGAATTCCACCGCTGATTACCGTCACGAGCATGGCACGCCATTGAATGAAGAGCAAAAGCAATATGACTGCTGGAAAGAAAACGATACTTAGGGTCCTGACACGAATTTCAGACGTCACTCTCCAGCCGATGGACAACAGAACAGCAATAATCAGCAGATTGACAATCGCTGTGACCCCGGAGCTGAAGAATACCGCTCCAAACGGTAACAGGAGAAACAGCAAGCACATAATCGAGCACAACAGGGTTTTTGCAATGCTGTAATTCATGACCGCGAAGGCGTTTTTTTCCAGCCCGACCACGACTTCCCGTATAGACGAATACCAGGGTACCCAGATCAGCCCAATGCCGCTTGAGACGCCTTGACTGTGCTGATGTAGTTTGACGAGTTTTCCCAGCATCACATCGTCATCTGGCCGCATCCTCAACGGTTTGTGGCCTTCAATTGCCCGGTAGGTTGTAGAGCGGATCAGGTTGAATGCGCCAACCCCTACGTGTGCACTGCTTTCGGGGTCGTGAGCTTTCCACGGTCGAAAGAACAGACTGAAGCCAACGATAAACACCGCAACAAACGATTCCAGAAACAGGCTGGGCATGCGCGCCTCGGGCATCACCGCCAGGTGATCAACTTTGTTGCTCAGGGCAAAAGAGATCGCGCGACGAAGAGTTGTTGGGTCCATAACCACATCCGCGTCTGTAAAAAGAAGCCATTGACCAGTGGCGAGGTCGGCGCCGTACTGCAGTGCATGGTTCTTCCCCAGCCATCCGCAAGGAAGCTCAGTCAGGTGTATCACCTGCAATGGACCGTCGTCACAGGCCAAATCATCGAGAATGCTACCTGTTCTGTCCGTTGACCGGTCGTTGACTGCAATAATTTCAAGATTGCGGTAGTCCAGTCGAAGCAATGATTCGATCGCAGGCCGAATGTGTCGTTCTTCATTGCGGGCAGCGACGATGATGGAAACCTTCGGGTCACATTCAAGATTTATCGGAATATCAATCAGTTTCCTGATGTGCCGCAGACCAGATAACAGAATAAAGGCGATGCTGACGACGCCGATGAGATTAACCAGCGCGAGGGTGAAAAAGAACTGCGTCCAGGATGCGACCCATTCCATGACCGGACTTTAGCTGGCACACCGCACAGGCACCAACAGATCACACCAGATTACGCGGGTGAGGGCGGTCAAGAGCGTTGTAGAGTCCAGGCCAATAGGGTTGTGGATCACCTTAAAAACAGGAATTCGAGCAAAAGCGTAGACAAATAGAACTACTCTGGGGGCATCAAGGCTCGAGGGAATAAAGAGGACAGAGTACTAGCGAACTATTGGAAACCCAGGCCGATTTCAGTAATGATCAGAAAAGAACCGCGTGTTTAAGCTTCCTATCGTCTGTCCAGTAAACCTAGAATAGTCGCTAAGTTTGGTCCGATCCACTGTGATTGTGGATCGCCGCTGGATTAAGGCGTTTGAGAGACACTCGACATGAAAGCTTCTGATCTATTTGTACGCTGCCTCGAGCAGGAGGGCGTAGAGTACATATTTGGCGTGCCAGGCGAAGAGAACGCCGACATCATGATTTCGTTACTGGATTCGTCAATTGAATTCGTTGTGTGCCGGCATGAACAGGGCGCGGCGTTTATTGCGGATGTCTATGGACGTTTGACGGGAAAACCGGGGGTGTGTCTGGGCACGCTGGGTCCGGGTGCAACAAACTTGCTGACCGGGGTGGCTGACGCCAACATGGACCGGGCCCCCCTGATTGCTCTGACGGGTCAAGGATCGACCCTGCGGTTGCACAAGGAATCCCACCAGGCGATGGACGTTGTGTCGATGTTCCGCCCGGTCGTCAAGTGGACGACCACCATCGCCAATGCTGACACGATCCCTGAGATTATCCGCAAGGCGTTTCACCTGGCTCAGTCCGAAAAACCGGGAGCGGTTCACATCGAGCTCTCCGAGGACGTTGCTAAACACCGCTCACTGGTCGGCCCGCTGGCCCCGGCACCATCGGTGCAGCCAGAGGC
>CAJXBY010000232.1 GCA_913051905.1 uncultured Gammaproteobacteria bacterium | reverse complement strand
CCTACCTGGCGCACGCGGTTGGCGTTTACCGCGACCTTAAGTCCTGGGGCTGGGACGAGGAGACCGCCCGCGCGGGGCTGTTTCACTCGATCTACGGTACGGAGTTCTTTCAGGGATTTACGCTACCCATTTCCAGACGCGGCGAGATCCGCTCGATGATCGGCGACTACGCCGAAACCCTGTGCTATCTGAACTGTGCCTTGAAACGGCGCCCTTTTGACGCACAGGTCCGCCGAAAGAATGCGCCCCGCACCATTGACGACCGGCTCAGCGAAACGCTCATCGAGATCAGTGATGAAACATTCGACCGCCTCTGCGAGATGCACCTGTGTGACTGGTTGGAACAGGTGCACCGGGCCGGCGGATGGGACTACCGGCGCGGTGGGTATCGGAACATTGCAGTACACCTGGGCGGCACTGCCTTGACGAAATACGAAAATATGTTCAAGGATGCACCCGAGCAAACCTGGTTCAACGAATACCACTGGCCCGAGGGTGTCAGCCGCTGACTGCTGAGACAGCGGTCCTTCTCCTACAGATGAATGTACTGATTGCGGGCGGCGCCGGCTTCATCGGCCTAAACCTAGCCGAATTAATCCTCCGTCAGGGAGACGGCGTCGTGATCTATGACACGGGACGTGTTCCCTCGGCGGCACAGCGGCATTTCGATTCCCTGCCGGGTTCGTGGACCGAGATACACGGGAGCGTCACCGACGAGGAGGCTGTGGCGAGCACTCTTTCAGAACAACAGGTCTCACACGTCTACTATGGGGCGACCATTACGTCGGGCCCGGAGCGCGAACGCGACGTACCCGAGAGCGTGCTGTCGGTCAACCTGCTGGGTCTTGCCACGATGGCAAAATCTGCCGCGAAAACCGGCGTCCGGCGGCTGCTCAATATCAGTTCCGGTGCCGCCTATGGTCTGCCGGCCCAGGGCGGGTCCTGCACCCTGCACGAATCCCGCACCAGAGAGCAACCTGGGACCCTTTATTCGCTGAGCAAATTCGCGTCTGAAGTGACGCTGCGCCGGATCGCAGAACTGACCGGACTCGATGCCCTGAGCGTGCGCCTGAGTTCCATATTCGGTCCCTGGGAACGCGACACGGGCTTCAGGGACACGCTGAGCGCACCGATGCAGGCCTCGGTCGCCGCACAACGCGGCGAGCGTGTGATCCTGTCGCGGCGTGAATGCCGGGACTGGACCTACAGCCGGCACGTTGCGGAGGCCCTGGTGCTGCTGATCCAATTTCAGCGCCCGCGCTATGATCTCTACAACATCTCCTCGGGCCGCACCTGGAGCACGGCAGACTGGTGCGACCGACTGAGAAACCGGTTTCCGGCCTTCCGCTACCGCTTTGCAGACTCCGGTGAAACTGCCAACGTCGACCTGTACACCGCGACGGATCGGCTGCCGCTGGACCCCGGCCGGCTTCAGGATGACACGGGCCACCATCTGCCGGACGATATCGACGTCATGTTCGCCGACTTTGAGACGTGGCTGGACCAGTACCCCGATTTCTGGTCGGACGAACCCGCCGGGGCCTCACCAAGCAGGTCAAGCCCTCGACCCGCGGGGCGTCAGTCGGCGTAACCCGGCGACTCCCGGTCCAGCACCCGCATCATCGCCTCGAAATAGAGTCTTTCCCGATCCGCACCGGAAAACGTATCGTGTGGTGCCGGTGCCTGGAGCGCGTCGATAACGTCCTCAGGAATCGGTGCCAGGGGTGTCTGCGTGGACAAGGCAAGCACCTGGTTCCGGCACACCCGTTCGAGGTTGTAGAGCCGCTTGTAGGCCTGTGCCACGTTGTCACCGACCACCAGCACACCGTGGTTCTTCATAAAGACCACATGGTTATCGCCAATCAAGCGGGCCAGGCGTTCACCCTCGTCCAGTTCATCTGCTCTGCCCGCATAGCTGTCGTCATAGGCGACCCGGCCGTGAAAGAAGGCCGCACTCTGTGTAGCGGGTATCAGCCGGTTGTCGTCCAGCATATTCAGAGCGAGCGCCCAGGTCTGATGGGTGTGTAGCACCACCCGGACACCCGTGATGCGGTGAATCGGTGCATGGATGCACTGGGCAGACAATTCAACGGATCCCTCTCCTTCGAGTGTCCGACCCGATTCGTCGAACACAATCAAGCCGCTGGCGCGGGCTTCTGACCAATGCAGTCCGAAAGGCAGTACCAGATAGCGGTCCTCGTAGCCGGGCACCGTAACTGTAAAGTGATTGTCGATGCCGTCTTCCAGTTCATGCAAGACAGCCAGACGGTGTGCCGCGGCAAGATGGACCCGGGTCAGTAAAACGGGATCAGTCGTAGTGGAGACCGGAAGCGAATGAAGACTCATCGTTATTCTCCCTGAACGGTTAATGCCACCGATAATACCAGCACCCCGGACCATCAATGGGATGGGCAGGTCAACTCCTGCCTGGGGCTCTATACAGGGCGTCTCCCCTTGCCCTGCGTTCCATGGGCAACAACGCATGGTAGGTGAACGCGTGCACCGGGGTCGGAACCCCGGCTTCCCGTCCGAAGCGGACGATTACACCGTTCCAGGCATCCAGTTCTGACGGTTTGCCGTTCAGAATGTCACGCATCATCGAGGCGGTCGTGTCATGTGGTAATCCCTGATAAAAGCCCCACAGGTTTTCCTTGAGCTTCTCGTTCAGAAGGTAACCCCGGCTCTGGCCGACCCGGATGCCTTCTTCCATCGCCCGGTCGACCATCTCGACAAGCTCGGGCTGTGCGCAAACCTCACCCAGCGTGCTCCGGGACAGCGCACCCAACCCGGCCCAGGAACCCACCATCATCAGCTTTTCCCAAAGGGCTGTGCGGATATTGCTGCTGGCTTTGGCTTCCACACCGGCGTCTTCAAATACCTGGCGCAAGGATTCCACCGGATCAGACAACTGGCCATCCAGAAGACCGAACTCGACATAAGCACCGGGATTGAGATGACGTATTACACCCGGCGACTCGATCTCGCAGAAGATTCGGGACAAGCCCCCCAGTACGCGGTCTTCCCCGAAAGCACCGGCCAACACATCCGGCGCCTCGACCCCGTTCAGGAAAGGAACGATGAGCGTACTGTCTCCCACCAGCGGCCGCATGGTCTCGAGTATTTCTGCAACCTGCCACGTCTTTACTGCCACCACCACCACATCCACGGCACCAATTTCTGACGGTTCACCGGTCGCCAGAGGCCGGCAAAGGTGAGCATCACCGACCGGACTGTGCAGGGTTAGACCCTTATCCCGAATGGCTTCGAGGTGCGGACCACGGGCGATGAACCCGACATCGTGTCCGGCTTCGGTAAGCCGCACCCCATAATAGGCGCCGAGTCCTCCAGCGCCATAAATGGCAAATCGCATGGGCTGATCTCTCGAATTTCGATGGGCGACCTCAGTCACCCCTCATCTCTGACAGGACACCCGATTATGACCGCAGGACCGTCCCGGCAGAAGGGATTAGCCACAGATCCCCGCTCGAGGCACAATTAGGACATTGATCTTCTCGAGGGGCTATCAGAGCCAACCGCGATGCAAGCAGGTCAGACCGAACGTTACAGCCGGCAGATCAGGCTGCCCCAGGTCGGTGAGGCTGGCCAACATCGCTTACTTGAGGCACGGGTGCTGATCATTGGCATGGGAGGACTGGGTTCACCCGTTTCAATGTACCTGACAGCCGCCGGTGTCGGTGAACTCGTGGTCAGTGATTACGACCGGGTCGATGAATCCAACCTTCAGCGCCAGATTGTTCACACGCACGCCTCCATCAACGAACTGAAAGCGGATTCGGCCCGCGAGACCCTGTTACGGCTGAATCCGGACGTGTCCGTGACGACCATAGATTACGAACTCGATGGTGAAGAGTTAGCCGACGAATTCAATCGTGCCGATGTGGTAGTGGACTGCACCGATAATTTTCCGTCCCGCTTTGAACTCAACCGTGTCAGCCTGC
>CAJXBY010000231.1 GCA_913051905.1 uncultured Gammaproteobacteria bacterium | reverse complement strand
CATCCACGGTATGCTGATCAACTTTCCCGCCCGGGCTATGACCGGCTCATGCTGGAACGCGTCGGAGATGTGCTGGCGGCACGCACCGGACCAGTACGCTGCCATCCATTTTCACGAAGACGATATTTACGATTTTGAGTGGGAGACCGATTTCAGCCTGACCGTGCCTGAGAACCTGGCATCCGGGATCTACGGAATCCGGCTAGAGCAGGGCACCCACAGCGACACGATCCCGCTGTTTGTCTGCCCACCGCGGGGCGTACAGACCGCACGCCTGTGCGTGCTGGTATCGACCTTCACCTACACCGTCTACGGTAATCACGCCCGTCCGGATTACGACGAATCCTGGCAGGAGAAGATCAAGGCCTGGAACGCCTATCCCTGGAATCCGGCTGTCTATCCCCACTATGGGTGCTCGACCTACAACTTTCACTCGGATCGCAGCGGTATTTGTCATGCCAGCTATCGACGGCCTCTCTTCAATCTGCGCCCGGGTTATCTCACCTTTGGTGCCAATACCTGCTCGGGGCTCCGTCATTTCCAGGCCGACAGCCACCTCACAGCCTGGCTGGACCACAAGGGCTACCCGTATGACGTGGTTACCGACAAGGAACTCGACGAGGAAGGCGTTGACCTGTTGGCGGGGTATGCTCTGGTTACCACGGGATCGCACCCCGAGTATCACACCTCGCGAACCCTGGATGCACTTGAGGATTACCGCGATCAGGGGGGCAAGTTCGCCTATCTCGGCGGTAACGGCTTCTACTGGCGGGTGGCGATCCATCCTGAGAACGAATCATTGATCGAGGTCAGGCGCGCTGAAGGTGGAATCCGGGCCTGGGCGGCCGAACCGGGAGAGTACTACCACGCTTTTGATGGTAGGTATGGCGGACTGTGGCGCCGAAACGGGCGACCCCCGCAGCGCCTCGCCGGGGTGGGCTTTTCCGCACAGGGCCGTTTCTTCGGTTCCTACTATCGTCGGACAGCAGCGAGTTACAGGCCGGAATTCGGCTGGATGTTCGAGGGAATAGACGACGAACTGATCGGCGATTTCGGATTCAGCGGTGGTGGTGCCGCGGGCTTTGAGCTGGATCGCTACGACCGTTACCTGGGCTCGCCGGAGAATGCCGCGGTCGTCGCTTCCTCGGAAAACCACAATGACACGTTCGTTCTGGTGCCGGAGGAGCAGCTTACGCATATCACCAACTGGGCCGGTGTACCGAACGAGGAGTTGATCCGAGCGGACATGACCTATTTTGAAACCTCTTCGGGCGGAGCTGTATTTTCCACCGGTTCGATCACGTTCTGCGGTAGCCTGCCGTTCAACGGCTTTGACAACAACGTCTCGAGACTGCTGACCAACGTCTTCAACCGGTTTCTGCAGGAATGAGCCGGCGGATCAGTCGGCAAGCCTCGTCGTAAGCGCCGGGATAAAATCAGGGAGCGGCTTCCTGGCCGTCCAACGGGGGTCACATCTTCGGTCGGTCCGCCGAGTCGGGTCTGGACGCCCGTTTTCGGAGCAGGGTGGCCGAGAGCGTCGGACCCCGACCGGGCCTGCTCCATGGACAGACCTCGATACAGATTCCGCACCCCAGGGTCTTGACGAAGTACATCACGCATTTGTCGAAGTCGACGTACCATTTTTTCTCGCCCCTCACCATCAGTTTGGAATCACTGATCGCATCCGCCGGGCAGTCTAGAGTACAACGCTGACAGCCCAGGCACAGGTCGTCCACGCCGATATCCACAGGCCGGTCAAGCGCCAGCGGGATATCTGTCAGAACGCTGGCGAGTCGGAAATTTGAACCGAACTTCGTGCCAATCACCGAACCGTGCTTGCCGAGCTGGCCGAGCCCGGCATTGATTGCCAGCGGAATGTGTAGCAGGTCCGCGCTCTCACCGTACGCCCGGGCGCGCCAGCCGAGGCTTCGAATATGTGCCGCCAGCCGAATGACGATGCGGGAGACATCACGGTACGTGGTTACGGTTTCCATCGCTGCTTTGCGGGTAGTCACTGCCTGCATGGTCTCGTAATCCTGGGCAAGCGCGACGACGATTGCGGTCGGGTAGTCTCTCTGCTGACCCTGGAACAGGGCGTTGTCGGTCAGGGTGGTGATGCCCACCGCACCCGCGCCGGCATGGCGGGCCAGAGACTTGAGGTCTGCAGCCATTTTTGCCGGGTCAGTGACATTCAGCCGTGTGCGTGCAACCGGGCCGTCACTCTTGCGCAGCTCCCACCGGTTGAGAGCGTTGCGCAGATAGATTGCAAAGGGCATGGTAAGCCCGAAGAACGTCTCCAGCGCTGACCACTCGAGTTCTCGCGCGCCTGAACCGTGAAAGACCTGTCGCGCGCGGCGTTTCTGCCGGTCGCCCAGGCCGTTGATGACGTTGCCCGACAGCGGCGCCTTACGGTAGCCGAAATGGTATAGCGCCGGGGGAAAGCGTTTAGCCACTTTTGCCGTGTTCCGTACGGTCATCGAGTAGCATGATGGCGTTCTCCTTCTGGGCTTTTCTGCTGGCGCGTCGAAGGCGTCGGCCTGAAGTGAACCAGGCAATGATCAGACCCGCAATCCACCAGGCCAGCATGACATTCCGCCACAGGCGGGGCCAGATGGAATGGTCGGTACGGTAGAAGCGTTGTTCGAAAGAACTCACGATGCTTCCGTCAGAGCAACGTCAGGCGGACAGGATCAGAAGCCGGCAATCTGGTCGCCTGTGACCGTCAGCCGGTACATCAACCGGGTGTACTTTTCGTCGTCGAAAGGCGTTGGCGCGTGCAAAGTGCAACGGTTGTCCCACAGGACCAGGTCTCCAGGCCGCCAGTCCTGAAAATGGGTAAAACGGCTGGCGGTTGCGTGGCTTTGCAACTGTTCGAGGAGTTCCCGTCCCTCGTGATCTGGGAGACCCTCGATTCGTTCGATATGGCACAGAGACAGATACAGTGATTTGCGTCCGGTCGACGGGTGGTGGGCGACGAGGGGACGCCTGACGGGCGGAAGGTCCCGGCGCAATCGCTCCGTCAGTGCAGGCCGGTGGGGGTTCCGGATGCGGAGAAACTCGTTCAAGTGATCGTAGGAGTGAATTGCGTGAAGATCTTCGATCCGTGTTTTGAGCGAATCCGGCAGTGACTCGTAGGCTTCTGTCATCCCCGCGAAACCGGTTTCGCCGCCCGATGCAGGCGCTTCGAGACAGTACAGGCAGGAACCGAGTGGCTGGGGGTCGCGGAACGAATCGTCGCAATGCCAGAGCAGCGGTGGCGGGTCGGCTCGGATGAACAGTGCCCCGTGGCGCCCGTTTTCAATTGCGTTGCCGATCTTCAGAATTTCAGGGAACGCGGGCAATAGAAAATCCGGATCGTATTTGTCATTGCGTTCCAGAGCACCAAACAGAGCCACGAATCGGCACAGGTCAGCGGGGTCCTCCAGTTGCTGGTCCCGTACCACAATCAGCCCACCGTGGTCAGTGAAGGCCTGCCTGAGGCTGTCTTCACCACCCTTATCTAGCATCGCCAGGTCAATGCCTAGGACTTCGGCACCAAATCCGGATTCGGTTAATGGCTGAAACTCAAGCGGGGAACTCATTTAACGATCCGTCTGGTTCTAATGAATATTGGCGGGAAGATGTGCCTGATTCGTTATATTAGCAACAGTTTGAAAAGGAATTGTCAGAGATGGGCTGTGTAATGGAGAAAGATGATATTTCGACTCCTGAAGTAATCGACCTGCTGGTCGGGGCCGATGTGCTTTATACGCTGGACGAAACGGACCCGGTCATCCTCGGCGGAGAGGTAGCGATTCGCGAGGGGTGCATTGTCTACAGTGGTCCTGCACGGGCCGCCGGTCACTGGCAGGCCAAAGAAAAAATAACCGGCTGCGGGAGAGCGGTTCTGCCGGGATTCGTCAACTGCCACAGTCATGCGGCGTCTGCAGTGTTTCGCAGCCAGAGTGACGACGGCCTGGGTGGACAGGCGCTCTATT
>CAJXBY010000230.1 GCA_913051905.1 uncultured Gammaproteobacteria bacterium | reverse complement strand
GGCGGCCACGGGAATTCGCAGCCGGAACGGCGAAGTGACCGGCGTAGAGTTTGCCAGTGGGCTGATCGAGTGTGAGAGCGTTGCGATCTGTGCGGGTCTCTGGTCCCGGGAGATCGCACGGCTGGCTGGAGCCAGCATTCCACTGATGCCCTCGTTCCACCAGTACATGGTTACCGAACCCATCGATGGCATCGAGCCGGACATGCCCGGGGTTCGCGACCCCGATCACTTGAGTTATTTTCGTGAGGAGGTGGGCGGGCTGGCTGCAGGCGGTTACGAGTTCAATCCTCTGCCCTATAACGCTGTGCCGCAGGCCAATGACCCGCCTTATCGCCTGTTTCCTGAGGAGACCGAGCACTTTTCGCAGTTCATGCCCGGTATGATCGAACGTTTTCCGCAGCTCGAAACCGTTGGCATCAAGCGCTGGTTCACTGCGCTCGAGTCATTCACGGAAGACACCCATTTCATCATGGGTGAAGTCCCCGAGGTGCGGGGGCTTTACACTGCAACAGGTTTCAACGGCATGGGTATCGCGGCCGGTGGCGGGGCTGGCATGGCGCTGGCGCACTGGATTGCCGAGAGACAGGCACCGTACGATTTGTGGTCGGTCGACATACGGCGCTTCAGTACGTTGTACCGCTCCGACCGAAGCTTGAAGAAACGCGTTGTGGAAGGGCAGGGACGCCACTACGCGATGCACTGGCCGCACCACGAGTCCGATGCCGGTCGGCCGCTGCGTCGAAGCGCGCTGTATGACCGGCTCAAGGATGCCGGTGCGTGCTTCGGCAGCAAATCGGGTTGGGAACGGGCCAACTGGTTTGCCCCGCCGGGCGTGACTCCGATCGACCACCATACTTTCGGACGCGCCAACTGGCACGACCACGTGGCCGCCGAGCACACGGCGTGCCGGGAGGCGGCGGCACTCTTCGACCAGTCGAGTTTTGTCAAACTGCTGGTTTCAGGGGGTGATGCCGAATCAGTGCTCCAGCGGCTTTGTGCTGCCGACGTCGCTGTGACGCCCGGTAGAGTGGTCTACACCCAGATGCTCAATGACTCCGGGGGTATCGAGTGTGACCTGACGGTCGCACGACTGTCGGCGTCTGAGTATTACCTGGTTTCCGGAACAGCTATGGCCGTCCACGACAGCCAACATGTTCGGCGTAACATGACCGCTTCGGACAACGTCGCGCTTGTCGACGTGACTTCCGCATACGGTGTGCTCGGTCTGATGGGTCCGCGGTCGCGGTCGATCCTGCAGACACTTGCCGAGGATGATCTGGCCCGGGACGCGTTCCCTCATCGTACGGTCCGGGAAGTCATGGTAGCGGGGGCACCGGTCAGGGTAATGCGGCTGAGCTTCGTGGGCGAACTCGGATTCGAACTGCACGTACCCACTGAATATATGCTGACGGTCTTCGATGCACTCCAATCCGAAGGCCGGGAGCAGGGTCTGGTGAATGCGGGTTACCGGGCCATCGACGCACTGCGGCTGGAGAAACAGTTCTGCAGCTGGGGTGCGGAAATAGGTCCTGACGACACCCCGCTGGAGGCGGGTCTCAGTTTTGCAGTGTCTTTCGGCAAGGCGGACTTTATCGGCCGGGAGGCACTGGTCAACTTGCAGGAAAAGCCGTTGGGCAAGCGACTTGCGAGCTTCACTGTGGAGGGGGACACCCCGTTGTTGGGCGGTGAAACTATCTATCGGGACGACCAGGTCTGCGGGTGGATCACCAGTGGCGGCTACGGTCACACTATCGGGCAGCCGCTGGGGCTGGGTTACGTCCGCAACGCGGCGGGTGTCGATAACGATTTTCTGCTTGCGGGCCGTTATGCGCTGGACGTTGCCGGTACCCGGCTTCCGGCGCAAATTTCTCTTGGTGCACTGTACGACAGGGCCGGCGACCGAATGCGGGCTTGAAGGCCAAGGTAAACTGTCGGTCTCGACAACGAACAGGCAGAACCCTTTTGGAAGTCGAATCCAAAATTGCGGCACTCCCGTTCTGGTCCGGCCCAGTCACGCTGGAGCCGCTGTCGGGCGGCCTGAGCAACCAGAGTTTCGTGGCGAAGGACCGGTCCGGGACCTACGTTGCCCGTTATGGGCACGACATTGCTGTTCATCACGTGATTCGCAGCCGTGAAGCCGAGCTCAGCCGCGCAGCCGCCGAGCTTGAGATCTCTCCCCGCATGCACTGGGCGCAGGACGGGGTGATGATCTTTGATTTTATCGAGGGCCTGACGTACGGCCCGGCTGATCTTGAGGCCAACATCGATAAAGCAGTTGCGCTGGTCAAGCGCTGTCACCGTGAACTCCACCGAGCGGTGCGTGGACCGGGTTATCTGTTCTGGGTTTTTCATGTCCTTCGTGACTATGTCCATCTGCTCGGTCAGGGGCCCGATCCGGATAACGGGGCGCTGGCTCGTTTTTCCGTCATCGCCGGCGAACTCGAAGGTGCATCTGGAGATCCGCACATCTGTATTTGTCATGCAGACCTCCTGGCGGCCAACTTTATCGATGACGGTTTCAGGCTGTGGCTGATCGACTGGGAGTATGGCGGGTTCGGGAATGCCTGGTTTGATGTGGGCAACATGGCGGCAATCTCGGGATTTGAACGGTCTGCCGAAGCCCGCTTGCTCGCGTCGTATCTTGAAGGTGAGCCGACGGAAGCAGACTGGCGCCGCTTCGATGCTCTGCGCTGTGCAGCCAATTTACGCGAAGCGCTCTGGGCCATGGTCTCCGAGCAGCATCTGGCACTTGACATCGACTACGCGGCTTACACGGCAGAGCAGCTTGCAGGCTTCGAAAAAGCCTACGCTACCTATATCGAACGTTACGGTTCAGACTGAATTCAGCCGGTAGAGTGCGGTGTAGAATGCCGCCGATAATGCGGGTTAAGAGCACAGTGCGTTAAGAGTGATCGGGAGCAGATCGTGGAACTGGGACTTGAAGGCAGGAGCATCATGGTTGCAGCGGCGAGCCGAGGGCTGGGTTACGGCATTGCCCACGCCGTAGCAGGGGCTGGCGCCCGCGTTTCGATCGCGGCACCGACCGAACCCAAGATTCACGAAGCGGCAGCGACGCTGCGTGAAGAAACCGGTGCCGAGGTCATCTCATCACCGTTTGATGCCCGCGACCCTGTATCCATCGAGGCCTGGCGGGATCACACGCTCGAGGCATTCGGAACCATCGATGGGCTGGTGGTCAATGCAGGCGGTCCACCGCCCGGACAGTTCGATGATTTCGATGACATTGCCTGGCAGGCGGCTTTTGAGCTGACACTGATGAGCGCTGTGCGCATGATCCGTGCAGTGCTGCCGGCCATGCGGGCTCGGGGCAGCGGCTCGATACTCACCGTGACTTCATCGTCGATCAAGGAGCCGATCGATATCCTGCTGCTGTCGAACGTCATGCGCTCCGGTGTGGTCAGTCTGGCCAAGAGCCTTTCCCAGCAGCTGGCTGCGGAGAAGATTCGGGTCAATAATCTGGTGCCCGGCTCTATAGACACCGATCGCCTGCGCAGCAACATCACGGTACAGTCCAAGGCTGCCGGGGTCAGCTTTGAGGAGAAGTTCGCCCAACGAAGTGCAGCAATTCCCTGGGGCCGCTTCGGCAATGCCGATGAGTTCGGGCGGGCGGGCGCCTTTCTCCTATCCGATGCTGCCAGTTACATCACCGGCCAGACTCTGGTGGTGGATGGCGGCATGATGAAGACGGTCTGGTAGTCGGCCAAAAATTGCTTCCGGGTATCCCGAGCCGCAACACCACCGCCGGCGCCGACTAGTCGTAGTAGCCGGCTCGCACAGTCGCGCCGATGAAGTTGCAGATGAGTCGGTCCGCATGGACCAGTGTCATGCCGTCCAGATCGTGCAAGGGCGCGATCTCGACAAGGTCCATGCCAAGGACCCGACCCTTTTTCACGAGACCGTGGATCAACTGCCAGGTCTGAATCCAATTCAGTCCGCCCGGGACCCGGGCCATGACTGCCGGCATGATTGTCGGATCGAGTCCATCGGCAT
>CAJXBY010000229.1 GCA_913051905.1 uncultured Gammaproteobacteria bacterium | reverse complement strand
TTGGAAGGGGTTCGCACGGTGACGTGCGAACCCCTTTGTTTAAGATTCTCCGTTTCGCCGTAATATTGGAATAACTATGCTCTGGCGTGCGTTGTTGGGCCGGTTTGGTATCAGCCTGGTGACCCTGTGGGTGGTCTCTGTGCTGATTTTTATCGGTACCAATATTCTGCCAGGCGATGTGGCCCAGATCATTCTAGGGCAGACTGCAACGCCCGAAAGCACGGCAGCCCTCAGGGCAAAACTGGGCCTGGATAAACATCCCATCGAGCAATACCTGGTATGGCTTCAGAACGTGATGATGGGAGATCTGGGTATCTCCAAAGCGGGCCTTGGGGCAGGACTGGGCACCCCAATTGTCGAAATGCTCGGGCCGCGAGTCTATAACACTTCCCGTTTGACGCTCCTGGTCGGAGCAATCGCCATTCCGATCTCGCTGTTTCTGGGTCTCATCGCTGCGATGTATCCTGGCAGCCGGTTGGACCGTTCGATTACTTTTGCGACCTTGAACCTGATCTCAATACCGGATTTTCTGGTTGCGACAGCACTGGTGCTGATCTTTGCAGTGTCCCTGGGTTGGCTCCCGTCGATTGTGTATCTCAGAGGAGACGAATCAGGTTGGGTGTTGATCAAGACCCTGGCGATGCCGATGCTGACCTTGGTGATTCTGGTGTCTTCACAAATTATCCGGATGACTCGCGCGACGGTGCTCAACGTGATGAGTTCGCCTTACATCGAGATGGCGATCCTCAAAGGGGTGCCACGAAGAACAATCATTCTCCGTCATGCGCTTTTTAATGCGGTAGGCCCGATCGTCAATGTGATTGCCCTAAATCTGGCCTGGCTTGTGGGTGGTGTTGTGATAGTAGAGCAGATATTTTCCTACCCGGGGCTTGCGAAACTCATGATTGAGGCTGTGCAGATGAGGGACATGCCGCTGGTGCAGGCCTGCGCCATGATCTTCTGTGCGACCTATATCGTACTGATCTTTATCGCGGATATGGCAACTATTCTCTCTAACCCTAGACTACGCCATCCAAAATAAGAAAACGCCTGATTATGTCTGAAAAATCACAGGAAACAGCGACGCAGTTTGGCGAACTGCCCGATGCGCCGCCCAAGCGAAAAATAAAGCTCAGTTGGCCGGGTAAAGTCGGTATCTCCGTGCTCGTTTTCTGGGCAATCATCGTGGTAATCGGCCCGATGATCGCACCCTATCACGAAGCAGATATTCTTGATGAAGAGTTATTTATCGTGCCCGGCAGCGATGAATTGTACCCCGACACGGATTTTCAACCGCCAAGCAAAATCGTCTGGTTGGGCACCGATTACCTGGGCCGGGATACGCTCTCGAGAATTCTATTTGGCGCAAGAACAACAATAGGAATCTCGCTTGCTGTGACGCTTCTGGCCTATCTGATTGGTGTCACTCTGGGCATTGCCGCTGCGGTGGGCAGTCGCATTTTGGATATGTCGTTGAGCCGTGTTAATGACGCGCTTCTCTCCATCCCCTCAATCATGTTTGCTCTGGTATTGATTGCTGCGTTGGACAGTCCTGGCATATTGTGGCTGATACTGATTGCCGGTGTGATCTATGCCACCAGTGTATTTCGGATCGCTCGGTCACTGGGTCAGGAGGTCATGGTCAGTGATTTTGTAGAGGCCGCCAGGGTGCGTGGAGAGGGCCTTTGGTGGGTTATCACAAGGGAAGTGCTGCCTAATATTGCGATGCCACTGGCGACCGACTTTGGGCTGCGCTTTGTCTGGGTAATCCTGTTTGTCTCGTCTTTGAGTTTTCTCGGCCTTGGTGTACAACCGCCGATGTCGGACTGGGGCAGCATGGTGAAAGAAAATCTCTCCGGGCTGGTTTATGGATCGGTTGCACCACTGATGCCGGCACTGGCCATTGCCACGCTGACGATTTCTATCAATATGATTGTGGACGACATTTCGGCCCACTCAGGCGGTAAACTGGCCAAGAGAATGATCTCATGAGTGCGTTGCTCGATGTCGACGACCTTCGAATCAGCGCCCGCAACGAGGAAGATGAACTGACACCCATCGTCAAAGGGGTCAGTTTTAGCGTAAACCGCGGCGAGGTGGTCGCCCTGATCGGGGAATCCGGTTCTGGAAAGACGACCATTGCACTCTCTTCCCTGGGGTATACCAAGCCGGGGCTTGAGTTCGTAGGCGGGGAGGTTCGCCTCGAAGGTGAGGACGTCATTACCATGGGTTCGGACCAGTTACGGGGCCTGCGTGGCCAGCGGGTGGCCTATTTGGCCCAAAGTGCGGCAGCCACTTTTAACCCGGCCCTGACCATCGGCGAGCAGGTCACCGAATCCTGCGTTTTGCACGGTATCCTGACCCAGGATCAGGCCGATCAACGCGCCGAAACACTATATCGGGCGCTAGAATTGCCAGACCCCGACCGCCTGGGAAAACGTTATCCTCACCAGGTCTCTGGCGGACAGCTTCAGCGTCTGATGGCGGCCACCGCTTTATGCGGTAAGCCGGATCTTCTGGTGCTGGATGAACCCACAACGGCGCTTGATGTTACCACCCAAATAGAAGTGCTCAAGGCCTTCAAGTCGGTGATCAAACAAGAAGGTGCGGCTGCAATCTATGTGACGCATGATCTTTCGGTAGTTGCACAGATCGCAGATCATATCGTGGTGCTCTACGCAGGTGAGATTCAGGAATTTGGGACTGCTGAGCAGGTAGTCAGTAACCCGGGACATGACTACACCCGTCGGCTGATGCATGCTGTGCGTCCACCACCTGGGGCAGGGCAGGGTGACGAAGCCAGTGGCGAGCATTACCGTGAAGCACCGGCACTCGAGGTGAAGGACATCCTCGCGGGTTACGGTAGGACTCAGGGAGGCGTTCCTTCAATTACGGTTTTGCGTGATGTCAATGTCACCATTGAGCGGGGCCATAGCGTTGGCATCATCGGTGAATCAGGTTGTGGCAAATCAACGTTGGCGCGGGTGATGGCAGGTCTTCTGCCTGCAGCCCAGGGGCAGGTGCTTCTGGATGGCGAGGTTCTGGAGCCCGCTCTGCAGCAGCGTCAACGGGAGGAACTCCAGAAAATTCAGTTTGTTTTCCAGATGGCCGATACCGCGCTGAATCCGCGCCAGCGCATCGATCACATTCTGGGCCGCCCGCTGGAGTTTTACCTTGGCCTTAAAGGAGAAGAAAAACGCCGACGTATCAGTGAGTTGCTACAAATGGTGGAGTTACCGCAAGAGTTTGCCGGCCGGTATCCTGAGGAACTCTCCGGCGGCCAGAAACAACGTATTAATCTGGCCCGTGCGCTTGCAGCTTCGCCGGAAGTGCTGTTGTGCGATGAAGTCATCTCGGCGCTCGATTCCATCGTGGGTGCCAACGTTATTGAGTTGTTAAAACGGCTCCGAAAGCAGACCGGGGTTTCGTTTGTTTTCATCAGCCACGACCTGTCGACGGTGGCGTCTTTTGCCGATGAAATCGTGGTTCTGTATGCCGGGCGAGTGGTTGAAAAAGGCACAACCGATGAGGTGTTATCCCCGCCCTATCATCCGTATACGCGGCTTCTGATCAGTTCTGTTCCCGAGCTTCGGGTAGGCTGGCTTGAAGAAACCATGCAGACCCAGGAGGCACAGGCCGGTATCGACCGTGTTGTGACACTAACTGACAAGGGCTGCCCGTTCTTTGACCGATGTCCCCTGGCAATTGAAGGCACCTGTGACGAGGAGACCCCGCCGGTCCGTCACTTGGCCGGAGGGCACACCATCGAGTGTCACCGCAATGAGGAAGAATTTGTACACTGACTAGAGTATCTCGTTGACACCTGACAGACTACGGTTTCGACTTCAGTCAAATTCCAAACAAACGTCCTATCTGCATCTATGCTGGACATGCTCTAATGCTCAGTCAGGACGTGCGATCACATTGATCGGGTCCCCGGCATAGAAACGGACGATGTTATCTACGGCGATCTCGTACAGCGCATCGTTGGCTTCGGGGGTGTGATAGGCGACGTGCGGACTCAATACCACGTTCTTGAGAG
>CAJXBY010000228.1 GCA_913051905.1 uncultured Gammaproteobacteria bacterium | reverse complement strand
TAGAGTGCGACAAGCACAACTCGATTCAGCCGCAGCCAGACTCGATGCTCTGGCACGACATGCCCGCACCCAAGCAATTCTCAAACGCCGCCCGATCGTACTGACGGCTTCGGCCGACGGGCGTTTCATCCACCTGGATTACCTTAATGCCGAGGGAACCTCTTTAAATACCCTACCCGTTGACCTGGGCGCAAGCTTACGGATTCAGATCAGCAAGACCAGCGACCAGGGACAGGGCGTCATTTTCTTACCCGATGGTACGGTTACGGAAACCTGGTTCGATCTTTCATCGAGTTCCGGCAGCCGTCAGTTGCGGCTCGATCCCGTACGAGCAAAAGTGACCACCGAGAACAGCTAAACATGACCAACCGGCAAACAGGCTTCACGCTCATCGAGATCATGGTTGTGATGGTTGTGTTGAGTTTCGGGTTGGTGGCTGTAGTCGCCGCGGCAGCACAGGCGGCCCGATCGACCACTGCTGTTCAGGAATTGGAGATACTCCGTCAAGCCGCGGAGGACGTGCTCGCCGTAGAGATCCTCAAACCTGAACTGGGGAGTGGGTCCAGCCAGGGACAGGCCGGACGTGTCGGCTGGACGTTGAATATCAGCGACGATCCCGACTTCGAGACCCTAAAAGAGATCACTGTAACTACCCGCCTGCTCGATCGCCCGAACGGTCGAACGTTTCAGCTCGTTACCCAACAAGCACAACTCAGATCGAGCGAGGCAGATTCCCAGTGAAATCGCTGTCTGTATTGCTGATTACACTGGTCATGCTCAGCGGCTGTGCAGACATCTTTTACCAGCCTGAACGGACAAAGAAGTGGCCGGACCTCGGCCTTCGAATTGCGGTTCTGGTCCTCCCCGACTCGGTCGAACCGGGCCAGGCTAAAAGAACTTTTCTGATCCGAGCCGTTCGACCCGACACACCAGCCCAGAAGGCCGGTCTCGCACCCGGCGATGTCTTGCAGAAGATGGATGGTAAGGCAATCAATAATATCAGCGATGCACTCGGGATTATGCGTAGCAAGAAAAACAAGGACAGCGTGATTTTGACCGTCACACGAGGCGAAGAAACGCTTGTCTTCACAGTAGACCTGGTGACTGCGGTCTTGCGTTCAAGCATCTAGCCAGGTCAGGTAAGTAGAACACGGGGCAAGGAGAAGACTCATGAAGCATATCCCCACTGTCCGTAAATCCGGCAAGTTGAAATCATCGGGGTTTACACTCATTGAACTGCTTGTGGTCATCGTTATCATCGGTGTGCTGGCGTCGGTAGTTGGCCCAAGGCTTTTCGGTCGGGCTGACCAGGGCAAGATCGCAGCTGCGCGGGCTCAGATCGAAAATTTCTCTCTGGCCCTAGATAACTACCAGCTCGATACGGGCAACTATCCTTCAAGCCAACAGGGTCTGGCCGCACTGCTCAACAAACCATCAGGCAGCCCGTCTCCGCAAGGCTGGAGAGGCCCTTACATCAAGGCCCGTGAACTGCCCACAGACCCCTGGGGAAGCACCTACCAGTATGTTTCTCCGGGAAAGATGAACAAGAACTGGTATGACTTGTTCAGCCTGGGTAAAGATGGACAGAAAGGTGGTGAGGGAGATGCAGCGGATATCGGTAACTTCTAGACAAGCCGGATTCACCCTGCTTGAACTCATTGTCGGTCTCACAGTCGGTTCCATATTACTAACAGCGGTCTATTCCACATTCGTTGGAGTGAGCCAGACACAACAACGAGTAGAGCGCGTTCTTGATTCCACAGCCTCTTGGCGCTACCTGACTGAGCGGCTGCGGGAAGATTTCAACCGCATCGCAGCCGGTACACCATTTACCGGAACGACCAGGGGGTTTGAAACATTGCTCATCGATTCGAGCAGCGGCCAACCTCTACCACTGAAGTACGAGATTAAGGAAACCACCATCACCCGCTCTGCGGGACACGCGTTGACGACAGTCGAACTACCCGCTGATTTCCAGCAGGCGGTCTTCCGCTATCAGGCAGGCGGCGAGTGGAGCGATTCGGCAGAAAAAATTCCGCTCGGTCTGGGAATACAGGTCGCCACACCCCGTGGGGAGAATAGCCGAACCTTTGCCCTCGAGTTTGATCCCCAGGCCGGTCAACCACAGGGGTAAATTCCAATATGCAGAGACGATCGTCGGATTTTCAGAACGGTTCCGTACTCATCGTTACTCTGGTGGTTCTGTCACTGATCAGTGCTATGGCCAGCCGAATCGTTTATCAGACACGACTCGAACTGCGGATTCAGCAACATGTTAATGCGTTGACCACCCTTCGCGCCCTGGCACGAGGCAGCGTACACCGTTTTGCGGGCTTTCTACGAGTTCATGTCGAGGACACCTCCAACGGCCCGCCGGTGGACTGGTGGACCGACATAACTGCGCTGCAGGCGGTCGGCACCGAATCGGCCATGGTGGTCATTCACAGTGGTACACCCGACGACCTGAAAGCAGAACAGAACTCAGTTCAAGGTGATCAGAAGAACGAAGCGAATTCACAGGATGAGGCTACAGAGAGTGGACTGGTTGACGCCGAGTCGCGCCTCAACATCAACACCGCAACACAAGAGCAGTTCATGGGATTGCCGGGTTTTTCTAATATTCTAGCTGAGGAAATTGTCCGCTATCGGGACGAACTGAGCAATAATTCTAATGACGAGAACCAACAGACTTCGGCAGAAGATACCGGTGATGAAGAAAGCGACGAGGACGATTCTGTCCTTCAGTATGTCAGCACACCGTTTCGTTCGATTGATGATCTGCTGGCAGTGCCCGATATGACAGAAGAGATTCTATACAACGATCTGCCAGACATGGATGGGGCACCGGCTGACTTCCTGACCTGCTGTTCGAGCGGCAAGATCAACCTGAACACCGCTCCGCACCCTGTGCTCGTGGCAGCGGGTTTTAGCCCAGAGGAAGCAAATGTTCTGGATGCGGAAAGACGCTCCGGCCGACTTTTCAAGGATCTGTCGATCTCCGGATCTGTCCTGCCTGAAATTGACGAAGAACGGTGGACAAGGCTGCTCAAAATCATCACAGTCCGGTCCAGCACGTTTCCCGTCACGATCCAGGCGGCTAACATCCGTAATGAACAGAAGTTCGGCCTTTTTGCTCGAGTTTTTCTGCGTGAGACTGATGCACAGATTGTCTCCTGGAAGGAGATCTGATGGCTGTCCCTGGTAAAGCCCATCACCTGCCCCGAATCGCGACCACGCTGATGCTTGGGCCTTCTGGCGATCTCAGCGTTGAACCCGGTGAGCGCAAGCGCCGTTCGACCCGCAACTATGCACTGATCGTGCCGCCTGGGCGGGTCGTACTCAGGAAACTACCCATCGCGAATATGCGTCGGAGAGAACGTCTTCCGGCTCTGCAGCTCGCGGCCGAATCAGTGCTTACTGACACCATAGACAATTATCTGATCGACTACTGGTACATCGACAAGAATAATTGGGGCATGGCTGCGGTTCCCCGTAGCGTGTTGAAGGACTATCCAGCATTCGTTGATCAAACCAGGCGGGCCGCGAACCGTATTCAGGTTCCGGAACTATCACAGGACCTGAAAAACGGCCTTGTCCTTTGGACTCTGGAAGAAGCCGTCACGGTTTGCCTATGGGAAAACGGGGTGCTCACTCACTGGCAGACAATCCCCCGTCCCAATGGGATCACAGTGCTCGACCGATTTCTAAAGCACGCTCTACCTGCCGAAGTAAGTCAAATCCTGATCCGCACCCCAGGAATTCCAGATTCAGCCTACGGTAAGCAACTGGCAACCACCTGCTCGAAAATTTTTCCGGGTGCGAAAGTCCGGTTGCTGGAACAATCACTGAGTGATTCCCGAGGCAAGGTCACGACACTTTGTGTATTCCCACAATTTATCAGGGAACAGGCATTTCAGCCGGCCAGCCCGAACCGCAGACGCGGGGCCCTGTTCAGTGGAATCCTGATGCTGGCTTCGGTCGCTACTTTTATCGTCGTGCAACTACAAGATATTGAAAAGCAAGCCGCCAAGGCAGAGCATGCAACCAGTCTGCTCAAGATTCAGGCCGCCCGATCGAGCCGCGTTGCAGATCGTGTCAGCCGCCTGATGGCTGAGGTACGCGAAAC
>CAJXBY010000227.1 GCA_913051905.1 uncultured Gammaproteobacteria bacterium | reverse complement strand
CGGTTCACGATACTCAGGAACTCTTCGACGAACACCTCGTAGCGGGCAATCAAAGACTCTGAGGTATTCGAAAACCGGTTGTAAGCAATGACCGCTGGAATGGCCGCAAAAAGTCCCATGGCTGTTGCAATCAGCGCTTCGGATATTCCAGGAGCCACGGTCGCTACCGTAACCTGCTGCAGAGCACCCAGAGAGCGAAAGGAGTTCATGATGCCCCATACCGTACCGAACAGCCCGACGTAAGGACTGGTCGAGCCAACAGTAGCCAGAAACGATAACCGCGATTCCAGCACCTCGATTTCACGACTGAGCGCAACCCGCATCGCGCGGTGTACACCATCGACCAGTTCGGTCCGGTCGATAGCTCCATTTCCGGCCAGACGGTTGTATTCACGGTATCCGGCGACGAAGATGCTCGACATGCCCATTGGGTCTGCACCTTCTTCGGTATGCCGCCGGTAGAGCCCGTTGAGCTCTCCTCCGGACCAGAACTCAGAATCGAAATCATCCGACTGCTGACGCATATTTTTCAGCGTCGATGCCTTGGTGAAGATCACGACCCAGGACACCAGCGAAACGATGATCAGCAAAGCCATCACGAGCTGCACCAGCAGACTGGCCTCGAGCATCAGCTCAAGAATAGAAATCGTCTCATTGCTCATGGTGAGCTTGATGGCGTCATTCATGACGGGTTAGATCTCCTAGAGAATGCCATCGGGGATGGGCTTGGGTTTGAGCGAATCGACATCCACACACGCCAGACGGACTTCAGCAGTGCACAGCACTTCGCCGTCCAGGGTCACCGTCTGCTCCAGTTCAACACTGACACGACGGGCTCTTGTGACACTCACCGATACCTCCAAATTGTCGCTCAGCCGGGCTGCTTTGAGAAAATCCAAGTGGATCTCCCGCACCGTAAACATCAGCCGTGACCGATCAGCCAACGCCGCGACATCCACACCGCCCGCCCGCAGCCACTCGCTGCGGGCACGCTCCATGAACCTCAAGTAGTTGGCATAGTAGACGATGCCACCGGCGTCGGTGTCCTCATAATAGACCCGCACCGGCCAACGGAACGTCTCACGTCCAGCGTTCACAGCGCTCACCCAGTGCCCGGTAATAAAGCTCCGGGTGAAAGACCGGGATACTCTACGTCTGGAGTGTCATCATCGTGATGAAATCCTGTCCATTTCGTGCCAAACACTCACTTGGCCCCTTTGAATAATGTGCCCTGTGCTGTCCGGTCAGTGGACGGCGGCTCGAGGCCGAAATGGGACCAGGCGGCACGACCGGCCATACGGCCGCGCGGCGTACGGACCAGGAACCCGGACTGGATCAGAAACGGCTCTACCACGTCCTCTAAGGTCCCCCTTTCCTCGCCGATGGCGGCAGCCAGACTATCGACACCTACAGGTCCGCCATCGAAGCGCTCCATCACGGCCAGCAGCAGCCGTCGATCGAGCGCGTCGAGGCCGAATTCATCCACTTCCAGCATGTCCAGTGCCCGCTCGGCGATATTCCCGTCAATGCGGCCGTCTGACTTGACCTCAGCGTAGTCCCGCACGCGTCGCAGCAGGCGATTGGCGATGCGCGGAGTCCCGCGGCTGCGCCGGGCGATGGCCGCGACACCTTCTTTTTGCGTTGGCAGATCCAGAATTCCTGCGGAACGCGCGACGATCCGCTCTAGATCTTCAGGAGAATAGAACTCCAGCCGTTGAACGATTCCGAACCGATCCCGCAAAGGGGACGTCAGCAGCCCCACACGAGTGGTCGCACCCACCAGCGTAAACGCCGGCAGGTTGAGTTTTATGGAACGGGCAGCAGGCCCTTCGCCGATAACAATATCCAGCTGGTAATCCTCCAGGGCAGGATAGAGGATTTCTTCGACCACCGGACTCAGGCGATGAATCTCATCAACAAACAGCACATCGTCGGCTTCAAGGTTGGTCAGGATTGCAGCCAGATCACCCGCTTTCTCGAGCACAGGTCCTGATGTCTGGCGCAGGTTCACACCCATTTCGTGCGCGATGATGTGCGCCAGCGTGGTTTTACCGAGACCCGGCGGCCCGAAGACCAGTACATGGTCAAGCGCTTCCCCACGGTTTCTGGCCGCACCGATAAAGATCTCCAACTGCTCGCGCATACGCGGCTGGCCTACGAACTCGCCCAACGATACGGGTCGCAGACTCCGGTCGATCGCCTGTTCCCCCGGTGAATCTACACCTTTATCGGCCGACACCAGGGGGTCCCGCGTGTTCATGCCCGGTTACCGGCCAGGCTCTTGAGAGCAGCGCGAATCAGACCCTCCACCCCGCTCTCTTCTGTAGCTGCGTCGCGCACCGCCCGGGTCGCATCGATGTGACGATAGCCCAGTGCGACCAGTGCACTGACGGCGTCCTGTTCAGGTGTCAAAGGCGAGGTGCCAGCCAGCACCGGACCGCCATCACCGGTGACGTCAAGTCGATCCCGCAAGTCGACGATCAGGCGCTCGGCCGTCTTGCGCCCGATACCGGGCACCCTGGTCAGAGAGGCAGCATCCCCGGCAGTGACGCAGGCCACGAGCTCGTCTGCCGTCAGCCCGGATAGAATCGCCAGGGCCACCCGCGGCCCCACTCCGCTGACTTTCAGCAGGCTGCGAAACAGATCACGCTGGCGTAGGACACTGAAACCGAACAGCAAGTGGGCATCATCCCGCACCACCATGTGGGTGTGCAAAGACACCTCGCCACCGGGCTCCGGCAGATCGTAAAAAGCAGTCATCGGTGCTTCGAGTTCATAACCGACTCCCTCCACGTCGATCAGCAGCCTTGGGGGCTGCTTGTACACCAACTTGCCGGTTAACCGCCCAATCACATGCTTATCTCTTGGTGACTAGCTCACGCATGTCATCCGCGGACCCGCTGCCGACCTGACTGCACCCTGCGCTCACCCTCTGCCGTGTGCAGGTGACAGATCGCACAAGCCAGCGCATCGGCGGCATCGACTGGAGGCTTGTAGTCCATGCCGAGCAGCACGCGAACCATATGCTGCACCTGTTCTTTGGCGGCGCTCCCCGTACCGACAACCGATCGCTTGATCTCCAGTGCGCTGTATTCTGAGATCGGCAATCCGTGGTTGACCGCCGCGAGCATTGCGCTGCCTCGGGCATGACCCAGAATCAGAGCAGCGTGGGGATTGCTGGCGAGAAAAACCCGTTCCACGGCAGCCGACTGGGGCTCCCAGTCCTGGATCACACCGCTGACACCCCTGTAAATGGCTGCCAATCGACTGCCCAACTCACCTTCTCCGGCTCGAATACACGCACTGTGTATATGCCGCAGACTGTGGCCCTCAAGTTCCACCACACCCACACCCGTCACCCTTGAGCCTGGGTCTATACCAAGAATCCTAATGGCAGTCATTGACTCCGTCCCCGGGTCTGGAACGCTCAACCAGTGGCCTCTATCTCCCCAGGCAGACTGGCGTTGGTAAAGACATCCTGCACGTCGTCGAGCTCCTCCAGCGCATCAATGAGGCGCACGACTTTTTCCGCCTGTTCCGCGTCAAGGGTAGTCTCACTTGCGGGACGCTGCACCACCTCTGCGAAATCAGGCTTCAAACCCGCCTCGTCCAGCGCCTGGGCAACGACCGGAAGCGTCTCGGGTGCAGTTGTCACCTCGACGCTGCCATCGGCGTTGCTGTCGACGTCATCAGCGCCGGATTGAACGGCGGCGTCCATGACACCTTCCTCATCTATCCCGGGTGCGAACACCATCAGCCCGATCTTGTCGAACAGATAGGCCACCGAACCCTCTGCACCCAGATTACCGCCGTGTTTAGTAAAAGCATGACGGACCTCACTGACCGTTCGATTGCGATTGTCGGTCGTACATTCCACGAGGACTGCGACACCGCCCGGGGCGTAGCCTTCGTATCGCGCCTCTTCGTAGGAAACGCCTTCCAGCTCGCCTGTTCCCCGCTTGATGGCTCTATCCACCGTGTCGCGAGTCATGTTGGCACCGAGCGCCTTGTCGACCGCAGCCCGCAGTCGGGGGTTTGCACCAGGATCACCTCCCCCTGAGCGAGCCGAAACGGTGATCTCTCGAATGAGCTTGGTAAACAGCTTGCCGCGCCGCGCGTCCTGCGCTGCCTTGCGGAACTTGATGTTCGCCCATTTACTGTG
>CAJXBY010000226.1 GCA_913051905.1 uncultured Gammaproteobacteria bacterium | reverse complement strand
TGTGGAGGTCAATGAGATCACAGATCGAATGGATGATTATAGCGTGAGCCTCCTGAATTCGGGCGGTTGAATGAGATGGAATGCGCAACTCGATATCTCTTTCACCGAGCAGTCCGGCGAGGTCACCGCCGTCACGGCCAGTGAGAGCAACCGTATCGAGCCCCATAACGGTAGCCGCTTTCACGGCTTCAAGAATATTCGGTGAATTCCCGGAGGTCGTGACGACAATCAGCAGATCTCCGGAGTTTGCAAGACCATGAATCTGTCGGGAAAAAATCTGTTCGAAGGCATAATCATTTGCTGTAGCCGTGATGGTGGCAGTATCTGCTGAGAGGGCTATGGCAGCTAGGGGTGGGCGTTCCCGTTGGTAGCGGCACAGCAGTTCCGCCGAAAAGTGCTGGGCGTCGGCAGCGGATCCACCATTGCCGCAGATCAGGATCTTGCCCTGCTGTTCGTGGGTTGCGACAACCCTCCTCGCAGTCTGCAGAATCTCGGCTCCAATTGCTGCTGAGGTCTTCAGTGCCGTCGAAGCGCTGCTTTCAAAGTGCTCTCGAATGTGCTGTTCCAGGTCCATAAGCAGTCCCTATCACTTGTTGTGTTTGTCGAAGTACCGGGTGTGCAACTCACTGGCGAATTGGCATTAGTAGGCTGCAGGTCTCCCCCGTACCCCCATGTATTAGATTCTGCCGGAAATGGCCGTTACTATGAAGCCCAATCTGGGCCGGCTTCTGCATCAGAAAGCGTCACGGATCCAGTGATTGTCTGCTGCGCCTCGGGGGCCTGTAACGGAAAAAACATCAAAGCGGCACGCTTCCTTTGCCAGCCCTGGATGGTGCTGCAGAAAATGCTCTGCCACGCGCCGAAGTCTGTGTTGCTTGTTACGGTCCAGGGTTTCTTCCGGCCGTCCGAACGAGATTCCAGTTCTTTGCCTGACTTCAACGAATACCAGCGTGTTTTCATCGTACATCACCAGGTCGATCTCTCCGATCCTGATACTGTAGTTGCGGCAGATCAGTTTCATGCCTTGGCGCTGCAGATAGTCGCAGGCCGTGTCTTCAGACCAGTGGGGGTGACTCACGTTAGCCACTGCAAACGCCGGATTTGCCGGTTCAGCCGTCGACGAAAGGGTCAGTGTGCGGTAACTCAGTGACGTGGCCTTCCTTGAATCTCGCCCAGCTGATGTCGCGCAGAATTCGTCCCGATCGGTCGATCCGGATCACCCCCGTAGCGCCATGGTGACTTAGATCCGGATTGCTGCGCAATCCGGTTGTTCTGTAGACCAGAGCGTAAGCATCGATCCCCAGTGCAAACAGCCGATCCAGCGGTGTGTGGCGGTGAAGCTTGCGCTGCCCGGTACCTGCGAATTTTCCGTGACCCATCGTATTCGTCAGCATCCAGGGAATATCCCCGAAAATGACGCCCTCCAGGTCAAGGTTGGCGACAGGATCGGGACTGCCGGAAAAAATACGGCTGGTCGAAAATACCGGCAGGTCGTGGGCCTGGTGAAAGTCTATCTGCGGCTTCAGGAGTCTCGCCTGGGCAGGGCCTGCCAGCATCACCAAGACGTCGAGGTCTTGCCGGCGCCGTGGAATAAATCGAATTTTGGTTTCCCCGCCTATCATATTTTGCAGTCGTTTGAATCTGGACAGGCTGCGGTCGATATCCAAAAGCTGCTTGAGCGTTGTGGAATGATCGCTGGCCGATTGGAAATAAGGACGCTGGGTAACAATGCTGCCGTCGAACTGTTGCCAATGACGTCTGATAGCCAGGATCATGCGTCGTCCCCAGTCAGAATTAGGATACAGTATTGCGGCCCGTCGAAATCCGGCGCGGTGGGCACGCCGGACGACCGCGAACGCCTCGTCTTCGGGTGACAGGGAGAGTCCGATGGCCCGATTCCCCGGAAGGCCATCGGATACACCGAGAACTAGCGTTGGCACGGGTAGGGCGTCGAGTTCAGAAAGTGTCCCGATCGCCTTTTTCCCCAGAGGGCCTATGACCATCTCAGCGCCGTCGTCGATCGCTCGCTGGTAGTAGGCCGAGACCAGTTCGGTCCGATCGCCGAAATCGTAAATCCTGACTTTGGGTGCAGCCGGGTTGGTGTCGATCTGCCGCATCGCCAGAATGCCGTCCCGGACGGCCTGTGCGGCCTCCGCGTAGACCGAAGACAAAGGAAGCAGCAGTGCAAGTTGTCGCGGTACGGGCTTGCCCTGGGGCAGACCTGCGGACAGCCTCGCCGGAATATAGCGGTTGCCGGGGTGATCGACATGTTCTTGTTTCCAGCTGGCAAGGGCCATATCCAGGCCGTAAGCATCCCAGCGGTGTTCGATCATCAGCAACGCAAGACCCGCCCAGCCGGACATCTCGGGTATTACCGCATTTGCAGTCAGATCGACCAGTTCTGCGGCCGGCATCGATTTCAAGTGATTCAATAGCACCGGGTAGGCAGAGTTGACGGCATGCTGGATCACCTGTTTTTCAAGCTGTTGGGCGGATTCCAGAGCTGCCGTAACCTTTTTCAGCCGAAGGTAGGCCCTTACCGTAAGGAGAAGGCGCTCAGCCTGTTGAGCAGTCGATATAGTTTGGTATTCGAGCGGCTTGAGTAACGCAAGTGCTGAATCCGTTTGACCCGACTGTAGGGCCAGGCGACTTCGCAATAGATCGAGTTCAACCATACCGCTGGGATTCAGGTCGCGTCGTCGCACCAGCTGAAGTACTGACACAGCGGTTTCGGGGTGGCCGTGGTCTAGAAATTGCTCGGCAGAAGCGAGCAAAATCTTCTTATCCGGAGAGTCGCTTGGAGCTTGTGACTGCCGCAACAGATCCCATCCGGTATGGTCGCGACGGGAACTGACCGGAGCTGGGTCCGGTTGCTCTTCCCGGGCTGTTTTCGGTTCCGGCTCCGGAACAGCTGCAAGAGGGATTCCGGATGTGGCGCTGTCGGTTCCTGCACAACCGGTGCTGGCAATTGCAACGAGGAGAACCGGCAGACACAGCCAGTGCCGGATGTCGAAGCTTACTTGGAACATCGACCCAGTATAGCGGATACACTTTAGCCAGCCCTTGGGTGGGTGATAATCCAGTTCGCCGGCAAATTCGACCGCCTCAAGACAGGAAAGATCAAAGTGAGTAGATCACATCCAGGAACACTGTATGTTGTCGCGACACCGATCGGCAACCTGGGTGACCTCACGACCCGAGCCGCTGAAACTTTGGGTTCCGTGGACCTGATCGCTGCCGAAGATACCCGTCACACGAAGATCCTCCTTAATCATATTGGTGTTTCTACACGTCTGGTTTCTCTGCACGAATTCAATGAGCGAAAGCGTTGCCAATCGATCATAGACCGGCTCGAGCAGGGCCAAAACGTCGCCTTGGTCAGTGATGCCGGTACACCACTGATCAGCGACCCGGGAAACATCCTGGTCGCTGAAAGTATTGCCCGGAACCTCCCGGTTCGAGCTGTTCCAGGAGCAAGTGCCGTGACGGCCGCGCTTTCAGTGTGCGGCTTGTCGGTTGACAGATTTGTATTCGAAGGGTTTCTGCCTGCAAAACAGTCGTCCCGACGGACCCGGTTGCGGCAATTGGCAAGTGAGTCCCGGACAATGGTGTTCTTCGAATCACCCCGGCGTCTGTTGGCGATGCTGAACGATGTCCAGAGCGAAATCGGAGGATCCAGGCCAGTCTCGGTTCTGCGGGAGCTGACCAAGCGTTTTGAGTGTGTGGTTGACGGCTGTACCGATAAAGTGATCCGGCATATTGAGAGTGACAGCAACGCGCTGCGTGGAGAAGTGGTCGTCATTCTGTCTGGCTGCAATAACCCGGGTCCGGATACGGCAATCAGCGCGGATCAGCTTCTGCGTGTACTCAGTGATTACCTGCCGCCGGCTGCAGCTGCACAGGCTTCCGCCCGGCTTCTCGGCGGACGGAAAAGCGATTATTACCGCCAGCTGCTTGAATTGGCTGGAAGTGATGAAGATTCAAGCTGAACTTGCCATCTGGGCCGGTGAGTACTATGGTCTTGCCGGGAGTCGGCCGGGCAGCCGCGGCTGTGTTTCTGCCAGCGTCCAAATAGGTCGCCTCGCGGTGCACAGCGGAGGAAAGTCCGGGCTCCACAGGGCAGGGTGCCAGATAACGTCTGGACGGTGTGAGCCGATGGAAAGTGCCACAGAAAATATACCGCCCAACTGGTTCGCCAGTGG
>CAJXBY010000225.1 GCA_913051905.1 uncultured Gammaproteobacteria bacterium | reverse complement strand
AGAACCTTCATGAACTGACGGTCCATCACAAGGACCATGATCATGACAACAACCCGCCCGACGGCAGCAACTGGGAGAACCTGTGTATCTATTGTCACGACAACGAGCATGCCCGCCTGGTTGATGCCCACCCCGAAGAGGCACAGATCACACGTCAGTCAGAAACCGCAACCCATAAGCCCTTCAGCGGGCTCGCCCAGTTACTCGGTGATCAAACCGACCCGGAGAACACCGCTTGAGCACTGCTACCGATGGTGACGGCCGGCTCGTCGGTAAAATCGCCCTGATCACCGGCGCAGCAGACGGCATCGGCCTGGCCATCGCCGAACAGTTCTCCGCTGAAGGTGCGGCCGTGGCGATCGCCGACATCAATGCGGAAAAAGCCGAGACGGTGGCGGCGGGTATTCGTAACGAAGGCCACCAGGCAACAGCGATCGCCTGTGACGTCAGTGAGTCGGAGGCAGTCCGGCATGCCGTAGATCATTGTGTGGCCAGCTTCGGCGGCCTGACCACCGTAGTCGGTGGGGCGGCTGTGCTGACACCGCTCATGCCCATCGACGCTTTGCCGGAAGACGAATGGAATCTTGCGCTGAACGTCAACCTGACCGGCTGTTTTCTGCTTTGTAAACATGCTGTTCCACACCTTAAAGCGGTCCAGGGAAGCTCGATCATCCTGATTGCATCACAGATGGCACGGGTAGCGAGTGAAGGACAGGCGGCCTACTGTGCTACCAAAGGGGCACTGACCCAGCTGGCCAAGACAATGGCGCTGGACTATGCCGCCGATGGAATCCGGGTGAATACCCTGTCACCCGGAGGCGTCGCCACCGGAAGGATCGCAAAACGTTTCGGGAGCCTCGCGCAGGCGCAACGGATCTGGGGACCGAAACACCCGATCGGGCGTCTGGGTGAACCCGAGGAGGTCGCCCGCAGCGCTGTTTTTCTGGCCAGCGAGGACTCGAGCTTCATGACCGGGTCTGACCTTCTGATCGACGGCGGCTACAGCGCCTGGTAACCGCTGCACTCCGTCAGTGGTCTCCGATTCCAGGAAATCTCGCTCACGACCATGACACCGGTTGTCGCACAGACCAATCGACTTAATCTGCGGCAATTCGAACCGGACGACCTCGACGACCTTACCGAAGTACTGGGTAACGCGGACGTGATGACGTACAGCCTTACGGGTCCGCTGACGCACGAAGAGGTACAGGAGCATATTCGGCGTTACTGTGCCCACTGGCACCGCTGGGGTTATGGCCTCTGCGCCGTCGTTCATCGCACCGACGGAAAAGTGATCGGCTACTGCGGCCTGCAATATTTCGACGAGATTGATGGCAGACCGGAGATAGAGGTCGGCTATCGACTGAACCGAGATTACTGGGACTGCGGATATGCAAGTGAGGCAGCTGCCGCCATCGTCGAGTTTGGCTTTGCGGTACTTGGCCTTGAAAGAATCATCGCGATGATCGACCCCCGAAACCTTCGTTCCATCCGGGTTGCTGAGAAGATCGGCCTGTATTATGAGAAAGATGCGGACTGCGGTGGGTATATTGATCGGATCTATGTGGCCGAACGCCGGAACACGGCCGAATAAGAGCCGCAGGAAGCCTTTGACGACCGGTTGTTGACCACCAAAAAGGGGCAATCATTCTGCCGCTTGTCGTCCCGGACAGAAAGAATTACAGCGACATCGAATTGCCGCCACACTGCTAAAATAATTGCACATCAACGATTCTGTTTACCGTCCCCGGACCTAACGCCATCTCGCTCAGGCGGAAACAGCCGGACCCAATAAACACACAGCGCCGTGCACCCCGGTATCCTATTTGCACTGGTTTCGCTGGCATTCGCCGGCTTTCTCGATGTCTCCTATAAGCTTTTTGCTGACCGCGGCGAGTCCCGCGGCTGCTTTCTGTCTGCCATGGCTGTGGTCTGGCTGGTTCTACAGACGGCGGTTCTCGCAGGGTCGGAACAGCACCTGACACTGAGCACCGTGAACTGGTTGTTCGGACTGACGGCCGGTCTCGCCATAACGGCGTCAAATCTTGCCCTGATTGAAAGCATGACAGTACTCAATGTCAGTCTTTCTTCGACGGTCTATCGACTGAACACCATCGGTGTGATGATTTTGGGTGTGCTGTTCCTCGGAGAATCCGTATCTCTGCTCAACTATGCTGGGATCGGCCTGGGTGTCGCTGCGGTCCTGCTACTCTATCAACGTACCCCTGAAATCGGTACGGAAGCGACGTCACAAGCCGCTCTGTTTCTCGGGATTGCCGTTTTTGCTTCAGGGGCCCGAGCCTCCTACGGAGTTCTCACCAAAGCCGGTCTGAATGCCGGCGCAGATCCGACTTCGCTGTTGCTCATTGCAGCCTTGTGCTGGGCGGGAGGTGGCCTTGTCTACGCGTTGGTCTGGGAGCGGACCGTTCGCCTCACGTTAAGGGGCCTGGGCTATTCTGTACTGGCAGGATTGCTGGTATTCGGAACAGTCAACAGCCTGATTGCTGCTCTGGCAAATGCCGACGCCACGCTCGTGATACCTATTGCCAACCTCAGTTTCCTGGTCGCGCTGTCGGTGGGCGTGTGCCTGCGGCTGGAGGCCCTGACCCGGCAAAAAGCCATGGCCATGGTGCTGGCAGTGTCAGCCATCTGGGCGCTGTCGGCGTCAGCTTGATCCGGTGACTGGCCACTCGGATACGCCCTGGTTGACGCTATAATGAGGTGGTTTACTGACCGAAAACGTGAGACCGGTACCCACCAGGACACCCGGAAATCAGGGAGATTACGGCATGAAACTGCACGTATCGATGAAGGTCAACGACTTCCAGGCAGCCATTGGATTTTATTCCGGCCTGTTCAATCAGCCGCCGGTAATACTGAAGGACGATTATGCCAAATGGGATGTTGCTGACCCTGCTGTCAATTTCGTGGTAGAGCCTGGTGAAGCAAGGCTCGATCACCTCGGTATAGAAGCCGAAACAGACGGGGAACTCGATCTGCTGGCCGAGCGCATCCGCGAGTCCGGACAACCGTATCTCGATGTGGCGAAGGCCCATTGTTGTTATGCGAATTCAGAAAAAGCCTGGGTCAAGGGCAGCGCTGGCGAGAAGTGGGAGGCCTTCCTGACCCACAGCCATGACGAGTCCGAATACGGCGAAGACCGGGGAGATTTTCTCGAATCCAGGCCGGATACAGCGGACCGGACATCCACCGGCTGCTGCGTTTAAGTGCAGTGCGGACCCGGTTGAGACGCCCTTCTCTGACGCCGACCCTGCCGTACGGCTATCGGTTTCACTTTAGAATTTCTAAAGCGAAACAGAAAAAACTTCACTTGTATATCACAGTGGAACAGGCAAAATAACGGCGGATTCAATTGATCGCTTCATGAATCCTCCTCCTTCTTCGTGCCCCGCGTCCTCTGCGGGGCTCTTTTTTTATTGGGGCATGTGTAATCCTCGCAGTCCAACACACAGGCCTATCAAGCCGCCTCCCCTGGGTCTACAGATAACGGTAAGCTTGACCACCGTTCCAACCCTGTCATAAGAGGATTCACTCCCCTGAACGTTTGATGCGCAGTGTCAGCAAAGCCCTCGTTTACCAGCAGAACGCGTACCTGCTGCAGTTGCGCGACCGCGTGCCCACGATCACGTATCCGGACCGCTGGTCCTTTTTCGGTGGCGAGATCGAAGCAGATGAAAGTCCATGGCAGGCGCTGCAGCGTGAGCTGGAAGAAGAACTGGAATGGCGACCTGATTGCGGCCGCTTTCTCTACGAGTGGATCGACCCAGAACACCCTTGCCGCATTCACTTTTTCGCAGTGCCTTTCAGCGGCGATTGCAGCACACTTGTTTTGCACGAAGGGCAGGATCTGGGCTGGTTCACGTTTGATCAGATGGTAGACAATCCCCGCATGGTCGACCATGTCACCCAGCATATCGGCCGGGCAAAATCCCTGCTGGTAGAGGAACCCAACACTGACGTTGAATGAATGCCGGCGGGATCATCGCTGATATGATCTGAGCGGCAACACCGGACCGTCTGTCATTCGGTCAGGACGGATCCGGATCAGTCACCGGAGACAGCTTTTGAAGACGCCAGACTACAACGCTCTTACCGCAACGGCACCCACCCTGCCTGCCGCGTGGTACTTCGACCCGGCACAGCACGCGCGGGAGATGGCGACGCTGTGGGGTAACAACTGGCTTTACGTCGCCCGCACTGAAGCACTCGCCGAACCTGGAACCTTCCGTGTACTATCGATAGGGAATCAGAACTATCTTGTCCTGAGAAGCCACCAGGGGAACTTACGCGGATTTCACAACACCTGTCGACACC
>CAJXBY010000224.1 GCA_913051905.1 uncultured Gammaproteobacteria bacterium | reverse complement strand
AGCAGTACCCCTGGCAGATCTGCAACGTATCGCACGCGCAGTACCGCATATCCTGCTTCTGGCGGACCTTGCCTATGTTGAGTTTGCTGATGTAGACATCACCGCAGACCTTCTGGACCTTCCCAATGTGGTAATCGCCCGGTCCTTGTCCAAGGCCTGGGGAATGCCCGGCGTGCGCGTGGGTTTTGCCGTCGGTGATGCTGGGGTGATTTCCTGGATGCGGCGTACCAGCGGTCCCTACAGCGTCTCTGGACCATCGCTCGCCATTGCCGAAGCACGCATCCGTCAGGGAGACGAAAGTATCCGGGAATATGTGCAGACGGTCCGTGCCGAACGAAATAAGCTCACCACGCTTATCTCCGAGCTTGGTGGGAAGCCGCTGCCATCTCAAGCGAACTTTGTTCTTACACGATTTGAAAATTCGCTCTGGGTAAGAAGTGGTTTGGCCAGTCTAGGAATAGGTTCACGGAATTTTTTCGACAACGAGGAGCTCGAAGACACTCTGCGAATCAGCTGCCCCGGCGATCAAAGTGCCTTTAACCGTTTAGAACAGGCATTGAAGACGGTACTGGATCCGGAAGCGATATTATTTGACCTCGACGGCGTATTGGCGGACGTGTCCGCTTCTTACCGTATGTCGATCATAGAGACTGCACAGTCTTTTGGGCTGAGCATCACCCTGAACGATATCAGCGCAGCTAAAGCGCGCGGCAATGCCAATAACGACTGGCAGGTTACCCACAGACTCTTGTTGGATCATGGCCTGGAACCCAGTTTGGCTGAAGTGATAGACCGTTTCGAATCGCTCTATCAAGGCACCGAGACCACCCCGGGGTTGCGGACCAATGAGACATTGCTGGTAAAGCGTTCGTGGCTCGAGTCATTAGGCCGACGTTATTCCCTGGCTGTTGTGACCGGGCGCCCCCGGCATGATGCAGACCGTTTCTTGCACGATAACGGGATTCGAGATCTCTTTGCAGCCTTGGTCTGCATGGAGGACGCTGAACTAAAACCCAATCCAATGCCCGTTCGTTTGGCACTTAGGGGTCTTGGAGTCACACGAGCATGGATGCTGGGTGACACACCTGATGATTTGATCGCATCACGAGCCGCCGGCGTACTGCCGGTTGGTGTAGCTCCCCCGGGAGAACTACTGGAGTCTGTAAAAACCACCCTCACGGAGGCGGGCGCAGCCTGTGTGCTTGAGAAAACTGAACAACTGATGGAGAAACTCAAATGGATAGAAGGGAAGTCGAGCTGACACGCGCAACCAAAGAGACCGACATCGCTTGCTGGCTGAATCTTGACGGCAGCGGGGTTGCAGAAGTCGATACCGGAATCGGGTTTTTCGACCATATGCTGAGTGCGCTCGCCAAGCACGCCCGCTTCGATCTGAATCTCAAGTGCCAAGGGGATCTTCACATTGATGACCATCACAGCGTTGAAGACTGTGCGCTTGTCGTTGGAAACTGTTTGGACGATGCACTCGGTGAAAGAAAGGGCATTGCCCGCTTTGGCTGTGCACATGTCCCTCTCGATGAGGCGCTCTGCCGGGCTGTGGTTGACCTTTCCGGCCGGCCGTACCCGGTTGTAGATCTCTCACTGACGCGTGAACGCCTCGGCAGACTGTCGTGCGAGAACATCCCGCATTTTTTCGAATCACTGGCCATCGCCGGGCGGATGGCTCTGCATCTGGATATGCTCAAAGGGCGCAACGATCACCATCGCAGTGAAGCAGCGTTCAAGGCCGTCGCCGTGGCGCTGCGTCAGGCAGTGGCCCGTGACGGCAGTTCAACTGTCCCAAGCACCAAGGGGGCCCTAGGATGAACGATGTCGCTGTTATCCGTACGGGGACAGCCAATCTTGCGTCGGTGCTTGCCGGGTTCAAAAGGGCCAAGTGCAATACGGTGCTAGTCGATGAACCGGACGTCGTCACCTCTGCCGACTATGTGGTGCTGCCCGGGGTGGGTGCTTTTTCCGCGGCCATGGATGAGCTCCACAGCCGAGGGCTGGTGGATGCCATTCGCCAGCGGGTGCGTGAGGAGAGACCCACTCTGGCGATATGTCTCGGCCTGCAGGTGCTGGGGACTGCCAGCGAGGAAAGCCCGGGGACGGACGGAATCGGGGTCTTTGATGTGCAGGCATCGCGCTTTGGCAGAGCGCTGCGCGTGCCGCAGCTTGGCTGGAATCTCGTTCGACCGGCACAGGGCTGTCGCTTTCTTAAAGACGGTTATGGCTATTTCGCCAACTCCTACCGGCTTACTGAAATTCCCCGGGGCTGGAACGGAGCAATGGCGGATTATGGCGGTGCATTCGTGGCGGCTATTGAGCGCGGGCCCGTTCTGGCCTGTCAGTTTCATCCCGAGCTTTCCGGGAAATGGGGGGCTTCATTGATTGAACGCTGGCTGGGTGGGGCGCGGGAGGCTGCACCATGCTGACCGCAAGAGTGATTCCGTGCCTTGACTGCCGCGACGGCAGGGTCGTCAAAGGGATTAATTTCCAGGGCTTGAGAGATGCAGGGTGCCCGGTCGAGTTGTCCTTGAACTATGAGCGCCAGGGTGCCGACGAGTTGATTCTTCTCGATGTGTCGGCAACCCCGGAAGGCCGCAATCACCAACATGAGACGGTGCGCAGGGTCCGGGAGGGACTGAGCATTCCGCTGACCTGTGGCGGCGGTGTCCGGGTGAGTGATGATGCGGGCCTTTTGCTCGACGCAGGGGCCGATAAAGTCAGTGTAAACACCGCTGCCGTAGTGAATCCCGGTCTGATTGACGACCTGGCGTTACGGTACGGGAGCCAATGCACCGTGGTCGCGATAGACGCAGTCCGGCAGAACGGCAGCGGATGGGAGGTCGTGGTGCAGTCGGGACGCGAGCGCACCGGCCGGGATGTCATCCCGTGGGCAAAAGAGGTGGTTGAGAGGGGCGGCGGTGAGATCATGCTGACGAGCTGGGACCGTGACGGCACACGCTCCGGCTATGAACTCGATCTGCTGACCGCCGTCAGTGAGGCTGTGACAGTCCCCGTGATTGCGTCCGGTGGGGCCGCCAACGCGGAGCACCTGATCAATGCTCTCAAAGCCGGTGCAAACGCAGTGCTGGCCGCCTCTATTTTCCATGATGGTGAGTACACGGTGTCAGATCTGAAAGCGGTATTGCTGGATGCTGGCGTGGAGGTCCGTCCATGATTATTCCCTCAATTGATTTACAGAACGGGCATGCCGTCCAGCTTATTGGCGGCAGGGAAAAGGCGCTGGATGCAGGAGACCCTCGTCCGATTGCAGAACGCTTCGGCCGGGTGGGCGAGGTCGCCGTGATTGATCTTGATGCAGCGCTTGGCACGGGAAGCAACCAGCAAACGATTCTCGATCTTCTGGGGCAGGCGCCGTGCCGCGTGGGTGGCGGTATTCGGGATCTTGAAACCGCGAGGTTCTGGCTCGACGCGGGTGCCCGAAAGATCATCCTAGGTACAGCTGCAGAACCCGAACTCCTGGACCAACTCCCACGGGATCGGGTGATTGCCGCCCTAGATGCTGTTGATGGCGATATCGTTGTTGAAGGCTGGACCCAAAAGACTGGCCGGGGTGTACTTGACCGGATGCAGGAACTCAAGCCTTATGTCGGGGGCTTCCTGGTCACGTTCGTCGAGCGGGAAGGGCGCCTTGGAGGTATCGACGAAGCGGGCATCAAAGAACTTGTCGACGGGGCAGGCAATACTACCTTGACCGTTGCAGGGGGCGTTGCAACGGCACGAGACGTGGGACGAATTGATACACTCGGGGCTGATGCACAAGTCGGCATGGCGCTTTATACGAACCGGTTTGATCTCGCCGATGCCACAGCGGCATGCCTTAAGACCGACCGCGAAGACGGGCTCTGGACAACAGTCGTTGTCGATGAGTCAGGTCTCGCCCTTGGACTCGTTTACTCTGATCTCGGTAGCCTTCGGGTCGCCATTAATGAGGGCAAGGGGACTTACCACTCGCGCTCGCGAAATGCACTCTGGATAAAAGGGGAAACCTCCGGTGCTGTTCAGAAACTCCACCGGGTAGAACTCGATTGCGACCGGGACACCCTGCGTTTTACCGTCAGCCAGTCCGGTCCAGGATTCTGCCATCTGGAAGAATTCTCATGCTGGGGAGAGGCAACCGGGCTGAAGCAACTTGAATCCATCTTGTGGAATCGAAAGGCAGCGGTGGTGGAAGGCTCCTATACCGGACGACTTCTTTCAGACCCGGAACTACTTTCAGCCAAGCTCCGGGAAGAGGCAGAGGAACTCGCACAGGCACAGAATGTTTCAGATGTCACTCATGAAGCGGCTGATCTGATCTATTTTGCAATGGTTGCCATGGCCCGGACCGGTG
>CAJXBY010000223.1 GCA_913051905.1 uncultured Gammaproteobacteria bacterium | reverse complement strand
TGGCTGCTGGGGGTAAGAACGATAGCCCTGAGCAGGAGATTCAGCAGGTGGGCGACGTTCGGCTGCTGGCTGCCCGGCATGACGGCGTCGATGTCAAAGGACTGCGGGTGATGCTCGATCGACTGCGGGATAAGATCGGTTCAGGAGTCGTCGTCGTCGGCGGGGTACACAACGATAAGGCCAGCATACTGGCTGGCGTCACCCCGGATCTTGTTGGGACCTGCCATGCAGGAAAACTCATTGCCGAGCTGGCGCCTATGGTCGGTGGCAAGGGCGGGGGGAAAGCGGACATGGCACAGGGTGGCGGAACCGACACCGCTTCGTTGGACCAGGCTCTTGGGGCAGCTGCGGAAAAGCTAGCCGCTATCCGGTAGCCGGCGCCGCTCCCGCCACGCTGGTAATGAATGAGTGGTCGGGACTTTACCTCTAGACCCAAAAGGGCTTTAATTCGCGCCCCACTCAAATCCCTGAGCAGCATCCGCTTATGCCGCTGATAGTTGAAAAATACGGTGGTACCTCTGTCGGGACAGCCGAACGCATTCATGCAGTGGCCGACCGCGTTATGCGCGCGCACCACGCCGGTGACGATCTGGTCGTGGTCGTGTCAGCAATGGCCGGTGAAACCAACCGGTTGCTTGATCTTGCCCGGGTGATCGACCCCAAAGCAGACGCAAGGGAAATCGATGTACTTGTGTCAACCGGCGAACAGGTGACTATTGCACTGTTGACAATGGCGCTGCACAACCGGCAGATCGAAGCACGTTCCTATACCGGCGGGCAGGTCAGAATTCTGACCGATAATGTTCACGGAAAAGCCCGGATCCTGGATATAGATGCCGAGTCGGTCCGGGCTGATATTGCCCAACGCAACGTCGTTGTCATCGCAGGCTTTCAGGGTGTCGATGAGTCTGGGAATATCACGACCCTGGGACGAGGCGGTTCAGACACGACCGCCGTGGCCATGGCTGCGGCCTTGCACGCCGATGAATGCCGGATCTACACAGACGTTGACGGGGTCTACACCGCAGACCCTGCGATCGTTCCCGAAGCACGCCGCCTGGATCACATCACAGTCGAGGAAATGCTGGAACTCTCAAGTCTTGGCGCCAAGGTTTTGCAGACCCGGTCGGTAGAATTTGCTGGAAAATACAAGGTTCCTCTGCGGGTTTTGTCGTCATTTGAAGACGGGCCAGGCACCCTAATTACTCACGAGGTAAAAAACATGGAACAGCCACTCATTGCGGGTATTGCCTACAACCGTGACGAAGCCAAATTGACTATTCGGGGCGTTCCGGACCAGCCCGGTGTGGCATCCAAAATCTTTGGTCGAATTTCTGGAGCCCATCTCAATGTGGACATGATCATCCAGAACGTTGCCCAGGATGATACGACCGATCTGACGTTTACCGTCAATCGGGATGAATATGCGGATGCCCGGCAAATTCTGGAGTCAGTGGCGGAGGAACTCGGTGCACGGGAAGTTGTCGGAGATGACCAACTCGCCAAGATCTCTGTTATCGGCGTCGGCATGCGGTCCCATGCTGGCATTGCCACTACAATGTTTGAAGCGATGGCATCTGAAGGGATCAATATCGAGTTGATCTCAACATCCGAGATCAAGATCTCGATTGGCGTTGCAGACCGTTATGTGGAACTTGCCGTAAGAGCCCTGCATGAGGCCTTCGGCCTGGGCGTCGATACCACTGAAGAGAACCTTGATCCGGCGGTCGCTGATGAGAACGCTTAGTCCAGGGATTTAATTTCACGGTTTACTGGAATTGTCGGTCTCATCCCGATACTGATCGGGTCAAGGGTTTGATCAAGAAAAACTCTAAAGAGCGGAAATTGCGTCATAGACCAGGGAGAGCTGGATGCTGATACTGACACGCAGAATCGGAGAGGCACTGAACATCGGTGATGACATTACCGTCACCGTGCTCGGTGTTCGCGGCAACCAGATCCGGATCGGGATAGAAGCCCCCCGCGACATCGCTATCCACCGGGAAGAAGTGTATGACCGGATTCAGGCAGAAGATGATCTGCCTGCAGGCGGGTCAGATGAGGGACACGACTAAAGCATGATCCTCGCGCCCGCCTAAGAGCAGCGGGCTATGGTATATTTGTTGGGTTACATTCGTTCTTCCAGTTAGAAGGAAGCCCCGCCCCAATCCCTCGACAGCGAGGTTTTTATTGACAGAGTCATTATCGCTAACCGCTGAAATGATCGCGGTGATGGCGTTTCTTGGCCTGACAATTTTCCTATTTGTCTCCGAGATTGTTCGTGTGGATGTCGCCGCCATCGCTGTGATGGTCCTTCTCGGACTCACCAGCATGCTGCCCGGGTACGAAGGGTTGGTCCCACTCCAGCACCTGTTCGACGGTTTTTCGAGTAATGCGGTCATCTCCATCATTGCGGTGATGATCATCGGGGCTGGCCTGGACAAGACCGGCATCATGAGTCAGCTGGCCGGAAAAATCCTCAAACACGGTGGGCAGACGGAAGGGAGAATCATCACTATTATTTCCACAACGGCGGGTTGTGTCTCGAGTTTCATGCAGAACATCGGCGCGGCCGCGCTTTTTCTCCCCGTCGTTACACGAATTGCACGGCGTGCCAATCTGCCGATCTCCAGGTTGCTGATGCCAATGGGCTTCTGCGCGATTCTTGGGGGAACGATCACGATGGTGGGTTCCAGTCCGTTGATCCTCCTGAATGATCTGCTGACATCGTCGAACAGAACACTGCCACCGGATGTCGAACCCATGCCCCTGTTTTCGCTGTTTTCAGTGACACCAATTGGCCTGGTTCTGTTGGCTGGTGGAATTTTGTACTTTGTTCTGATGGGGCGGTCTGTGTTGCCTGTTGTCAAGGATAAACCGCAGGAATCAGGCAGCACACTGCGCTATTTCCGTGAGGTCTACGGCATTCAGGGAGAGGTCTATGAGGCTAGGGTCAGTGAACAGAGCATCCTAGTTGGCGGTACGATTTCAGATGTCGAGCAGGCTGGAAGGGACGGCTGGATAGTTGCTGTGCGCAACCGGCATCAGCTGCGGGTGGCACCGCGCGGTGACACGGAACTGTGGGCAGGCAGTGAGATGGCCATCATGGGCCGTAGAGAAGCTGTCGAAAAATTCTGTGGTGACAATGGCCTCGAGTTGCGGCGCGAAATGAATGTTTTTTCTGAGATCCTGAGTACGACATCGGCAGGGATTGCCGAAGTAGTCATTCCGCCGGATTCGTCCTTAATCGGAAAGTCCTTGAGAGAAATCGGTCTGCGGCAACAGTACGGCACGACGGCGCTTGCCATTTTCCGCATTGACCAGGTGATCGACACGGATATGGCTGACTTCATACTGCAGGCGGGTGACACCCTCGTACTGCACGGACGATGGCGAGACTTCTCCCGCTTGACAGGCAATCCCGATTTTGCCGTTGTTACAGATATGCCGCGGGATGATACCCGGCCGCATAAATTGTGGTTCGCGGCGGGTTCATTTCTGTTGGCCCTTTTTCTGGTCATTTTTACCGATGTGCGGTTGTCACTGGCACTGATGACCGGAGCTCTTGGCATGATTCTGACTGGCGTACTACGAATTGAAGAGGCGTATCAGTCCATCGGCTGGCAGAGTGTTTTCCTGTTGGCCAGTCTCATTCCGCTGGGCCTCGCTGTCGAAGGCACCGATACGGCGGCCTGGATAGCCCAGCAGACCCTGCTCTTGTTGGGTGAGATGCCGTTGTGGGTGCTGCAAGGGGTGATGGCAGTGCTTGCGACGGTATTTACGCTCGTGATGTCAAATGTTGGGGCCACGGTGCTACTGGTTCCTTTGGCTGTGAATATCGCCATCGGGGCGGGGGGGGATCCGGCTGTTTTTGCACTGACCGTGGCGCTGGCAACATCCAACTCGTTTTTGATTCCAACCCATCAGGTGAATGCATTGATCATGGGTCCCGGGGGATATCATGTCCGGGATTTCATGCGGGTAGGCGGTATCATGACGGTGCTGTTTCTCGTGACCGTGCTGGTCATGTTGAACCTGATCTTTTAGGTCACCAAAGAGATGGACGCTGAGATGAGTTTCAGGAGATCACTCCCAATAATCCCTGGGAATCGGATTATGAGGCACGCCATAACGGCTTTGGTCTGCAGAAAATTTGGATAGTTGTCGTCCTGCTTCGAGTTTGATTACACTCGAGCGTTACCAGAGCATGGGCGATGAGGGCTTGATGCCCCTGTTGGGAGCGACATCTACGAGGTATCGAGATGCTCGTCGCTGTTCTGGCTGCACTCGTAGTTAAATTGATGGTTGTTCAGGAGAGGTGGCCGAGCGGCTGAAGGCGCTCCCCTGCTAAGGGAGTATGGGGTTG
>CAJXBY010000222.1 GCA_913051905.1 uncultured Gammaproteobacteria bacterium | reverse complement strand
ACAATGCCAATACGGTTAATCCCGCTTTTGGTAAGACTTCGCGTAAATGCCCACCTTTCTGCATCCAGCCCATAACGCTTGCACCGGGCGTTGAAACCATCGGCGAGCGGGAAATCATCGCCTATGCAAAGCAGATGAGCGACGGCGACGACTCCATCGTGGTGGTCGATTCCAGGACCCCGGATTGGGTCACAAAGGGCACCATAGCCAGTGCAATCAATGTGCCCTGGACAACGCTCAACCCGGCCAAGGGTGCAACCCCGATCGAGATCGCGGAGATACTTCAGGACGTCTTCAACGTCAGCGAATCCGAGGGCTTGTTTGACTTTAGCAGTGCCAAGACAGCCGTTCTGTTCTGTAACGGCATGTGGTGCGGTCAGTCACCGAACAACATCAAAAATCTGCTCAAGGTCGGCTACCCCGCTCACAAGATCAAATGGTATCGCGGCGGAATGCAGGACTGGGAAATCCTTGGCCTGAGTACAGCCAAACCCTAGGTATATTCCGGCGGCAGCAAAAGGGCGGATTTGTCCGCCCTTTTGTTTTGCAATCACGGTCAGGGATGTTTCGCAAATACAGATTCCGAACCGGTTCAACACCTGGCATTCCTTTGACGGGGCTTCACGGATTTAACGATCTACTGCGCGGATGGACACCACCTATTATCAGACTATAGAGCGGCTTGAGAATCTGGGGGTGGATCCGGAGTATGTCCAGGGATGGGTCGGGGGTTATCTGGGGAACCCCGAGAGAGAAGAACAGCGGGTCAGTGACGCCTACAAGGCCGGCTATCAGGATGGCCGGAAGCAGGTGACAGACGCTGCGTTGGATTGGGCCTGAAGCGGGCCCTGTGGTTCTCAAACCAGGGGTTCGGGCGCCTCAGGCACGGTCCGGGCGGTGGTTGTCCCGGGCCGATGTGTTAAGGATGTTGTGCATTGAGCGCTTGACCTGATCAAACGATTCCCGGCTGTCGATGTCGATGATCTGATCAAGAACCCAGCGGTTCTTTTGGTCTTGGCCCATCAGGGACTGAATCTTGCTGGCGAATGTTCTGAGCAGGGCATAACCTGGCTCGCCGTCCCGAAAAGCACACTGCGCGTAGGTCAGGTTACCCGCATTAAAGGTGTCGATGAAAGGGCTCGAATAGTCGCCCGACCCGAGCACCTCTTCACTGTTCCGCTGAAGATGACGCGCGCACTCGCCGGCCAGTCTGGCGATGAATACTTCTCGCTCGGCTACGCTCATCGACTCACTCGCGAGGCGGTCACAACTGTGGGCTAGAAAAACCAGGTACTCCTGAATCACCGCAATACGCTGCGGATCGTGCTGATAGTCGAATGTCTGTTCATGAAGGTTTTTGGCACCCGACAAAGCCACCTGCCAGCAGATGTAGGCCAGGGCCACCGCATTGTCCTCCAGAGACGGGGGCTGACCGCACCCAGACCAACGGTCCCGAATCCGCATCTTCCAGTCCAGTCCGTGTGCCGGTCGTCTGGGAACCTGCTCTTGGGATGACCGAAACGGCGCCTAACGCCCCGAGCCCTTTTCCTCGTGGGCAAGGTCAACGACCTGAGTGGCAAGATCCGAGAATGTCTCGCGGTACCCATCGAGTAAATCACCTGGCTGCGGGGTGAAGTAATCTTCCAGATCGAGGCCGGACTCCCGCTCACGCGCCATAAACTGTTTCTGCATCTGAATCATTTTCTGGATCAGTTCCTGTTTGCTGTTCATCTGCTGGCTTCCCGGTGCGTGAATCGGTTGGTCCGTGGGTTTAGGGTTTAATCGATAAACGGGCCGCTGTGTCGAGCCCTGGAGTGAATCGCTGGGCGAAGAAACAAACCCTGTTGCTTCCCCGCTGGTCGGCCACCCCGCTATACCGGATCATTGACCGCCTTGATGTTACGGTGTGGGAGGAACAGGCCGCAACCAAACTTTCGGCCGGGACCCAGCCCGTGCTGCTGCAGCGTGAGTGATTCTTGAGGTGCGAGTTCAGCCAGCATCAGGCTTCGGGTGGGTAGGGGACCCCCCGGAAGTTGAATCTCACGACGTTTTCCACACAGCATTTTGCGTGCCGGTATGGCCAGTTCGTCAAGTTGCTCTGCAGCCCAGCAGAGAAACTGCTCTTCAGGATCAGTCTGCGCTGCAATGGCAATATGACGCGCGAATACTGTACTGATTGGATTCAACGGGCGGACACGGGCGGGGCCGACCTCGAAATGGTGGCCTTCGATCTCAATCGCCTGCCCACTCAGGGACCGCGCTGAGTCCACCCTTTCCCGGGGTAATCGCAACACCAGACGGGTCCGTTTGGATAGTTGCAACAACTGATGATCAGCAGGTCGGATCCAGCCGTTGCCGGATTCAGCACCGTGGATCAGGTGTACGCCTGTTGTTGGGTCAGACTCGATCCAAGGAAAAATCGTGGCCAATGCGCGGAAGAGAGCGTAGCCGTGTTCAGTCGGAAGATCCCTACCATGGATCTTGAAGACGAGATCGACGATGAGATCAGTTACGATCTCAGGGGCCTGCTGCGGTGTGTCCTCCTGCCAGAACATCAATGCTCGGCCGTGTAAAGCCGCGCCCAGGTCATCTCCCAGCTGACCGGCTTTTCATCCGTTGGCTGGCCATCGAGCCGATTCCACCCAAGAGGCAGGGATCGTTCGGGGCTGGTCGATTCCAGCTGATACGGTGTGATGACCTCACTGAACGTGAGCACACACATATCGGCTTTCAGCCTCTTGAACGATGAGCCTGTCATGGAATCGCCCCCGGTAGATCAACCGGGTCTTCGCTCCAGCCGCTGGGTCGTCGAACGCGTCGCGGCGGTGCAGGACGTTGTTGCTCAGGATGCCCTCGCCGGGTTTCAGGCGGCGGCGAAAAACCAGATCAGAGCGCCGGTCAAGAATCTCACCTAGAGCGGTGACGGCCTCCCGGGTTAACGAATCGTCACGCCAGACAATGTGTAGCCGGCGGCTGGTATAGCGCATGTTGAGTTGTCCACTCGTTCGCCAGAAGACAGGCCCTGAACAGGCCGGCCGATAACCGCCATCCGCGTCCCGATCAGAAGGAATTGTCATCGTCTTGTGGTGGCTCAGTGCGGCTGGAAAAGCGGGATCCGCGCGGTGCAGGAGACGGTAAACAATCCTGTGATCAATGAACTCATTGCTTCCGCCAGCCACCGCCGCAGTGACACAGTGAAGCAGCATGCCGCGAATCCGCCGGTCTGCGGGATTGTAGTAACCATCGGTATGCCAGTTCAGCGCGCGATTTGTATAGGGAACAAACCGCTTGAATGATGACCGAGTGACCTGGAGCCGAGTCAAGCAGTTGGCGCCTGTCGAAGAACTCCGATCCAACCTCGTCAGGCCGACCTGCCGGCACAATTCAAGGACATGATTCGCCGTGACGGCCTCTGGCCTAAGGCAGCGATACAGTGCGAAATTCGAGCCGAGTACCCGTTCCCTGATCGCGCAATACTCATGATCTTGAAGGTGTTCGGGTTTCTCGATCTCGATGGCAGGCTGTGCGATGCTCTGATAGTACTCATCGAGTCGCTGGTCGAGCGAATCGTTCAAGTCTCGGACCCGCATGGGTCCGCCACGATGTTTCCTGGAAGTTTGATGCATCAACAAGGCGCAGAAGCGGTGTGGTCGTTCACTGTCAGTCGGATCACCGGTTATGCCACTGGATTCTAGTGGACACCGCGCCGCTGACAACTGTCCATTGGGGTTGGATTTTTAGGGTTCTTGCGCGGACCGCCAGACTGCTACGATCTCCCGAACGGCTGTGGACCAGGTCGGGTTCCGTGCATATGGCCGAATGTGCGGGTCTTGCCTTGACATCTGGGACAAGAACCTCAGGCGGCAACGCACTGAGGACGTATATCTCCAATGGGATAGTGTCCCCACGGGAGAACATGGCCCGATGGGGGAAGTGGTCCAGCGTGTCCCCGGGCATAGAATGTACCTCCACAACGGCTGTGACAACGATTGGTCTGCCGGTACCTAGACGAGGACACCCCACCGATGTCAGAACACGATAGACACCCGACGCCAATGCTGGATGAGCTGGAGAACGGACCCTGGCCGAGTTTCGTTTCCGGGATCAAACGATTGCGGGACGAACATGCCGAGCAGCGCGTCAATGGCGTTGCCAACGACCTGCTGGGACAGCTGGAACACTCCTACGAGACCCGCAAAGGTTACTGGAAAGGCGGCACCGTCAGCGTTTACGGTTACGGCGGAGGCATCATCCCGAGGTTTTCGGAGGTGGGCCAGCAATTTCCTGATTCCAAAGAGTTTCACACCTTGCGGGTACAGCCGCCGGCCGGAAATCACTATACAACGGACATCCTGCGCCAGCTTGCTGACAGCTGGGAGAAGTGGGGTTCAGGTCTGGTGACCTTTCACGGCCAGACGG
>CAJXBY010000221.1 GCA_913051905.1 uncultured Gammaproteobacteria bacterium | reverse complement strand
TTCTGAGTCATGGCAGATTCCGTTTCTGGAGCAGTGTGCGTAGCCCGGTTCAGGCCGAGATTTCGACAATTTCGAGGGTGGTGTCAGTGTCCCCGCGTGACCACACGACCTGATCGCCGACCTCACAACCGGTCAGGAGTTTCGCGATGGGGCTCGCCCAGCTGACTCGATCACGGGCCAGGTCCGTTTCGTCTTCACCGACCAGCGTGAAGCGATATGTAGCACCCGTCTCATCCCGCAGTCTGACCGAGACCCCAAACGCGACCGTTTCCGGTGAGGTGGGCATGGGCAGCGGTCGGGCACGGCGCAGACGTTCCTGCAGATAGCGCAAGTCCCTTTCAATGGACGCCATCCGGGACCTGATGTCGATGGAATGTTCGCCTTTGAGAGTAACGCGCTCATTCTCCAGTTGCCGGACCTGCGCCTTGAGATCCGAAAAACCCGTGGGCGTGATGTAGTTTGGCAGGTCGCTGTGCTGGCGTGGCGGCAGTTCTTCGGCGACCTCATCGCCATCGGGTTCTCTGACAAAAGCTCTGCTCATTGGCGGTTTGTTCGAGATGGACGGGTTCTGTATTCCTGATTTGATCGATCTGTCTGCAGGTATCGTGTGCCCTGTTACGGTTCTGCAGAGGTTTCCACCTGGCACCCACTGACGCTACCATACCGCGGAATGGATGATCCTTCAAAGTTCCCGCTTGACGCCGAAACGATCGCTGCAGTGATCGCGGATTGGGCACGTGTCGAAAGCCCAAGTTATGACAGTGCAGCGGTCAACCGGATGATGGACCTCGCCGGCAGCACCATAGGCGGCCTCGGGGCTGATACGGAACGGGTTCCCGGGCAGGACGGTTACGGAGACGTGCTCAAGGCGAAGTTCGGTTGGGGCAGCGGACCCGGAATTCTGGTGCTGGGGCACCTGGATACGGTGCATCTGGTCGGCACGCTAAAAAGCGCCTTGCCGGTCCGGCGCGAGGGTGACAGGCTCTATGGCCCGGGCGTCATGGACATGAAAGGCGGTATGTATCTTTCGATCCACGCTTTGGGGTACCTGTTGGCGGAGAACGGTCCCCTTTCGGTTCCCGTGACGTTCATGTTCATTCCGGACGAAGAAGTCGGCAGCCCGTCGACCCGGTCGCTGATCGAAAACGAAGCGAGGGAAAGCCGCTGGGTGCTGGTGCCGGAGCCTGCCCATGACGAAAAACTCGTTACCGGCAGACACGCATTCCTACGCTACACGGTCAGGACCCTAGGCAGGGCCCAACATGCCGGCGTAGCCCAGGGTGTGGGCCGTAGCGCGATCAGCGCCATGGCCCGTTTGATCACGGAAATTGAAGGTTTTTCGGATATCGATGCCGAGGTGACGTACCGCGTTGGCGTTATCAACGGCGGAGATTTCGTCAATGTTGTGCCGACTGAATGTCAGGCACAGGTCCTTTGTGTTGCGCCTACAGCTGAGGCCTTTACTGCTGTGTCGCAGCGCATGATGTCATTGGTATCTCCGGACCCCGAGATCCGGGTCGAAGTACAGGCTGGACCGGTGAGGCCTCTCTTCCAGCCTAACGAAGGGACCCTGTCGCTGTACCAGATCGCCGAAGAGGTTGCTGCTCAACTCGGTCTGAAACTTGATCACGGTCAGTTCGGCGGCGGCAGTGACGGCAATTTCACCGGCGCACTTGGCGTACCCACCCTGGACGGATTGGGTGTGCATGGCCGAGGATTGCACACCAAGGATGAACATCTTTTCGTCTCGTCGCTGGTACCGAGGACTAGGCTTCTTGCCGGAATCTTTGCGGCTTTGTCGGAGCTCTCCGATCGTAAAAATTGAGGAGCTGGCAGACCCTTCCGGTCCCCCGAGGCAGGTGTGTGAGGAAATCTTGGGTGTCTGAAACATCCAGAGCGTGTTTGCTGAGTGTCGGAGCCGTCTGTTAAGCTGAGATCGTATCTGTGCCACCCGTCAGGCCCCTCATGACACAACTCAACCGGCAACAGCAGGAATTTTTCTGGCAGAACGGTTACCTCGTTGTCGACAATGCGGTATCGCCTGAATTACTCAGCGAGCTGCAGAACGTGTTCCGGGGCTGGGTTGAGGAAAGCCGTGGGCACGACGCGAACTGGGGAGAGACAATTAATGGCAAGCCCCGTTTCGATCTCGAGCCGGGGCACAACTGCAAGGCACCGCGGCTGCGCCGGGTAAATGCACCGGTCGAAGTCTCCCCGGCCTACTTCAAAGCCATGGCCGAGAGTCCGATGACGGATTTTGTCTCAACACTGATCGGCCCCAACGTCAAGCTTCACCACACCAAGATCAATTCAAAGCAACCGGGTGGTCAAACGGTGGTCAAGTGGCATCAGGACTTTCCCTTCACACCGCACAGTAACGACAGCGTTGTGACGGCCCTGCTAATGGTCGACGAGGTGACTGAGGAAAATGGTCCGCTAGAGATTCTGCCTGGCTCACACAAAGGAAAGATCCACGGTCTGTGGCAGGAAGGCGCATTCACTGGAGCGGTAGACGATGAGACCGCTGCCCGCTGTGCCTCGAAGGCAGTGGTCTGTACCGGGCCTGCCGGTTCGGTCTGTCTTATGCACACACGACTGCTGCACGGTTCAGCCGCAAACCGCTCGCTGCACCCGCGTACGCTGTTTATCTCGGTGTATTCTTCCGACGATGCTGTGCCTGTATCACCGAACCCGATGCCGAACCGCTATGAAGGGCTGATCGTACGCGGCCGAAAAACCGGACGTGTGCGATCAATGGATTTCGATCTGGATCTCCCGGAACTGCCCGCAACGGCCTCGTTTTTCGACCAGCAGGCCAAACACAACGAGAGCGGGACCCGACCCCAACCAGCCAACAGCTGATCCCTCGGGTCCGGAGCGGTACCGTAAGCCCGCCCGCGGAGCCACGATCGGGTTTTAGCGGGTGGCACCCTCCAGGTAGTAGTCGTTCTCGCCGTCGCGCTGCAGCTGAAAAATCGAACTGACCTTTGGCGGTGTCGGCTGCGGCATGCGTACCGGTACCGGAGCCAGTCGGGGTGTGGTGCACTGTGTGCCCATGATCATGCGACTGTTCATGCTCTGCCAGCTCTCAAAGCTCGCTGAGCAGCCGGCAAGTGGCCAGGCATCAGCGGCCATCACTTCGTAGAGCAGGAACCGCCGAGGCGAACCGGACTGGTTGCCCAGGGAGGCGTGCAGCAATCGCGCGTGGTGAAAGGTTACTGTACCGGCGGTACCGGTGAGCGTGTCATATTTCCCGGCCAGGGACCGAGCAACATCTGCAGCGACGGCCCCGCAGAAATAGCCGTTGGATAGGTGGTCGTAGACGGGTCCCCGGTGGGTCCCGGGCGCGAACAGTACCGGCCCGTTGTCATCGGTCATGTCGTCGATCATCAGTCCGACAGCCAGCACATCGTCGTTGGTGTGGGGGTAGAAAGCCCAGTCCTGATGCCACTCGACTGGTGCACTACCGTCACTGGATTTGAGATTCAGCTTGCTGTTCTGCAGCCGTACGTCCGGCCCGAGCAGTGTCTTGAGGATTTCCGTGAATTCGGTACGGCGGATCACTTGATCGAACACGGCGTGAACATTGTGCGGCGACTTGATCCTCTCTATTCGTGGGGCCCGGGTGTTGGTGTCCTCCAAAATCTCGTAAACCTCGTCGGATTCGGTCAGGCCGGCCCCGTCGGTGACTATGGTGTCTATCGTGCTGCGCAGTGTATCGACAACCGGTCGGGGTATAAGGTTCTCGCAGACGATATAACCCTTTTCTTCGTAAGTTGCTTTGAGTTGATCCATAGTGAATTTCCGGTTTGTCGATGAAATTCAGGCCATTGATGAGCCGAGTATAAGACAGGGAAGCAGGATTCCGCACAGCCTCGTGGCTTGCCGACGGCTGGAGAAATCAAGGGTCACTGATATTGCCACTGAAACGCTACAATGGGGTTTCTTCCGTTCTGCCGGTGCCTGACGGACCCGGAAAAACAAATCCTGACACTGTCAACATGACGATTGCAGCGCTGACCACCTATCGTTCTGAAGAACACCCGAACATGCTCTGGCTCGAGGTCGAGACGGAGGATGGTGTGACGGGTCTGGGTGAGACCTTCTATGCCGCAGAAGCAGTCGAGGCCTACGTTCATGCCAATCTGGCCCCGATCGTGCTGGGTCTTTCAGCCATCGACATTGAGGCGGTACATCACCGCACCCGCCCTTACATCGGCTTTGTTGCAGCGAGCACCGAGCTGCGTGCCCGGTCGGCCCTGGATATTGCGCTGTGGGACGCACTCGGCAAGGTCACAGGCCAGCCGGTCTCGGTTCTGCTGGGCGGGCGCGTTCGTGACCAGATTCCCGTCTACAACACCTGTGCCGGGACGCGCTATGTCCGCGGCCCCAAATTAGGCACGACAGAAAATTTCGGAATCCGCT
>CAJXBY010000220.1 GCA_913051905.1 uncultured Gammaproteobacteria bacterium | reverse complement strand
CGCGCCGCGCGTCCTGCGCTGCCTTGCGGAACTTGATGTTCGCCCATTTACTGTGGCCCGCCATCAGACTGTACCTGTTTCTCTGATCCTTTCCTGGTGTGTCAGCTGACCTGCGCTGCAACGCGCTCAAGCGCATCCCGGTTGCTCCATGACCAGACCTTCTCGATCGCATCGTCAAATGGTAGCCAGCAACTGTCAGAGTGCTCCGCCTCGGACAATTTCGGGGTACAGGTTTGCAGCACCTCCAGGGAGAACAGGTGTTCCTTATTGTCCGGCACCCCGGGAGCGTAACGGTAACGATACTCTGGCATCACGGGAAAGGAGTAGGTGTGTTGCCAGTCACGCCAACCTGAGGATGACTCGATTCCAGTCTCTTCTTTGAGCTCGCGTCGGGCGGCCTCCCCGGGCGATTCGTCAGGCCAGTCCAGACCACCTGTCACCGACTGCCAGAAGACGGGCCTCGCCCGCCTGAGCAACAAAGTCATGCCGACAGAGGTGTAAACCACGACCAGCACCGACTCGGGTCGTTTGTAATCTTGTGCCGGGGCGAATAATGAAGCGCTCACGGTGTGTCTCGGCCGGCTGCAGCAGGCCGGGCTGTCCGCGCACGGATACCCAGTTCGCGCAACTGGTTCTGACCGACCTCACTCGGTGAATCCGTCAACAGGCACGAGGCTTTCTGGGTTTTGGGAAAAGCAATCACGTCGCGGATAGACTCTTCCCCGGCCATCATCGCCACGATCCGGTCCAAGCCAAAGGCGATTCCACCGTGTGGCGGAGCACCATAGCGCAATCCATCGAGCAGAAAACCGAACTTTTCCGCAGCTTCCTCAGCCTCGATACCGAGCAACGCCAAAATCCTCGCCTGAATGTCGGATCGATGGTTGCGTATGGACCCACCGCCGATTTCGGTACCGTTCAGGACCATGTCGTAGGCCCGGGACAACACCCGGCCTGGATCGGTCTCCAGAAGATCTAGTTCTAAGTCACGCGGAGCGGTAAAGGGGTGGTGCAGGGACTGCCACTGACCAGTTTCAGTATCACGCTCGACCAGCGGAAAATCGACGACCCAGAGCGGGCGCCAGTCACCGTCTGTCAAGTTCATATCGTGACCCAGCCGCACCCGCAGCGCACCCAGGGCATCATTGACTACACTGGCCGTATCGGCACCGAAAAACAGCAGATCCCCGGACTGAACCTCGGTGCGCCGTAGAATCTCGTCGATCACCACTTCCGGCAGGAACTTGAGGATTGGTGATTGCAAGCCGTCCTGTCCAGCAGACACATCTTTAACCTTGATCCAAGCCAGGCCTTTGGCCCCGTATAACGCGACGAACTCGGTATAACTGTCGATCTGTTGCCGGCTGAGCGCTGCACCACCCGGAACCCGTAGCGCGGCGACCCGCGAACCTGGTGTGGTTGCCGGACCGGAAAAGACCTTGAACTCGACATCGGCCAGCAACTCGGCGATGTCGACCAATTCCATCGGAATGCGAAGATCAGGACGGTCGCTGCCGTACCGGCGTAGCGCATCTCCATAAGCCAGGCGTGGAAACGGGCTGGGCAACTCGGTACCCATAACGTCACGGAAAAGGCGCACAACCATGGCTTCCATGACCACCATGACATCGTTCTCCTCTACGAATGACATCTCGATGTCCAACTGGCTGAACTCGGGTTGGCGGTCGGCCCTGAGATCCTCGTCCCGGAAGCAGCGGGCAAACTGGTAATAACGCTCCATACCGGCGACCATCAGCAACTGTTTGAACAGCTGAGGCGACTGCGGCAGGGCAAAAAACTCTCCCGGATGCGTACGGCTGGGAACCAGGTAATCGCGGGCCCCTTCCGGTGTCGAGCGGGTCAGCATCGGCGTCTCGATCTCGATGAAATCCTGGCCCTCCAGGCAGTCTCTCAAGGAACGAACCACCCGGTGGCGCAGCCGCAGGTTGTTCTGCATGCGCTGGCTTCGTAGGTCCAAATAACGGTAGCGCAAACGAACAGCTTCACCGGTGTCGTCATCTTCGGGCTGGAACGGCAGCGGATCACTCGCATTGAGAATCTCGATGTCGTAGCCGAGCACCTCGACGGCCCCGGTCGGCAATTCCGGGTTCTGGGTGCCTTCCGGCCGGGCCCGTACTCGGCCCGAAGCCCGCAGCACATACTCATTTCGCACGGTTTCAGCTACCGAAAACTGTTCCGGGCGATCCGGGTCCATCACAACCTGTACCAAACCGGTACGATCGCGCAGGTCGATAAATATCACACCGCCATGGTCACGCCGACGCTGCACCCAGCCGCACAGGCTCACATCCTGACCAATAGAAGCAGCATCAATGGCCCCGCACAGGTGACTACGCATAGCTGGATTCATCCGAACGTCTGCCGACGAAGCATCGCATGACTGAGAACCTCCGCCTGGTCAAGTGGAAGGGGTTGGGCTTTTGCTGCCGCCGGAACTGGTGCTGGCGGAATCTGAACCTCCTTTCTGCTTACTCTCGCTGGACTTACTGCCGGTGGCTTTTGAATCGCTTGATTTTGCTTCACCAGACTTGGCATCGCCAGATTTCGAATCACCGGACTTTGAATCGGCTGTGCTCTCCTTGCTGGTGCCGTCCTCTGCACTTTTGGGCTTCTCTTTACCGGAATCCTTGAAATCGGTTTCGTACCAGCCGGAACCTTTGAGACGAAACGCCGCGGCAGATACCTTTTTCTTCAGGCTTTCTTCACCGCATTCCGGACAATAGGCCAGAGGGTCTTCGGACATTTTCTGCAGGGCCTCAAGATGATGGCCACACGTTTGGCAGAGATACTCGTAGATCGGCATGTTGGGTCTCTGTTCAGCAGGCAGCGGGCCCCACCCGCGATACCTCATAGTGTTTCACACAACCTTTTATTATATCTCTTGTAATCCCCATCCAGAGCAGTGAGGGTTTGAAACTGGTGTCGCTGCTGATGATCGGAGAATCAATCGGGTTCTACCACTTTGCCGAACAGGCGCACCTCGGCACCGGCCAGCATATCCGCGAGCTTGTGGCGGATGACCCACAGGCAGATCAGCGCTGGCACCACCATCAATGCAGTAATCACAAAAAACACGCCCCAGTCCCCATTCAGCCGATCGACCAGCATCCCGGAAGAAGAGGCGAACAGCGTTCGGCCCGCAGTTCCGATCGATGCCAGCAGCGCATACTGTGTCGCCGTATAGGTGCGGTCAACGAGCATCGATATGAATGCCACAAAGGTGACGGTCGCAAAAGCACCTGCAAGGTCATCGAGCAACACGGCCGTTGCAAACAATAATTCCGAAGGGCCGGACCAGGCCAGCACCGAGAACATGAGGTTCGTCGAGGCCATGAGGATACCGGATGCAAACATCGCCCGGATCAGACCGATCCGGATTGCAAACAGGCCGCCGAGCAAAGTGAAGACCACCGTGGTGATCCAGCCAATTCCCTTTGAGTACAGCGCAATATCCGATTTTGAGAACCCCATTTCCTTGTAGAACACGATCGACATCCGGCCGAGAAAAGCTTCACCGATCTTAAATAGGAATATGAAACCGAGAATAGTCAGCGCAATAGCAAACCCGTTTCTCCGGAAGAAACTCATCAGCGGTCCTGCCACAGTGCCGGCTAGCCAGGTCGTGATCTGCCCGAAAAACCCGGTGAAGCCGAGCCGCGATGCGATTCTGGCGTCGGTTGCCGACTGCGCCGCACGCCGTTCGATCGGTGGTTTTTCCCTGACGAACAGCAAGGCAATACTGCAACCGATGATGATCAGGCCCAGCACCCGGAAAGTCGCCTGCCAGTAATCCTGGATGCCGGCATTCTGGAACAGCTCAGCAGTGTTCAGCGCGACCACGCCGCCGAGCTTGTATCCTGTCCACCAGCCGACGACCGCAATGGCGGCTCCGGCAGCCATAGACCGCCCTTCGTCCTGGCCGATCTGTTCGATTCGAAGCGCGTCGATGGTGATGTCCTGGGTCGCGGAAGCGATCGCGATGACCAGACCGATCGCAATCACCCCCCACAGATTTGCGGTGGGATCAACCAGGCTCCAGGTCCCGAGACAGACCAGAATCAGGGTCTGGAGTGTGACGATCCAGGCGCGTCGATGGCCGAGCCTTGCCGTCAGGTAAGGCACCTGAAGCCGATCAATCAAGGGTGCCCAGAGAAAGTTTATGGCGTAAACCCCGAATATCAGCCCGGCCCAACCGATGGTGCTGCGGCTCAGACCGTCTTCCTTGAGCCATAGCGACAGGCTGCTGCCGATCAGCACCCAGGGAAAGCCGCTGATGATCCCCAACAGCAGAATACGCACCATACGCCGCTCAAGGTAGACCGAGAAGGTCTCCGACAAACTTGTCACGCGGACATCTCTTTTCACGATGGGTGCTGGACGGGACGGATTCTGGTCAGTGCCGGACTTGTTCCGGCCGCTGGGCGGGATTCTGCTAGCTGCGCAGCCATCGTTTACTTATCTTGTAATCTACAATCAGCGGCGCATGATCAGAAAATCGC
>CAJXBY010000219.1 GCA_913051905.1 uncultured Gammaproteobacteria bacterium | reverse complement strand
GTCTGGCAGTGGCACCAGGACTTCGGCACCTGGCACCGAGACGACGAAATGCCGGAACCGCGGGCCATGAACATCGCCGTTTATCTGGATGATGTCACAGCCGCCAACGGACCTCTGCTGTTCATCCCCCGCAGCCACAAGGATGGTACCCTGCCCGCCGGACACGATATCGAGACCACCAACTACCCGCTATGGACCCTGGACCGCGACACGGTTACCCGTCTGGCAAGCGCCGGCGGAATCGAAGCACTGGTCGGCAAACCGGGTTCGGTAGTGATTTTTCACAGTAACCTGGTGCATGCCAGCCCACCCAACATCAGTCCTTTCGGACGTACCATCGTCTACCTCAGTCTTTGCGCCGTCTCCAACCATATCCGACGCTACAAGCGGGCCGAATACATCGCGCACCGGGACTTCAGTCCGATCAAACCCCTGGCCGACGACTGCCTGTCCGAACTGGTCCGACAAGCCGCCTGATCGGCTGGGCTGCGCCTTTCTTTATTGAAGAAGCAGAACCGGAAGACGCCCTTCCGGGAAAAGGAGTCACTGAGTCCAGGCAACCTGGTCTAGCTGACTTTCAAGCCAGCTTCTGTAGAAAAAAAGTGTTCATGGCCCCTTTGTTTTTGAGGTCGATCTGACCTCTTTCCTCGACCTCTGCGGCGGCGTCCAGAAACGCCCGACTCGCTTCTGAAATGTGCACCCTACCGGCTTCGCCACTTGCTTCCATTCGCGCTGCAATATTCACCGCATCGCCCCAAACGTCGAAATTGCCCCCAGAATATCCCGCGATCACTGGCCCGGTGTGTATTCCGACCCGGACTGGCCATTCCGGCTTGCCAAGCGTTCGGTGCTGCATGTTGCTTCCCTCAACGAACTGCACGAGATCGAGCGCCGCCGCACAGGTGTCCTGCACGTGCGATGGGCGCCCCTCCGGTACCCCGCCCACACACATGTAGGCATCGCCGATGGTTTTCACCTTCTTGAGACGGTGTTTCTCAATGATCTGATCAAACCCCCGGAAGAAAATGTTCAATGTATCAAGCAGTTCACCGGGCTGGATCTGTTCGACCAGTCGGGTGAAGCCGACAAAATCCGTAAACAGAATACTCGCCGAGGAGAAATATTCCCCTCTAGCATCCGTATCTATGTCTGGTTTCGGGTCGCTTTTTCCGCTGATCTGCCCCGCGGTCCCATCGCCCTGCTCGAGCAGAGTGACCACCTGATCTGACAGCAACCGCAACCCTTCTTTCTGCCCATGGACAAGACTCGAGGGCTCGAAGTCAACCACACACAAGGTGCCAAGCGCGTATCCCCGGCTGCTGACCAGGGGGGTCCCGGCATAGAATCGAATACCCGGAGCGGACGGCATATTTCTGAAATTCCGAGTCCGTTCGTCTTCGTCGATATCTTCAATAATCAGCTGTTCCCGGGGAGTATCCAGCACATATTGGCAGATGCTGGTGTCACGGGGAGTCTGTTTAAGATGTTCTTTGGTCTCGGCGTCTATTCCGCTGCTCAACTTGCAGAGCTGACTGTCATTACTCAGGATATTGATGACGCTGACCGGGCACTCGGTGAGGTAACTGGCGATTTGGGTGACGTTGTTGAAGCGTCGATCGCTTTCGAAATCCTTGTCTACAAGACCCAGCCGTTCGAGCTCGTCAAGCCGCTGGTCTTCATCCGGCGGATTCAAGACAGGAACGATACCGTGTTTCAGACCCTCGGCCTTGGCCTGTTCAAATTTCTCCTGCTTGGCGGGGTCCATGAATAAGCTCCTTGTGCCTGACTCTCGTTCGGTCCGGCCATGGGGTGCGAAGTTCGGTTCAGTACGGGATTCCTTCTCGTTAGGATACTATACTCATCTTCTATATTCCTCGTTATGCAGGGTATCGACGCTCGGCATTGCGGCACACGGTCTCTTCATCATGAGTTACACACTGACGACCAATGGCGAACGGTTTCTGGCTGATCTTGATGCCCTGCGGGAGTTTGGCAAACAGGGCACCGGCGTAGTTCGACCCGCGTTCTCGGCTCCCGATATCGATTCACGGCGCTGGCTTTCCGAGAAATTTCAAGCCTGCGGCCTCACACCCCGCTGGGACCCGGCGGCGAACCTGTTTGGACTGCCTTCGCAACCGGGCAAACCGATTCTGATCGGATCACACTCCGATACCCAACCGGAGGGTGGCTGGCTGGACGGCGCTTACGGTGTCATCCTGGCCCTGGAAGTGGCCCGATGCTGCCAGGAGGCCGGTGGGCCCCCGGTCGCCGTGGTCGCTTTCCAGGATGAAGAAAGCGCCTTCATGCCCATGACCGGTAGTTGCTACTTCAGTGGAAAACTACCCCGCGACGAACTCTATGACCTGACCAATGCTGCCGGCCAGCGATATGGCGACCTTGCCATCGCCCTGCCGGAGGTCGCTGAATCAGAGCCACTTGATCCTGCGGTCTTCAGCGCTTTCCTGGAAGCCCATATCGAACAGGGCCCGGTCCTGGACCAGTCTGGGGAGACCATCGGGGTTGTCGAGACCATCGTCGGCAGCCGCCAGTTTGAGGTCACAATCAAAGGGCAACAGAATCATGCCGGCACGACGCCAATGAACTTACGGAAGGATGCGGTCACTGGTTTCGCCGCTTTTATATCTAAGCTGGAGGAGCGTTTCACTGAAGTCGCAACACCGCGCTCGGTCTGGACCATTGGTCGGGTCAATGTTCATCCTAATGCACCTTCAATCGTGCCCGGGGCGCTGAACTGCTCGGTACAGATGCGGGATGGCTCTCTCTCACAACTGGATGCCATGTGCGAGATTACCCGGCAGGTCGCGGAGCAGACTGCAGCCGAACGGAACCTCGACATCACCCTGTTGGATACCAAGGCCGTCACCCCGGTTGACATGGATAACTTGGTGATTGAACGATTCTGTGAATCAGCAGAATCGAACGCGCCTGGTGCCTGGCGGCGTATGCCCTCGGGCGCATTGCACGACGCCATGAATCTCGCCCCGGAAATTCCAACAGGCATGATGTTCGTGCCTTCGATAGGCGGCGTCAGCCATGCTTTCGAAGAAGACACCCAGCGGGAGCACCTGGTTGCCGGTGTTCAGGTGATGGCCGATGCGGTGGCCAGCCTCGCGAATTACCTGTCCGATTCCGGTTAGGCTGTACTCGTCTCTTTCAGCCCAAGCTCCGCCACCATCTTTTCCCGCATGATGAATTTCTGCGGCTTGCCCGTCACAGTCATCGGAAATTCTGAGACCGTCCGCACGAATCGAGGCACCTTGAAATGGGCGATCTGGCCTTCGCAGTGGGAACGAACATCTTCGAGAGACACCTGGGCACCCTGAGCTGGAACGATCCAGGCGCAGATCTCTTCGCCGTACTTCTCGTCGGGAATTCCGAAAACCTGTACGTCCTGGATTCCGGCATGACCGAGCAAGAACTCCTCTATTTCACGTGGATAGATATTCTCACCGCCACGGATCAGCATATCTTTGACCCGACCGACAATATTGCAGTAACCCTCTGAATCGATGGTCGCCAGATCACCGGTATGCATCCAGCCGTCGCTGTCGATGGATTTGGCAGTCTGTTCCGGGTCTTCCCAGTACTTCTGCATGACTAGATAGCCACGGGTGTAGAGCTCCCCCTGTTCACCGGTTGCCACGATGTCACCCGCTTCATCAACCACTTTGGCCTCGACGTGCGGATGGATCCGTCCTACGGTTGACACTCGTCGTTCGATGGGGTCGTCGATTGCGCTCTGGAATGACGCTGGGCTGGTCTCTGTCATCCCGTAAGCGATGGTCATTTCCTTGAGGTGCATCTCTGATACCACCTGCTTCATCAGCTGGATCGGACAGGGTGCACCGGCCATGATGCCGGTACGAAGGGTACCCAGATCAAATTCACTGAATTCGGGCAAATTGACCATTGCACTGAACATGGTGGGCACACCATGTACACCCGTACAACGCTCCTGGCTCAGTGTCCGAAGTGTCTGCAGGGCATCGAACCCCTCACCGGGAAACACCATGGTACTCCCTGACGCGACACAGGCGAGGCTGCCCAGAACCATACCGAAACAGTGATAAAGCGGTACCGGTATACACAACCGATCGCGGCGCGTCAGTCGCATGCAGTCCGCAATCAGTCTCGCATTATTGACGATGTTGTGGTGAGTCAGCGTGGCGGCCTTGGGTGAACCCGTTGTGCCGGAGGTGAACTGCAGATTGATCGCATCATGAGGGGTGAGCACGGCACTGATCGAATCCAGCCGCGAACGCTGCATGGCTCTGCCCCCTTCCATGACATCATTGAAACAGAACATGCCTGCTACCGGCGCATCACCGACCTGGATCACTAATTTGAGTGACGGTAGATTCTTGGATTCGAGCCGGCCAGGTCGGCTCTGATTCAACTCCGGTGCAATATCCTGCAGCATTTCCAGATACTGACTGGTCTTGAAGGAAACGGCAGTAATCAACGCCTTGACACCCGCCTTGGCCAACGCATATTGCAGTTCTGC
>CAJXBY010000218.1 GCA_913051905.1 uncultured Gammaproteobacteria bacterium | reverse complement strand
TCCGCTTTGGTCATGATCAGTGGCGGGGAGATGATCATCGCATCACCCACCGCCCGCATCACCAGTCCCCGGCGCAGGCAGGCGTCGCGGCAGAGAGTGCCGACCTCACCGGCGGTGTCAAACGGTAGCCGGGTCGCTTTGTCGGCGACGAGTTCCAGTGCACCGAGAAAGCCCACACCCCTGGCCTCACCCACGAGTGGGTGATCGCCCAGTGCTTGCCAGCGTTTCTGAAGGTACGGACCGGTCTCGGTGTCGACCTTTGAGATGATGCCTTCATCGCGGAGGATTTGAATGTTTGCGCAGGCCACCGCACAGGCTGCCGGATGACCGGAATAGGTCATGCCGTGAAAAAACTCACCGCCTTCCTCGATCAGAACTCGGGCCACATGGTCGGCCACCATCACGGCCGCAATGGGCAGGTACCCGGAAGACAGCCCCTTGGCGATGGGCATCAGATCCGGCTGTATCTTGTAGTAGTCGCTGCCGAACCACTTGCCCGTCCGGCCAAAACCGCAGATCACCTCATCAGCAACCAGCAGAATCTGGTAACGATGACAGATGTCACTGATAGCCGGCCAGTAGCTTTCAGGGGGAATGACCACACCCCCGGCACCCTGAATCGGTTCTGCGATGAAAGCCGCAACGTTGTATTCACCCAGCGTCTGGATCCGCTGTTCCAGCTCGTGGGCGACCTGGAGGCCGAACTCCTCTGGCGTCAAGTCTCCGCCTTCACGGTACCAGTAGGGCTCGCCGATGTGTTCTATACCCGGGATGGGCAGGCCACCTTGGGCGTGCATGTTCGGCATACCACCCAGGCTCGCGCCTGCCATGGTACTGCCGTGATAGGCATTCTTGCGGCTGATGACGACCTGCTTATCAGGTTGTCCCAGAGATGCCCAGTAGTGCCGGGCCATGCGCACCACGGTGTCGTTGGACTCGGAGCCTGAATTGGTAAAGAAGGCGTGGTTTAATCCATCAGGTGTCACTTCGGCCAGCAACTGTGAGAGTTCGATGACCGGTGGGGTGGCTGTCTGAAAAAAGGTGTTGTAGTACGGCAACTGTTCCATCTGCCTGGAAGCGGCATCGACCAGTTCTTGCCGGCCATAGCCCACGTTGACACACCACAATCCAGCCATGCCGTCCAGAATTCGGTTTCCGTCCGAGTCCCACAGGTAGATGCCGTCGGCTTTTTCAATGATGGTGGCACCTTTGGTGTGCAGTTCCTTGTGGTTGGTGAAGGGGTGCAGGAAGTGGGCGCTGTCCAGATCCTGCCACTTTGCGGTCGAGTGGTTTAATCGGGTCACAGTGAAACTCTCGTGATCGTTGCGGCGGCCGGGTAGTTAAACCCAACCGGAGTCACAAGGCAAACGTCAGTTATATTAAATTTCGCTCACAGGACTGCCGGGCCTGGTGCTGCATTGCCGGCGAAGGTTCAGGGGCTTACACGTTGAGTAGCAGGTGCTCTCTTTCCCACGAACTGATCACCTGCAAAAAGGTGCTGTACTCGTTTTCCTTGACTGCGTTGTAAGCAGTTACAAAACGCTCACCGAGCATTTCCTTGAGTGGTCTACAGTTCCGCAGTGCATCAAGCGCCTGCTCCAGGTTGCGTGGAAGGTCATAGGGTCTGTCGTAGGCGCTGTCTACGACCGGATCAGAAGGCTCGAGGTCATCGATCATGCCGAGTAGGCCACAGGCGAGGCTGGCCGCCACGACCAGGTACGGGTTCGCGTCTGCACCCGGGACCCGGTTCTCAATGCGTCGCGACTGGGGTGAAGAATCCGGCACCCGTAACCCAACGGTACGGTTGTCATAGCCCCAGTGCACGTTGATCGGTGCTGCATGGTATCGGATTAGGCGACGGTAGGAATTAACGTTCGGGGCAAGTAACGACATTGCAGCCGGAAGATATCGTTGCAGACCAGCAATGTGGGCAAAAAACAATCTGCTGGCTTCACCACTGGCGCGACTAAAAATATTCTCACCTCGCTCAATGTCTATCACGCTCTGGTGAATATGCATGGCACTGCCGGGTTCTTTTTCCATCGGTTTGGCCATAAACGTCGCATACATCTTGTGCTGCAGAGCTGTTTCCCGAGTGGCTCGCTTAAACAGGAATGCCTGGTCCGAGATAGCTACCGGATTCCCATGCAGCAGGTTTATTTCCATCTGGGCAGCACCAGCTTCGTGGTTAAGGGTCTCGAGCGAAATGTCGAGAGTTTCGCAATGGTCATACAGATCCTCGAACAGAGGATCGAATTCATTGACGGCATCAATACTGAAAGATTGACGACCCGGTTCAGCCCGTCCGGACCGGCCAACCGGGGGTTCCAGCGGGTTGTCGGCATCATGGTTGGGCTTAACCAGATAAAACTCGAGCTCCGGTGCGACCACCGGCGCCCAACCCCGCTCGTGATAGGCGCTGACGACTTTCTGAAGAACATAGCGAGGCGACATCTCGACGGGGCTGCCATCGGCATAGTAGCAGTCGTGAATGGCAAGTGCTGTAGGGTCCTGTGCCCAGGGCACCCGCCGGAAGCTGCCAAGGTCTGGCTTGAGAAATATATCCTTGTCTGAGGGGTCAACAGCGCTCTGGTCTTCTGGGTACTCACCGGTGACGGTCTGCAGAAAGATAGCCTCGGGCATCCGCATACCCACTTCTTCACTGTACTTGTGCGCGGGAATCAGCTTGCCCCGGGCTATTCCGGTCATGTCCGGAATGACGGCCTCTATCTCATCGATGTTGTTGTCCCGGATCCACTGGCGGATCGAACTGACGGGCACCTCTTTCTCGACAGCGACGAGCTTTGAATTTTGTGGCATAACGAATCAACGGGTTCCGGAGACGGTGCGAGTCTAATCCAGGTGTAACACTCTTGGGCAGTTCTCGGCGAGACGGTTGAACGAAGGGACCGGTCGTCAGGATTCCGGTTCAGACTGGGGGTCATAAGCGTAACGAAAGGTACAGCAAGGTGCCCCATCCATGATCGTCTGGTCCCGCTTTAAGGTGATCCGGTCGTCAAATCCGTGACAGAACGTGCCGTCACGGTTACAGGACAGTAGCCGTCCGATGTGACCGAGGCCCATTTCCTGGTACATCTCTGCGTAGCGGCAGCGCGTGACATTGAACTCGAATCGCTCATCTGACTCCAACAGCGTGTCCACTTCCAGTGCACCGCCCGTGGTCCATTGTTCAAAAAGGTCGATGAATCTGCGCATCGGCGACTGGTCACTGGAGGCCGATTGCGCTGCAAATTGGCGCCCTTCATCGATCGCGGCTTTCTGAATAGCGGATTCAAGTATCTGCTCGGCTTTGTGTTGACCGACCTGCTCGACCATCTCTTGGTACAGCGGGCCGACTACCTCCGCCTGAAGCCGTCGCTTGGTGAGAATTGGAATGTTGTCCATGGTGTACTCCATAAGCTGCAAAAGCATTATGTCATTCGAGAGGAACGCCTTCGATGGTAATCCGGTGCATGAGGCGCATCTGACCGGGGTAATCATTGAGGGCCTGATGCCAAGTGGCCCGATTGTCCCAGAAGGCCAGAGAATTTTCCTGCCAGTGAAAGCGGCAGGTGTACTCTGGTTTTGTCGCCTGCCGGTAAAGATACTCCAGAAGGGGTCTGGACTCTTCTTGCGACCAGTCGCTGAACCTGACCGTGAAGCCCGGATTCACATATAGCGCTTTGCGGCCGGACAAGGGGTGGCGAATGATCACTGGATGATCCGCATCCTGTGTCGCGGCCCCGGGGTTTCCCAGGCGGTCACCGATATCGTCGGAATGCTGTTGGATGCGATAGGCGCTTCGGCCGAAGGCGTGGCGGCTGGAATGGACGGCACGCATCGACTCGAGCATCTGTTTCAGGCCTTCCGAAAGGCCATCAAAGGCCCCATACATGCTGGCAAACTGGGTGTCTCCACCGATTTCGGGCACGTGGCGGGCGTACAGGATGGAACCAGTTGCGGGGATCTGGTCATAGGAGTGATCGGTGTGCCACTCGCCTCCGATATTGGTTTCCTGATCGGGTGTTTTTCGGACTTCGGCGACCAGGGGGTGTGATTCAACCGCCTTGAAGAACCGGTTCACGTTGATCTCGCCCCAGCGGCGGGCGAACGCAATATGCTGGTCGGGCGTCAGGTGCTGGTCCCGGAAGAAGATCACGCTGAATTCGGCAAACGCCCTACGGACCTCGGCAAACTGTGCCTCGGGTAGCGCCTGACTCAGGTCGACACCTAGGATTTCCGCGCCCAGGGCCTCAGTCAGGGGATGCAGATCAAAGGTTGTGTAGTCACCGTGCTGCATGGTCGGCGTATTGTACTGTTCGTTTTTCGCCGGGGTCACAGGCCCCTAATTTCAGCCGCTCTTCAGTGCGGCGTCCAGGGCAGCGGCTAGTTTGTTCACCAGTTCGTCTATCTGGTTCTTCGACACCGTATAGGGGGGCGCCAGCAGAACGTGGTTGCCCCGTCTGCCGTCGATGGTGCCGCCCATCGGGTAACAGATGAGCCCCTTGTCCATGGCGGCTTCCTT
>CAJXBY010000217.1 GCA_913051905.1 uncultured Gammaproteobacteria bacterium | reverse complement strand
ATGGCGCGATCGACATGCTAACTTACTGGGGTTACAGCAAGGCTGCACAACTCGGGGGCAATGAGAATCCTGGCATGTGGATGGTCGGCGGAACACTGAGGCTGCTCGAGCAATCCAAGGATCAGGTCATTCACATGGGCCTTGATGCCTGTAGTCGCTATAACGCCGGGATCGACCACGCGTCGGCTGTCCGCTGCCCGACGTTGTTCATTCTTGGCCGCCGCGACATCATGACACCAGCCAGGACCGGCGAGGAACTGGCAAAAACCGTTACCGGATCCAAGGTGACGATTCTAGAAGGCACTGGCCATTCGCTGATGATGGAGCGGCCCAACGATGTACTGGATGCGCTGATCGACATCGTCTGAGGTTCTACCGGCAGGTCTCGTCGGACCCCTTCAGCTTTAAAGGCTGGTCCCATTCTTGCAAAAACCTTGCCTACTCGGCGCTACTGGCCGATGTGCTCATCCAGATGTGCCAATACCTCCGGTGGAACGTGTACCCGAGATTGAGAGCCCGGCAACTTCCACATGAGCTGCAGCGCCGAAGTACCCTTTTTCTGATAGTAATTGATCCACAGTTCATACCACCCCGGCTGGAGCACTTCGAAAGGAATCGGCGGTGACCAGCGATTGGCGTGGATCTCAGGGTCATACCAAATCCGCTTGCCCCCGATGCGTACATTGACCCCATCGTTCGATTCCACCCGAAACGTGTAGGTTCCGATCTGACCGAAGCGGATTAGGCCCCTGATGTGAGCGGCCACCAACATCGGCCGGTCAGACGTGAGCACATTTCCATCGATTGCCCGATGGGCGATATTGGCCAGCGGTTTTCCCACCACGGGGAACTCCAGTGTTTCGATATCGTCGACATGAACCTGACGCCCGTAACTGTAGGTCACAGCAAGCCCGGGATTGAGATCGGATTTATTCGGCTGCGGATTCCAGAGCTGAGCCCCTGTGACCGGTTCCACAGCGGCTGCCGTAAGCGCGTTCAACATCAGCAATAGTCCTATCCCCCAGATTACGGGGAAGCGTAAAGCCGGTACTATCACAGGCTTGTCAGTTGAATTCTTCTTCATGCACCCTCCGAGCGGCTATGTGGTTGGTTGTTATTCCCACCGTAACGTTACAGCAGGACTGGCCCGACAACTCGCCCACACGGCGATCTGACTTTTGTCTGAACAACGATGTGGAGATTTTACATGGCTAGGGTAACTCGGATAGTCCTGTGGTTGCTTGCTGGACCCGTCTGTGCACCAAACAAGCCTCATAAAGAAAGCCCCGCTTTTGCGGGGCTTTCGGTATACAACAGTAGTTACAAGCGACGTTACATCATGCCACCCATACCACCCATACCACCCATACCACCATCCATGCCACCTGGCATCGGCGGTGCGGGCTTGTCCTCCGGTGCGTCACTGACCATAGCTTCGGTTGTGATCATAAGACCTGAGATCGAAGCTGCGTGCTGTAACGCCGCCCGGGTAACTTTGGTCGGGTCCAGAATACCCATCTCGATCATGTCACCGTATTCGCCGGTACCCGCGTTATACCCGTAATTACCTTCGTTTGAGGCAACATTATTCAACACGACGGAGCCTTCTTCACCGGCATTGGCAACGATCTGTCGAAGAGGTTCTTCCATGGCACGAGCAACAATACCAATGCCCCGGTCCTGATCCAAATTATCGCCCTTTAAATTATTCACGGCAGGTTGACAACGAACCAGGGCCACGCCACCACCGGCAACCACTCCTTCTTCAACCGCTGCGCGGGTGGAATGCAGGGCATCTTCGACGCGGGCCTTTTTCTCCTTCATCTCGACCTCTGTTGCTGCACCGACTTTGATCACTGCGACACCGCCGGCAAGTTTGGCAACGCGTTCCTGCATCTTCTCCTTGTCATAGTCCGAGGTTGCTTCCTCAATCTGAACACGGATCTGGTTGACACGACCCTCGATATCATCCTTGCTGCCCGCACCATCGATTACAGTGGTGTTTTCCTTACTCACCTGTACACGTTTGGCGTTACCCAGATCGTCGATGCTGGCGCCTTCCAGGCTCATCCCGACTTCCTCGGAAATTACCTGACCACCGGTCAGGATCGCCAGATCCTGCAGCATCGCCTTGCGCCGATCACCGAATCCAGGTGCTTTGACAGAACAGACTTTGACGATACCGCGAATGTTGTTCACCACCAGCGTTGCCAGTGCCTCGCCGTCTACGTCCTCGGCAATCACCAGCAGCGGCCGGCCGGCCTTGGCAGTTGCTTCGAGAATTGGCAGCATATCCCGGATGTTGGAAATCTTCTTGTCATGGATCAGGATCAGGGGGTTCTCCATATCAGCCTGCATGGCATCCTGATCATTAATGAAGTAAGGGGAGAGATAACCGCGATCAAACTGCATGCCTTCGACCACTTCCAGCTCGTTCTCAAGGCTTTTGCCTTCTTCGACAGTGATGACGCCTTCCTTACCAACCTTTTCCATGGACTCGGCAATAATATCGCCAACCGATGTATCAGCATTAGCGGAGACAGTGCCGACTTGGGCGACTTCTTTATGGTCGGAGCACGGTTTGGAAATGCTTTGTAAATGATCGACTGCAGCGCCAACGGCTCTGTCGATTCCCCGCTTGAGGTCCATCGGATTCATGCCAGCGGCGACGGCCTTGAGGCCTTCATGTAGCATGGATTGGGCCAAAACTGTCGCGGTAGTGGTTCCATCACCCGCCACATCGGAGGTTTTGGATGCCACTTCCTTGAGCATCTGAGCACCCATGTTCTCAAACTTGTCTTTGAGCTCCACTTCCTTGGCCACCGACACACCATCTTTGGTCACCGTCGGGGCGCCAAAAGACTTGTCCAGGACCACGTTACGGCCCTTCGGGCCCAGAGTGACTTTGACGGCGTCAGCCAGCACGTTCACGCCACGCATCTTGGCCGCACGAGCCGATTCGCCAAATTTAACTTCTTTAGCTGCCATTGCTTTGTTCCTTTAATCTGAGATTAGTATTCAACGGTATAAAGTGCTGAGGTGCGTCAATTTTCGATGACGCCCATGATGTCGTCCTCACGCATGACAAGAACGTCGTCACCCTCTACTTTGACCTCGGTGCCGGAATATTTGCCAAAAAGCACTTTGTCCCCTACTTTTACGTCCAGTGGGCGCTGATCGCCGTTTTCCTGCACCTTGCCGTTACCGACAGCCAGAACCTCTCCCGTCATGGGTTTTTCTGCGGCACTGTCGGGGATGACGATCCCGCCAGCGCTAGTCCGCTCCTCCTCGAGACGTCGCACGACAACACGATCATGCAGCGGTCGAATGTTCATTACCTAGTTCTCCTAAACGATTGATGGTTAGCAAATTAAAGCACTAATAGCAGAACGCTATTAGCACTCACTGAAAGTGAGTGCTAATGATATCGGCAAATTTACACCTGTCAAGGGGCCGGATTCTAGTCGTCCAGCCGCCGGAAATCTGCGTCAATGGTGTTGTCAGGGTGGCCTTGGCGGGCAGGTTGAGTACTCGGGGGCATAATTCGGCCCCATTTCAGCAATCTGTGGATCATGACAGCACGAACTGGGGGTGTCAGGCAGGCAAATCCGATCAAATCGGTAAAAAACCCGGGTGTTATCAGCAACGCACCTGCGACGAGCAGAAACAAACCTTCTACCAGGGGCAGCGCCGGGGCCTCACCGCGCGACACCGCATCGCGAAACCGCCTGAGGACTGACAGTCCTTGTATTCGAACCAGCCAGGCACCGACGATTGCTGTCAGGATCACCAGCATCAGGGTCCATCCCACGCCGAGATAACCGCCCACCCCTACAAAGAGGTAGACCTCAATCAACGGGACGACCAGGAAAATTAGGAAAATCGACGGCAAATCGCGAACCAGAACGGTTTCGGCGCAGGGCCCGCAGGCGTACCCAAGCCAAAAAACAGACTTCCAGTGTAGACCATTTGATCAGCAGCGGTCTGCATCGAGGGCTAAAATAAGCGCCGCACCGGACCGAGTGGCAACGCCCGGACGACTCCCGGCAAGCGGTTCAGAATTTTCCTAGCCCGCGGCAATGCCCTTTGATCTCCAGCCATGAAATTTCTCATCGCCACCGCGCTGTCGCTGACTCTGTACTCTTCGGGCGCACTGACGCAGCAGGACGAACTGCTCCCACCAGAACAGGCGTTTGCTTTTTCAGCCAACATCGCGGGGCCCGACGTTATCGAAGCCATCTGGACGATTGCCGATGGCTACTACATGTACCGCGACAAGTTCAGCTTCATGAGCGGACCCGACGGACCCACGATCAAGCCACCGTTCTATCCACAAGGAAAGGTAAAACAGGATGCCTTGTTCGGTGATGTCGAGACCTACGAGGGGTCGGTACGGATCACCTTACCGTTTCAAAGCCTGGCTGGCGACCCGGGTCAGTTCTTTCTGACGGCCAAAGGCCAGGGCTGCAACGAGCCGGTAGGTGTGTGCTATCCGCCCGTGACCCGGACCGTTGCCTTGCAGCTGGCGGCGTCGG
>CAJXBY010000216.1 GCA_913051905.1 uncultured Gammaproteobacteria bacterium | reverse complement strand
GTCTGTTGGACCAACGAGGAAGGCAGCCGGTTTGCACCGGCCATGGTCGCCTCGGGGGTATTCGCCGGGGTCTACGATCTTGATTATGGTCTGAGCCGGTGCGACGAGTCCGGGCAGACGATGGGCCAGGAGCTGGAGAGAATCGGCTATGCCGGTAGCGAAGAGATGGGCCGCCCGCTGCATGCTTATTTTGAAGCACACATCGAGCAAGGACCGATCCTGGTCGAGGAAGGCACCACGATCGGTATCGTGACGGATGCCCAGGGTCAACGCTGGTACGAATTAACCCTGACCGGCGTGGAGTCACACGCAGGACCCACGCCGATGGACCGGAGGAAGGATGCGCTGCTCGGAGCAGCACGGGTCATTGATCTTGTGAATAAGATCGGTCTGACACATGCACCACTGGCCTGTGCGACTGTAGGCATGATCGATTGCCATCCCAATTCCCGCAATGTCATCCCGGGGCAGACTTTTCTGACCGTGGATTTCAGACACCCGGATGACAAGGTGTTGGCTGAGATGGATCAGGCACTGCGCCAGGGAGTCAGTGAGATCGCCACAGACGGCGGACTTGCCAGTGAACTGGAGCAGATTTTCTACTATGCACCGGTGCCCTTCGACCTGACCTGTATCACGGCTGTCCGTGACGGAGCCGGAGAAAACGGCTATTCAGCGCGGGAGATTGTCACTGGTGCCGGACACGATGCCTGTTTTATTGCGCAAGCGGCGCCAACGTCGATGGTGTTTATTCCGTGTGTCGACGGGATCAGCCACAATGAGGTGGAAGATATCGAACCCGAGTGGGCAACGGCCGGCGCCAACGTTATGCTGCACGCCGTGGTCAGCAAAGCGAACGACAGTACTCCGCTCTAGATGATGAAGGCTCGGCCTGCAGATTCTAAGCGGTTGAACCGGACGAACCGTGCCGACTATGATGTCCGGTCCGGTGCCGGATTATGATGATTCAGCAAAAGGAGTGACCCTTATGAGCTCAGAAACCCGTGTTCTGGCAACATACGTTGCCGATCTTCAATTCAGCGATTTGCCGGAGGATGTGGTTGCCCGTACCCGCCTTCTGGTAATGGACCATGTGGGAATTGCACTGCGGGCCCGTCATGCGGCAGATCTGAATGAAGCCATGGCGGCCGCAATACAGGGCCTTGGACTGGCCGGAGGCAATTCTACGGTCATAGGAGACGATCAGGGGTATTCGCCTGCGGCAGCTGCCTTGTATAACGGTAATCTGGCCCATTCACTGGATTTTGATGACACCCACGCACGGGGCTCAATTCATCCCAGCGCGCCTATTGTGCCGGCAGCTTTTGCAGCTGCCCAGATGACGGGTGCTGACGGACAGCGTCTGATTGCCGGAATCGTGGCCGGATACGAAGTTCAGATCCGGCTGAGTATCGCGCTTAATCCGACCGAGCACTACAACCAGGGATTTCATCCCACTGCCACGTGCGGTGTGTTCGGCGCCGCCGCGGCCGCGGGTAATGTTCTGGGGTTGTCTGCCGACCAGATGGTCAGCGCCTTTGGCCTGTGTGGAAGTCAGGCAGCCGGTTCGATGCAGTTTCTGGCCGACGGGGCCTGGAACAAGCCTTATCACACGGGTTATGCCGCCATGAACGGACTGGTCTCTGCAGTCATGGCCTCAAACGGGTTTATCGGCACGACCGAGTCACTGGAAGGTGCCAAAGGGGGCTTCCTCAGAGCCTATGCGCCGAACCCTGTACCTGCCGAGGTTATCTCTGAACTCGGTGAACGGTTTGAGACAATGAATATTGCGGTCAAGCCCTATCCTTCTTGCCGCTATGGACATGCTGCTATTGATGCGCTCATCTCGCTCAGAGCGGCTAACGATATCGACTATCGGTCTGTGGAGTCGGTGGAGGTGGGATTACCTAAGACGGGCTGGAGCCTGATCGGTGATCCGGAGGCCGCAAAGCAAAACCCGAAGAACTATGTCGACGGACAGTTCTCGATGGCATTTGTAGGGGCTGTGGCGATTCGGGAGGGTCGAATGGGTTGGGACGACTATGAGACACACCTTAAAGACAAGGACACTTTGGCGCTTTGCCGGAAGATCAAAACCGTTGTCGATGAAGACGTCCAGGTCCATTATCCGGCGAACATGAGTGGTGTTGCCCGGGTCAAGACGTCCGGCAAGAATTTTGAAGAGATGGTTGTGATCGCAAAAGGTGAGCCCGAAAATTTTCTGACGGATTCAGAAATGCGAGGCAAATTTGATACGCTGGTCGGCCCGTACCTCGATGCCGGTACCCACGAAAAACTGGCGGATGCTCTCCTGCAGCTGGATCGCGAGGGCGGAGTCGATGCCCTCCTGGATGCCACTCGATTGAAAAGGCCGGCATCCCTCAAAGCCGTGTAAGTCGGTTCCGACCTCAATCCCATGGTGGTAGAACGAAAAGAAGTCGCACCCGGCCGATTCCGGGAATCGTATGGCCGTTACTTTGAAGATTTTGAGGTCGGCGATATTTACGAGCATCGACCGGGCCGCACCATCACGGAAGCGGACAATACGTGGTTCACTTTGTTGACCATGAATACCCACCCGCTTCACTTCGATGTCGAATATGCAGCAAACACCGAATTCGGTCGACCATTGGTCAACTCGGCTCTGACTTTGGCGATCGTGGCGGGTATGAGCGTCAGCGATCTCAGCCAGAAAGCGATTGCCAACCTTGGTTGGACTGACATCAGGCTGACTGCCCCGGTTTTCCCGGGTGATACGCTGTACGCGGAATCCGAGGTGCTGTCTAAACGCGAATCGAAAAGTCGTCCAACACAGGGTATCGTTTCTGCTCGTACTGTGGGGATGAATGCTTCAGGCACGGTGGTGATGACCTACGACCGGTCGTTTCTGGTACCCAAACGGGGTCATGGTGTCGATGATTGATCGTTCCTGTATCCAAGAGAGTCTTCCCGATGAATGATGCTGCAAAGCGCTCATCTGAGGAATTGATGATTCTGGATTCCGTTGACCGTTTCTTGGAGCGTGATGTACGGCCTGTCGCCCGGGAATTCGAGTCCAGTGATACCTACCCGCAGCCCATCGTCGACAGGATGATTGAGCTTGGCCTCTTCGGTGCCACCATCGCTCCGGAGTATGGGGGCCTGGGTCTGTCAGCTAGCACTTATGCCACCATCATTGAACGGATCTGTACGGTCTGGATGTCGGTGTCCGGAATTGTCAATTCGCACCTCATTATGGCGGCCGCCGTACAGCGCTTCGGTACCGAAGAGCAGAAGCAGATCTATCTGCCACGCTTTGCCAGTGGTGAGCTGCGCGGTGGGATCGCTTTGACCGAGCCGGACTGCGGAACAGATCTGCAGGCGATTCGAACACACGCCGTTCGGGATGCTGATGACTATCTCGTCAATGGCGCCAAGACCTGGATATCGAACAGCGCGGAGGGAGGAATCCTCGCGGTGCTGGTCAAGACCGATCCTAAAGCCGAACCCGCTCATCGCGGCATGAGTCTCTTGTTGATCGAAAAAGGCCCGGGTCTTGAGGTCGTCCGGAAGCTCGACAAGCTGGGTTATAAGGGCATCGATACAGCGGAACTGGTGTTCGAGGACTGCCGTGTACCCTGCACCAACCTGATCGGTGAACAGGAAGGCCGGGGACTGCAGCAGATTCTGGCGGGACTCGAGCTTGGCCGTATTAACATTGCAGCACGCGGGGTCGGCATTGCCCGGGCATGCCTGGATGAGTCGATCGCTTACGCACAGTTACGCAAAAGTTTCGGCAAGCCGATCTGCGAACATCAGGCTATTCAGATTAAGCTCGCCGACATGGCGACTCGGGTGGAAGCAGCCCGGTTACTGACCGAGTCCGCAGCCAGGGCCTACGACAGCGGTGAACGTTGCGATATGGAAGCCGGAATGGCCAAGCTCCACGCCTCGGAAGCGGCGATCAGCAATAGTGTCGATGCGATGCGGATCCATGGTGCTTATGGTTATTCCCGGGAGTTCAACATTGAGCGCTATTACCGGGACGCGCCGTTGCTTGCGATCGGAGAAGGGACCAACGAGCTGCAGCGGATCATCATCTCAAGGCAGTTGATTGAACGCAATAAAGTGTGAGAGGTCGTGGCCTCCAGCCGGTCTATGCTTCCGCTAGAGTCTGTTCGCGTCATCGCCGTTGAGCAGTACGGTGCCGGCCCTTTCGGGACCATGTTTCTGGCTGATCTTGGTGCCGAGGTGATCAAGATCGAAAATCCCAGTGATGGCGGAGACATGGCTCGGGGTGTCGGCCCGCATTTCTTTGCCCCCAATGACAGTCTTTTTTACCACGCCCTGAACCGTAACAAAAAGAGTTTCACACTGGATCTCAGCAGGTCCGAATCCCGGTCCTTGTTTCACCAGCTTGTGGAGACGGCCGATGCGGTCTGTTCGAATCTGCGCGGAGACGTACCGGAAAAACTGGGATTGACCTACGCGCACCTCAAACACTGCAACCCGCAGGTGGTCTGTGCGCATTTGAGCGCCTACGGCCGTGAAGGGTCGCGTGCCGATTGGCCGGGTTACGACTATCTGATGCAGGCCGAAGCTGG
>CAJXBY010000215.1 GCA_913051905.1 uncultured Gammaproteobacteria bacterium | reverse complement strand
AACACATTGGTACCGCGGTTGAGCAGATAGGCGTCTTTGTAGCGGCCCTGGGCAATCAGCCGAATATATTCGGGCACGTCCGTGTGGGCCGGACAGCCCCACTGGCAGTCCACAACTCTGTGGAAGTACGCCGGATCAGTGGTGTCGGTCGGTTTCAAAACGCCCTTGCAGTCTCACTCAACAAAGAGAAGTGGAGGGTTCGGACCCGCACGCGTCACGCGTGCAGCCGACCGGTCTAGTCATCGGCCCTGGTGGGAGGCAGTACACTCAAAACACCCGAATTTGGTTTTATTCAGCAGGAACTAGAGGAATGTCGCTATAAGCAACGATTATACATATCAGAAGGTTTGAGTGATACAACACGCGATGCAAATCTGGCCGCTCAGTCTGTAGACCTGTGCTCAGTCAGCGGTTCGATACACCGGTCTGAATTGTTCGCCGGACTGTTGACGAAGGTGCTTACCGGGTAGATCGAAAGGTCTGCCTCAGAGCCGGACAGCAAGTCTTTAACAGCATCGGCGCGTGTCAGCTCTGGGTCCAACCAATCGGTGTGGGCAGCCCGCGGCAGAATCACCGGCATCCGAGCATGAACTTCAGACGCGGCTGCGGAGGCCGCGGTCGTGATGATGCAGAACGTCTCCAGGGTCTCCCCCGTCAGGTGGATGTTCTGCGACCAGAGCCCGGCCAGTGCGAACGGTGCACCATCCGCCAATCCGAGGCGGTAGGGCTGTTTTCGACCCCCGGTCCGCTTCTGCCATTCGTAGTAACCGTCGCACAGCACCAAACACCGCTGCTGCCTGAACGGGCTGCGGAACATCGGTCGCTGGTGCACGGTCTCCGCCCGAGCATTGATCGGTCGATTGATCTTTGGGTCCTTGACCCAGGCGGGGACCAAGCCCCACTGGACTGGCGCCGCTGTATGCATGCCGGAACTGGAGCGGACGATCAGTGCCTGCTGTGAAGGGGCAATGTTGTAACTGGGCGGGATCGGATCAGGTCCCTTAGCCACCAGGCCTTCGACGACCCTGGAGAACTCCACCAGCGTATTATGGCGCTCGAATCGGCCGCACATCCTCTCTTACCTCAACTTGATATAAAACTGCGTGTCGGTTATCTGTAGCCAGGGCTGATCGGTGCCTCCCTGATGATCCGTTGAAGCTGATGAGCAGTTACGAAAATTATACTCAAATCAGTCGTGTCTACGACCAGACCCGCTGGGCCGTGGGCCTGGACCTCATCACGGACGGACTGTCGTCGGCCTCCACCGCCATCGAAGACCAGGTTCTGCTGGACGCGGGTTGTGGTACCGGAATCTATACCGCGGCCCTGATCACACGGGTCAGTCGGATCGAAGCAGTGGATCTGAACCCGGCGATGCTGTCGGTTGCACGCTCAAAACTCGCCCAAGGACCCGACGGCGGGCGCGTTCAGTTCCACGAGGCTTCTATCAGCGAACTGCCCCTTCCCGACAACAGCGTAGACAGCATCGTGATCAACCAGGTCCTGCATCACCTCGGTGACGACGTGAAAAACGACTGGCCGGCACACCACAGAGTGTTGGCGGAGTGCAGCCGCGTCCTCAGACCGGGCGGCGTCATCGTTATCAACAGCTGCACTCACGCACAACTGGATCGGGGATTCTGGTTCTACCGGTTGCTCCCCGATGCCCTGGCAGCCGTAAAACACAGGACCATCCCACTGAGCGATCTGGATAAGCTGTTGCGTACATGCGGCCTAGACCCCGTAAAGCGGAGCGTGGACCGGGAGGCCGTACTTCAGGATGAGGCGTACTTTCGGGCCGATGGCCCGCTGGACGAGCTCTGGCGCCAAGGTGACTCGATCTGGAGTCTGGTTACCCAAAATGTGCTCGACGCGATCCTCGAACGCATCGAAGATCTCAGGTCGGACAGTGAGCTGGATGCGTTCATGCGCCATGCTGATGCGGACCGCCCGAAAGTCGGACAGATAACATTTTCCGTTGCGCACAAGCGCGAGTGACCGGTGGGAAACACCAAACCCGCAGTTCGATACCCTATCACTGAGCTGGGCCGCTATTCGCCTTTGCTCTTTTCCCGACCTACAATCCGGTCTGTACCGTAGTGGCGTCCCGCCCCGGTGCCCCGATCTCCTGATGAGCAAATCCCGTCGAATCATCTTGCCAATTCTGGTGATTGCGCTCGGTGCGGGCGGCTTTGCCATGCTCAGATCCACAGGACCTGTCGACCAACCACTGCAGCCCAGCGAGCGGGTCTGGTCTGTCGATGCCGTGCCGGTGGAACGCCAACCGCTGTCTCCGACCTTACGACTTTATGGCCGAATCGAATCACCGCGAGAAACACACCTACGCGCAGCGGTATCCGCAGATGTTCAGGAAGTGTTGGTGCTGTCGGGGCAACGTGTCCGCAGTGATGAACTCCTATTGCGGCTGGATGATCATGACGTCAGCCTTCTGCTCCAGCAACGGGATGCCGATGTCTCGGAGATCGAGGCACAGATCGACAGTGAGAAGCACCGCCATGCTGCCGACTTGACAGCTCTGGGGCATGAAAAGACACTTTACGAGCTTGCCGAACGTTCTCTGAAGCGCGCCGAACGTCTGGCCCAAAACCAGGCCGGATCACAGGCACGGGTTGACGAGGCCCAACGAGCCCTACGCGGCCAGGCTCTGGCACTGGCCAACCGTCAGCGCGCATTGAAGGATCACCCTTCCAGGCTGACCCAGCTGCACGCCCGTCTGAAACGGGCCACAGCCGTACGGAACCTGGTCCGCCGTGATCTCCGGCACACGACCGCGATGGCGCCATTTGACGGCCGCGTCACGGCGGTGCACGTCTCCCCGGGTGACCGGGTGCGCCCGGGGGACCGGCTGGTGGACCTCTACGACACCCATTTTGTTGAAATTCGCACGCAGGTGCCGAACCGCCATCTTCCCGTTCTGCGAAAGTCGCTGGGCGCGGGCAGCAAGGTCACAGCTCTCGCCCACTTCGAGGGCCGGCCGATCAGACTTTCGCTGGACCGGCTGGCTGGAAAAATCGAAAAGGGCCAGGGCGGCGTCGACGCGTTCTTTAAGTTCCTGGGCGAGACACAGGGTATCGAACTTGGCCGTACCCTTGCAGTGTTCGTCGAACTGCCCGTTGAGCCTGATGTTTTCTCTCTCCCGGCTACCGCTGTTTACGGCACCGATACCGTCTACTGCATCGAGAACGGACGCCTCGCCATGGCCCGGGTAGAACGCGTGGGCGAATACCGTAACGGTGAGTGGGGTAGCTGGATCCTGTTTCGCAGTAACGAGCTTGCTGACGGTGACCAGGTGCTGGTTAACCAGCTGCCCAATGCTGTTCAGGGCCTAAAAGTCGAAATTGTGCCGGCAGACCACTGACGCGACCAGGTCATGACAAACAACCTGCTTGGCGTACTTGCCCGCCATCCCGTAGCGGCTAACCTACTGATGGCGATGATGATCATCGCCGGCCTCTGGGGATTGTCCCGTCTGAACACCCAGTTCTTCCCCAACTTCGATATCGACTTCATATCCGTTGAAGTAAGCTGGGTCGGTGCCAGTGCCGAGGACATCGAAAAACTGGTCACCAACCCCATCGAACAGGAGCTCAAGAGCGTCGATCGGGTGAAGGAACTGAGTTCGCGTTCTTTTGACGGCTTCTCGTTGGTCGTCCTGGAATTCCGGGAAGGTACCGATATGGGCCTGGCTCTCGACCAGGTCAAAGAACAGGTCGACCTGGTCCGGAATCTCCCGGCCAGCGCTGAGACACCGGAGATCAAACGCATCATCAACTACGAACCAATCGCCAGTGTACTGGTGGTCGGGGGCGACGATCCCAGGGGCCTGCGCACCCTGGTACACCGTTTTGAGCGCGAACTGCTGGACCGTGGCGTTTCGAACATCCGGATCTTTGGTCTTCCGGAAGAAGAAATCGCCATTCAGGTGCCGTCCGAGACCCTGCGTGAGCTGGGCCTGTCGCTCGAGGACATCGGTAGGCGGATCGGGGCCGCTTCGCGCGACCTGCCGGTCGGCGTCATCGGCCGGGGTGAATCGGCCCGGCAGCTCCGCTTCAAGGACCAGCGCCGTGGTGAACTCGCTTTTGAGGACCTGCCGATCATCGCTGCCCAAGACGGGCGCCTGCTGACCCTCGGTGACATCGCCGAGATCACCCGAAGGCCCCAGTCCGCCCAGACTGAGGTAAGTTACCGTGGCCGGCCGGCTGTGGAAATGCGTCTTTCCCGGTCCCGGGATGCCGACAGCCTGAAGTCGGCACAGATCATGCGCGAATGGGTCGACGAGACCCGGCCGCTACTGCCCCCGGGACTCGAGTTCCATGTCTATGACGAACGCTGGGAATACATCGAAGACCGGATCAACCTGCTGCTCAAAAACGGTGTAGGCGGCCTCATTCTGGTCATCCTCATACTGTATTTCTTCCTCAACGCGCCTGCAGCACGCTGGGTCGCGATCGGCATCCCGACCTCCTTCATGGCCGCTCTTGGTGTTCTTTACGTGTACGGGGGATCGATCAACATGATCAGCCTGTTCGGGCTGATCATGACACTCGGGATCATTGTCGATGATGCCATTGTTGTCGGTGAAGATGCCGT
>CAJXBY010000214.1 GCA_913051905.1 uncultured Gammaproteobacteria bacterium | reverse complement strand
GGCTGGGTGACACCCTGCTCGGGACCGATGACATGGACGATACCCTGGCGTGGATCATTCATGTCGTATTCGGTAATGCCGAATTCCCGGCAATTCTGATCCAGAGTCTCAACCTGCAGATGAGAGATGGGATCGTCGATCCCGCCCTCCCGATCGGTGGTCGGCACATTGTGATCCGCGACAGCGAGATTTGCGCCCACTCTGCGCGGCTTGCGGCCAGCCTCCTTAAGACCGGAAAACGCCTGTGGCGATGTCACTTCGTGTAGCAGGTGACGGTCGATATAGATCAGCGACGTGCCGTCGTCTTCTTCCCGAACAACGTGGCTCTCCCACAATTTATCGTAAAGGGTCTTTCCCGGCATGGCAGGCTCATCCAGGTCAAAAATAGTGCGCGAAAGTGTAGCACACCGCCTTTGGTTGACGTCCGCGACCGCCGTTGGTATTCCCGCGTAGACAGACGTTATTCCGCTGTAGTCGTGTTAAGCTTTGATAGGTAACACCAACACCACATTCGGTCCACAATGTCGCCAGTAGCGATATGATCACTTTCATTGCTCTCTTTGAACAAATGCAGACTACGCTGGGCGAAGTCTGCCTACCCCTAGAACCCGAAGTTGGCCGTCCGGCCGGGTTTATTATGACTGAAGCACTCTATCCCGAACTTGCCAGAGAAGTAGCTATGGCCGTCTACCAGTCCAACAGCTGCCGGACAATGCACGACCCGGTCAGACTATATCCGACACTCGACGCTCTAGGCCATTTGAAGCGGTCCTGGTCCGAAAGCGGCAAGATCGACGTGGATGCTATGGACTTCCTTGAGCGACTGGGTGTTGCGGCTATGGAGATCCTGGGGGACACCGAAAAGTCTACGACTGATCACCCAAAGGTCTCATCAGTAGTGACGTAACCCAGCGTCGCCCGCAGTGTACGCTGTTGGTGCGCTGACCTTCCCAACTACGCAGGGCTAAGAGGGGGAAGCCGGAATATCCGGACCGGTGGAACGATCTACACCGAGGGCCCTGTGTCGTAAGAAGTGATCCATCAGTACTAAAGCAAGCATCGCTTCGGCGATCGGTACGGCTCGTATGCCGACGCAAGGGTCGTGCCGTCCTGTCGTCACCACCTCCACCGGGTTTCCGGCTAGATCAACGCTTCGACCGGGTACCTGGATGCTGGAGGTCGGCTTCAATGCCAGCGAAACCCGAATTTCCTGCCCCGTTGAAATTCCACCCAGGACGCCCCCTGCGTTGTTGCTGAGAAAACCCTCTGGTGTCATTTCATCCCGGTGCTCGGAACCCATCTGATCGACACTGGCGAATCCGGCACCCAACTCGACTCCTTTAACGGCATTGACCGACATCATGGCGCCAGCGATATCCGCGTCGAGTCGGTCAAACACCGGGGCACCAAGACCGGCCGGTACGCCACCGGCAACAACGTTGATCCTTGCGCCGATCGAGTCGCCGGCCTTCCGGGTCGACTGGATCAGAGATTCCAGTTCTGGCACGCAATCAGAATCGGGACAGAAAAACGGATTCTCGTCAATCTGTTCCCAGTCAAGCCGGCCGATACGAACCGAACCCATCTGGGCCAGATAACCCCTGATCCATACCCCGGCATCCAAAGCCAGGTACTTTCGTGCAATAGCCCCTGCAGCAACACGACAGGTCGTCTCTCGGGCTGAAGAGCGCCCACCCCCCCGGTAGTCCCGTAATCCGTATTTCCGCAGATAAGTGTAGTCAGCGTGGCCTGGGCGAAACTGTTCACGGATTTTGTTGTAATCACCTGGCCGCTGGTCTTCGTTCCTTATTAACAATCCAATCGGCGTACCGGTTGTCTGATCTTCGAAAACACCAGACAGAATCTCGACCCTGTCCGGTTCGCGTCGCTGGCTCGTGAATTTCGACCGGCCGGGGCGGCGTCTGTCCAGGTCGTGCTGGATTTCACTGACTTCTAGCGGTAGTCCCGGAGGACAACCGTCGATCACACAACCCAGGGCCGGTCCGTGACTTTCTCCGAACGTGGTTATCCTGAACAGGTGCCCGAAACTGTTACCGGCCATGACTCTGCCTTACGTCAGGTCTTGGGTAGCGTGACACCGGTCTGACCCTGATATTTCCCGCTCCTGTCCTTGTACGACACGGCACAAGGCTCGCTCGCTTCAAAAAACACCACTTGCGCAACCCCCTCGTTGGCATAGATCTTGGCTGGCAGGGGTGTAGTGTTTGAAAATTCAAGGGTAACGTATCCCTCCCATTCAGGTTCGAACGGGGTGACGTTAACGATGATGCCACAGCGGGCATAGGTGGACTTCCCAAGGCAGATTGTCAGCACACTTCGGGGAATACGAAAATACTCCACCGTTCGTGCAAGCGCGAATGAATTGGGCGGAATTATGCAGACATCGCCATAGTATTCGACAAAGCTACTCTCATCGAACTGTTTAGGATCTACCACCGCTGAGTTTATGTTGGTAAAAATCTTGAATTCCCTTGAACAGCGGATGTCGTAGCCATAGCTGGATGTGCCATAGGAAATGATCCTATCCGAACCGGCTCTTGAAACCTGTCGAGGTTCGAACGGCTCGATCATCTGATGTTCTGCCACCATTTTTCGAATCCAGTTGTCAGATTTGATAGACACCCAGCTTCAATCCCACTTCTTAGTTGTTTTGGATGACGATTGATGGGAACACATCACTGTAGTCTCGCTTGCGGGCCGCCAAGCGCCCCGCCGCCTGACGGGCGATGTCCCGGTACGCTAGCGCCACTTCCCCGTCTGGATCCGCCACCACCGTGGGGCGCCCGTTATCAGCGTCGGCACGAATCTGTCCGTCAAGCGGAATCTCCCCGAGATGATCAATGCCGTATTCCTGAGCTATGGTTTTGCCCCCGCCTTTACCAAATATGTGTTCTTCATGCCCGCAGTGACTGCAGACGTGTGTACTCATATTGTCGACTATACCGAGCACAGGAATTTCAACCTTTTCAAACATTTTGACGGCTTTGCGCACATCCAGCAGTGCGATATCCTGTGGTGTCGTGACAATCAACGCACCGGACACCGGAACTTTCTGCGCCAGCGTGAGTTGGGTATCACCCGTACCAGGTGGCAGGTCGATTATCAAGTAGTCCAGGTCGCGCCAGCTAGTGTCCTGTAGTAACTGCTCCAACGCCTGGGTGACCATCGGACCCCTCCAGATCATCGGAGTGTCTTCTTCGATCAGAAAGCCGATCGACATTGCCTGCAGTTGGTAGCTGTTCAAGGGCTCCAAGCTCTTCCCATCCTTGGTTTCCGGCCTGCCGTTGATCCCCAACATGCGAGGTTGACTCGGCCCGTAAATGTCCGCATCGAGGATTCCGACACTAGCCCCCTCAGCCGATAAAGCAAGGGCCAGATTGACCGACAGGGTTGATTTCCCAACTCCACCCTTTCCCGAGGCCACTGCAATCATGTTGCGTACCCCTTTGATCGGCGTAACGCCTTTCTGAACCTCATGGGCCACCACTTGTGTCTGCACCGACACCTCAACCGACTGTGCCTGCGTCTTGCACAAAATCACCTCGGTCACCAGCCGCTTCAGTTCATCATGCCAGCCTTGGGCGGGGTACCCAAGGGTCACACTGACCGACGCGGTCAAGTCGCTGGTCTGAATCTCGGTGACTGCCCCACCATCGACAAGATTCGTGGAAGTGTGGGGGTCAACGACTGCTCTCAATACCTTCTGTATGTCTTCTTTCGATAGCGAAGTCATCATATTCTGTCCGGCCAGCTAAACTCGTCTTTCACGCAATCGGTCAAGAGGGCTAAGTACCATGGAGGAGCGGCAATGCTAACACAGGGCCGTCATCACTTACCCTTCGGCTAGAATAGCGCCCTCTACATGAATTGATGAGGCCGAACGTCCCCAAGATCCCTTTCAGACGCTACCGGTTGGACTTTGGATAACCTGGGGATACACCAGACAAGACTGCAATGACCTTACCCAGGAGAAAAATGCTGGTTACCAGCGCTCTGCCCTACGCCAATGGACCTATCCACCTGGGCCATATCCTTGAGGTCATTCAGGCGGACATCTGGTGCCGCTTCCAGCGGAGCCAAGGACATGACGTGTACTATGTCTGTGCCGATGACGCACACGGTACCCCGATTATGCTCAAGGCCCGCTCAGAAGGGATTGCCCCGGAATCGTTAATCAACGCCGCCCTGACTGATCACAAGAGGGATTTCGCCGGGTTCCATATCGGATTCGATTATTACCACACCACCCATTCGGATGAAAACCGATACTGCTCTGAAACCATCTACAACCGTCTGAAAAGTGCCGGCCATATCAGCAATAAGGTCATTGCCCAGGCCTATGATCCGGAGGCACAGATGTTTCTGCCTGACCGTTTCATTCGGGGTGAGTGCCCGCGCTGCGGTGCGGCTGACCAATTTGGCGACAACTGCGAATCCTGTGGCTCAACCTATTCCCCCGGCGAGTTGAAAAACCCCGTGTCAGCAATTTCGGGAGCCGTACCCACCGAACGTAAGTCTGAACACCATTTCTTCAAGCTGGAGGAATTCGAATCGATGCTCAAGAGTTGGACCGATTCAGGCCGCCTTCAACCTGAAGTCGTTAATAAACTGGCCGAATGGTTCGAATCGGG
>CAJXBY010000213.1 GCA_913051905.1 uncultured Gammaproteobacteria bacterium | reverse complement strand
ACGGCCCGGTTCAGGAACGCCGGCGGCCATGAGCCTCTCAGAACAGGGTCAGCGCCCAGACTGCAGACCGGGCCGGTGAGGCTGGATAACTGGTGCCAGATGTCCAGGTCAGCGTTGCCGGCGTAGATCCGAGCTTCATAAGCCCCTGGACAGACCAGTTCCCACTTGTTGCCGATCTCCCGAAGCGTAGAAGCAGCCAGCAGATCGTGGCTGCCATCGCACCACCGGTTCATTCGCGGCATGGATTTCAGGATCGCAGCAAGTTCCGCAGGATTCTCGAACTGATGCTGGCGCCCTAGAGCCCAGTCACGCAACTTGAACTCGAATCCACAGGCGCGCTGATACAGCGGGTGGCGCGCAGGTGGCGTAAGAGAGGGGTCCACGAGCAGCAGCGCTTCCCAACGTTTTCCATACTTAAGGTTCTGAAGCAGTGCGGTGATTGCCGAGACCGAATGGAAAACACCGATCGTCGGTCTGGTGCCGAAAGCATCCGGTATCTCCCGATACAGTGTCTCAAAGTCCTGAACCAGGTGTGCCTGGTCGTGGGACTCGAGGCGATGCAGCGGATTCTGGCCGTGGTTACGGATATCGAATACCACAATTTCAAACTGCTTTAGCAGTGGTCCCCAGAACGGAAAATAAGCGTCTATGGCAAAGCCGTTACCATGACTGAGTAGTAGACGCAGTGTGCCCCGGCTGTGCTGCCGGACGCGGACCACTGCGCCGTCATCCATCGTGACATCGAGGGTCTGCAGAGGCGTTGGAATCTTGAAGGTCATCGTTTACCTCGCAAAAAGACGGAGTCGGGGACCAACTTCCGGTGGCCAATTCCCGTGATCATCAATAAAAACGGGCGGCGGGTTCTCTTCCGCTGTGAACAGTCCCGGCTCTCTCGCCCTATACTGGCAGAATAGTGCTTCCTAGTGGCAACGTAATCGCCGCATCGGTGACCCGGCGGTCGGCCACGCTGTTTAGCCCTCAGACCGGCGCTGTGTCGGTCCAACTGATGGAGAACGCACGATGGCAAAAGGATACTGGATTGGACGAATCGATGTCTCCGATCCTGAAGCCTACCAGCATTACATCCGGGCGAACGCCGAGCCGTTCGCGAAGTACGGGGGCAGGTTCCTCGTTCGCGGAGGGTCCCATGAGGTAGTCGAAGGCTCCGGGCGCGAACGAAACATCGTCATCGAGTTTGAAAGTTACCAGGCTGCGCTGGATTGCTACTATTCTCCCGAATACCAATCGGCCAAAGCGCTGAGAACGGAGGCATCGCAAGGTGATCTCGTTGTCATTGAGGGCTACGACAGCGCCCAAAATCTGGCCGGCAAGACACCTTGACCGCAAAGAACCCGAATCGATGATGGCTCTTCAATCGGTTGCAGTGATCGGTGCGGGCACAATGGGCCGCGGAATCGCCCAGGTCAGCGCCTTGTCCGGATTTGCCACCCGGCTCTTCGACGTCGACGCCGGAATTCTGGCAGACGCCATCCAGCAGATCGATCAGGAACTGGCTGTAGGTATTGCCCGCAAAAAACTGAACGAAGACGAAAGGGCTCTGGCAATGAGCCGCCTGACCACCGTCAATGACCTGGACGCTGCTGTGCAGCAGGTCGATCTCGTGATCGAAGCGGTCCCCGAGCGAATGACTCTTAAGCAGGAGATTTTTGGGCAGGTCAGCGCACAGGTACCGCAGCACACGATACTGGCATCCAACACTTCTTCTCTCAGCATCTCTGAGATCGCAGCCGGCACACCCTGTCCGGAACGGGTCATCGGCATGCATTTTTTCAACCCAGCCCACATCGTACGGTTGCTCGAAATTGTTCGTGGAAGACAGACATCTGAGCCGGTGGTTGATACGGTTCGCGAAATCGGCAGACTGATGAACCGGGAGTTGGTAGTGGTCAATGACTCACCCGGATTTGCCAGCAGCCGTCTTGGAATCGCCCTTGGGATGGAGGCGATCCGCATGGTTGAGCAGGGCGTGGCAAGTCCTGAAGATATCGACGCTGCGATGGTTCACGGTTACCGCCATCCGATCGGGCCGCTGCGTCTCGGGGATCTGGTGGGGTTGGATGTGCGACTCTCGGTCGGTGACTACCTGTGCCGGGCACTGGGTGCTGAGCATTTTCGCCCGCCCGAGTTGCTGCAGCGTATGGTTGCAGAGGGCAAGCTGGGTCGAAAATCCGGTGAAGGCTTTTATGTCTGGGAAGACTAATCGCAGAGGCTTTGGGGTAGATCCCCGGGTGCTCACAGCCACCGGTGCACGATGAGCTATTCGTTTGAACTCGGCGGGTACTCACGACCGGTCACGGTTGCCAGTCCCGAAGCGCAGACCTGGTTCGACAGGGGTCTGGTCTGGTGCTACGGCTTCAATCATGAGGAGGCCGTGGAATGTTTCAGGCGAGCGGCCGATATCGACCCGACATGTGCGATGGCTTATTGGGGGATCGCGTTTGCAAGCGGCCCCTTCTATAACCTGCCGTGGAAATTGATGAGTGAATCCGAAGCCCGTACGTCACTGGATAAGGGGTACAACAGCATACAGCAAGCTCTTGGGCTTTTGGATGGCCACCCCCCGGTCGAAGAGGGCCTTATATGTGCTCTCTCACGACGATTCCAATCGGACCAGTTGGTTGATATCGACGTATTGCAGGGCTGGGATGATGCGTATGCCGACGCCATGCGAAAGGTTCATAAGAGATTCCCCAACGATCTTGATGTGATCGCGCTTTTCGCCGAAGCGATGATGACAAGAACGCCGTGGAAACTGTGGGATATTCATAATCGCATACCGAGTGACGGCGCAGATACCCTGGAGGTTATTGCTGTTCTTGAAGGTGGACTGGGGTACGTCTCGAAGAACAGGTTACAACCTCACCTCGGGATGTTACACATGTATCTTCATGCTCTGGAGATGTCCCCGACGCCGGAAAAGGCCCTGGGCGCAGCAGACCAGCTATCGGGACTGTGCCCAGACGCCGGCCACCTACAACACATGCCTGCACACATCTACGTGATCTGCGGCCGATACCATGACGCCATCGCGGTCAGCGAGAAAGCCATATCTGCGGACGAGAAATTCTTAGAACTCGCCGGATACGACAACTTTTATATCACGTCAATGTGTCACGACCTGCATATGATGATGTATGCCAGTATGTTTGCCGGTCGATACGAGCCGGCAATCACCGCAGCAGAGACGATGATCCGAACGTTAACTGCCGACCTACTGGGGGTCGAGCGGCCACACATGGCAGCGACCCTGGAAGGGTACTATTCGATGTACGTGCATGTGCTGGTGCGTTTTGGCAAATGGCAGGAGATCATCGTAAGGCCGCTGCCAGCCGACCCCGCGTTGTACTGTGTGTCTACAGCAATGTGCCGCTATGCCCGCAGTGTTGCCCACTCGGCTCTGGGCCAGATCGAGGCCGCAGAAGCGGAAGCGTCATTGTTTACCGAAGCCGTTGAACGCATCACAGAATCAAGGTTTTTCTTCAACAATACCGCGCACGATATCCTGGCCATCGGTAAGGCGATGATGCTTGGTGAACTGGAATACCGCAAGGAGAACCATGATCTTGCGTTCAGTTATCTCGAACAGGCCGTTGGTCTTAATGATGAGCTCTATTACACAGAGCCCTGGGCCTGGATGCACCCGCCCCGTCACGCCCTGGGGGCTCTGCTGCTCGAACAAGGCCGCATCAGTGAGGCGGAGGCGGTCTATCGAGCCGACCTCGGTATCGACGACAGTCTCTCGCGCCCGTCACAGCACCCGGACAACGTCTGGAGTCTGCACGGTTATGTCGAGTGTCTCGAGCGCTCGGGCAAGCTCGATCGGGCGCGCAGCATAAGGGAACGCCTTGACGTCGTCCTCTTACGGTCTGATCAGAAGATCACGTCCTCGTGTGCCTGCCGGACTCGCTTCTGAGTGATCGCACAGCCCTGCGCCTGGGATTCAGCGATGGGAATCGTCAGCTACCGACATCCCGGCAGATTATCGGTATTCACAGCTTGTGCCCGAAGGGTTTCTCAGAAAATCTTCTGCAGTGACATGGCAGCCATCAGGTTGGAGACGGTCAGGTGGCCTGCGCTCATCAGTGTCATTGCGGATGTCGGGTCGTCGAGGATCTGCTCGAATACCGCTTCCGTACAGCTGATTGTGCAGTCAGGGCTGTCATGCGTTCCGGCAGTGACGGATCCTTCACCCACGGTCAGGTCAACACTGAAACTGCCTGCACCCTCGATTTCGAACTGGAAAATCTGGTCTACCTTGCCGGCCAGATCCGGGTTGGCGGAAAGCTTGCCCGGCAGGTAGTCGTTGAAGAATGCTTGTGTTTTTGACATTCGGTGATACTCGTTGATTGTCTGCTTTACCGCAGTATGCGAAGCCCCAAATATAGATCACATGTAAAGTCTTTTGACAGCGGTGGTTTAACGCTGTGGGAGGTTATCGTGTGTCGGGAATCTGCTGAACATGACTGACCTGCAGTTTGCACCGGCAATGGTCACGGCCAGAAAAACCAGGGGCGGCGGATTGGTGATCGAATCCCCGGTTCCGCTCGGGGGATACGAGACCCAGGTCGGCCAGATGCTGCGCCGCTGGGCCGGGCTGACACCGCACAACCCGTTTCTGGCTGAGCGCAACCGCGACGGGCAATGGGTGCGGCTTTGCTATTCGGAGGC
>CAJXBY010000212.1 GCA_913051905.1 uncultured Gammaproteobacteria bacterium | reverse complement strand
AATATCGATACAGATCCTCCAAACGCAATCTTGCTATAGAGAACAGCGCCATTCAACGCTTCGCCTGTACCACCGAGCAGGGCATAAATCTGCTGGGGGAAAATCCCCAGTACCAGCAGAAAAATGATCGACATAACCCCCGCAATGATGAGCGCATGCCACGCTGCAGCTTCAGCATTCTCTTTTGATCCGCTACCGAGTGTTCTCGCAACCGATGAGGTCGCAGCACCCCCAATAGCGCCACCTGCTACCATGACCATCAACGTTTGAAACGGAAAAACCAAAGCCAGGCTTGCAAGCGGGGCTGTTCCCAGCTTCCCAACAAACCATGCATCGGCAATAGTCACAACAGACATGATGACCACAGCGGCTACATTCGGTGTAGCCAGACGCCAGAGCATCAAAGAAATTCGTCCTTCCAGCAACAACTGCAGGTGCGGTGAATCGACTGAAGTCACAGTGCTGAATTTTTCTTATCGGATCGAAGGACTAAGATCGATACATTATGCCTATAGTGTGAGGAGACCTCACATCGTACGCCAGCTCACGTGTGGTCTATAGGCTTGCTGACCTAGAGTGTCCGGTCACGGCTTCGGATAGCGTTCGGTCATAAAAAAGCTTCAAGTATTCGTCAGTACCGGTTTTTCCCAGCTCGGTTTCATAAGATAACACTGCCATGATCCGCCGCCCGCTACCTTCAACTGTGGAAGCTCTGTGTAAGCTATATCGGTCGCAAAAAAGCGTCAGCGTTCCAGGTTTAATTACCGGACGGCTGACTTCGGGGTAGTCTTCGTGAATCACCTTCGATATGTTCTCGAAGTCATCGTCCTGGTTTGGTTGTCTTAAACCTCTAACGAACTCAAAATGACCACCTTGCGTGCTGTCTTCCAGCATCAGCGTAACGATAAAATCATTACCATCAAAGTGCCAATCTTGTAGCTCGCCTGCCTCAGCGACGGTAAATACACAGGAAGACAGGGGGCATTCATTGGGATAAATTGCTGCTATCTCCATCACATCCTGCAAAAAGAAACACATATCTGACCAGTTATGAATCTGGTTAATTGGATTCCATAAACTGATCAAATCTCTCGCAATAAACCTAATTTTGGTCAGAGATTTGAATCGACGAGGATGATCCTCCGGCAAACCGTTCAGATCCCGCGACAACGTATCGTCATTGATATCATCATATGCAAAATAGTGGTTCATCTGGAATGCTTCCGAGGCAAGCTCCACAGCTTCTTGCCTTGCCTGTTCCAGTGCTTCCGATTTCACAAAGCCAGGGAGCAAGCAGCATCCGTCTTGTTCTAATTGTTGTCGACATCCGGCCACAAGCTTTTGATAAGTTGTGCCATTTCCATCGCACAAGGGATAAAGACAGGTGTCGACAATATTGCGGATGCTCATATTCGATGAACTAGCCTAGAAGGATATTTACCGGTCAAAAATGATTTTCTTACTCTCGAGCGATTTAACTGTACCTGATAGATCTCCAAGTGAACTCTTTCGATGTGACACAACCCGCTCAGTGGCAGATTATCTTCAATTTGGTGCCCTAGGTAATTGACTGGTGGGTGGACCATGCGAGGTCCGAATCTGCGACTACCTGATTAAAAGTCAGGGGTCACGCAAAACTCCCGCACTGGTTGTTCTCAAGCGAAGAGTTGGATAGTGGAGATCGCTATCTGTTAGTAACAGTGGGCTTTATTGGTGGGCCGTGCAGGGATCGAACCTGCGACCACCTGATTAAAAGTCAGATGCTCTACCGACTGAGCTAACGGCCCGGAAGGCCGGGAATTATAACCGCTGAGTGTTTGCCCTTGTAGAATCGGGGCAGCCGTACAGATGGTTCACCTCGGCAACAGACGAAGATCCTGAAGGGCTTGGTGTAGCGATTTAACAAAAGAGTCGTCCAACCGGTAGTACTGAAACTTGTTGGTCAGGGCAGAACCGAAAACTATAGCGATGATTGTTATCAGTGAACCCAGGGACAACGTAGAGAGTCCTCCGACCCCTTGGCCGATTGTGCAGCCCAGCGCCAGCACACCGCCGAAACCCATCAGCGCTCCGGCATAGAGATGATTAAGCATGTCGGCACGGGTGGAAAACGTTTCGACCCGAAACCGTCCAGTGGCGACCGAATAACCCAGAGACCCCGCCAGCACGCCTAGAACCACGGCAACACCGAAACCAATGGTGGAACCGGTCCAGGTCATCAGATAATTAAGGGCATTGCCCACGGGTGCGATGAAGGTCAGGGTCTCGAGTCGAACCGGTTCGAAATCGTCGTTGCCGATCACCCCGGTCACATACCAGGCCCCAGCCACCAGTAGCCCGACCACCGATCCAGCCAGAATGTTGTCGCGACTGGCTCGAAAATCGTGGTCTTTAAAGGCGAACCAGATCAACCCCAAACCAATCACGAGAGGAACGATGATCGAAACGGTCCCGCTGTCCGCCCCGGTCGCTCCAGCGATCAGGGTGCCGAGCGACTGATCGGCCAATCCATAGCCGGTCACATCCAAACTGAGCGGTTCGATCATGTTTATCCGCACGGGTGCGAGCAATCCGCGTAAGGTGATATAGGCCGTTAGCCCCAGGATAACGAGGACAACCAGCGACTTGAGGTTGCCGCCACCGACCCGCACCAGCGTTCTCTGGCCACAACCCGCACCCAGGGTCATGCCGACGCCGAACAGGAAACCACCGACGACATGACCTGCTAACCCGAGCCTACCCGACAGATAGATTGATGCCGAAAGGTCAATCCAACCTGCGGCCTGCATGCCCTGGGCAGCGAGCAACGCAACGCCGATCGCCAGCAGCCACGACCGAAGACGCACCAGCGAACCCATGCTGACCCAGTCACTGACCGCACCCATGGTGCAGAACTGTGCTTTGTTACAGACGGCACCAAATACAATCGCGCCCAGAAATCCCCAGAGTGCCACCTTGTGAACAACTGACCATTCTTCCATCGTCAATCGGTTCCTGTTATGCCCTGTTTGAGGTGAACGGTGAGATGATCACCAAAAACTGGCGACGAAAGACATGGCATTGAAATTCTGACACGCGGACAATCCGCATGACCGGAAGAATTCATCGACCTTCCCTGTCCATTTTCTTTAATCTAGCCTTCGCACTGACGGCAACACGGTGGGTGGGATAAGCATCTAGCACATAGTCCAATGTCTTTCGGGCGTCGTCATAGGCACCGTTCTCATACTGGATGTAACCGATCTTCAAGTGGGAAGCAGGAATTCGCGGGCTGTTGGTGAAATGGTTAATGACCGTTTCGAATGCCCGCATTGAAGCGTCAAATTCACGGGTCACATAACGCGCCTCACCAATCCAGTACCAGGCATCGTCGTTGAGTTCACTTGTTGGAAAACGGCGGATGAACTGGGAAAATTGCACGGCGGCATCAGCGTAACGGCTTTCCTTGAGCAGGTCGAAGGCCTGATCATAGGCGTCTTCTTCGCTGATCGAGACACTTTGCGTTGTATTACGGCGACCTTCCTGGGTACTGGCAGATTCCGACGTCACGATCTCCCGCGACGCCGTACCCACAACGATGGTATCCGGCAATGTTGCGTCCGCGGCCTTCCCAACCTGGGTTTGTGACGATTGGGTCACCGATTGAACAACTGTCCCGGAAGGCAGGCCCGGCGACGATTCTGCTGTCATTGCTGCATTTCCCGAGGCGGGTGGCTGCGGCATCGCCGATGTGAGGCGCTCCTCGCGTCTCAGACGCTCATCGAGGTCATCGTACAGTTCGCGCTGGCGCCGGCGGAGCTTTTCCAACTCGAACTTCTGAACCTCAAACTGGTCCCTCAGCTTCTGGAGTTGGCTGCGCAACTCCTCGATCAGAACGAGTGCGGCACCAGGATCCGTCGCATCGGTAGTGGATAGATCGCCCGCCTGGGTGCTTTGCGCCAATCGTACGGGGCTGCTGTTCAGTTGTCGGGATAAGGCACTCGTGTCTGAACCGTCAACCGGCAGCTCGGCACAGCCGCTCACCAGCAACAGCAGAACGCATGCTGCGAACCAGCCGACACGCGCCTTACTGCCCCGCATACCGGACTCCGGCTGGCTTGACCCTCTACAACATCCAGCTAATAGAGAATCTCCACGCGACGATTCAGTGACCATGCGCTTTCGTCGTGTTCCATGGCAATGGGCCGTTCCTCACCATACGAGATGCTCCGAATGGCGTCCGGTGCAACGCCCATCACCTGGAAGAGTTCCGCGACGGCGTTGGCTCTGCGTTCACCCAGTGCCAGGTTGTATTCCCGTGTGCCACGTTCATCTGCGTGCCCTTCTAGCACCACCGCCATGCCGGGATTACCTGCCAAATATTCTGCATGGGCCTCTGCAATGCTTTGTGCTTCGGGTGTCAGCGCGCTGCTGTCAAACTCAAAGTAGATTACCCGTTTGCCGAGCGGGTCATCCTCGATAATCGGCTCAGAGTCCGCGCTCGCAAGCGCTTCACCGGAACTCGTGCCATCGGAAGCAAGGCCTGAAGAAGTTGCGTCGGCCTGCACATTGACGCTCGAGTCTTCGACCTCTGCCGCACCTTTTTTCTTGCTGGCAGCACAACCTGCGAGAAACACGCCCAACAGCAGCACCAGCGAAAAATTTATCAGTCGACGCATTCTTTAAATCCTCCGTTCTTCGCTAAGGGTTCCTGGAAGAC
>CAJXBY010000211.1 GCA_913051905.1 uncultured Gammaproteobacteria bacterium | reverse complement strand
ACCCATTGAAATGATGGATTTAACTATTCTTAAAAGCACAGACGCTAAAGATCGACCACCTGTAGTGTTGGAATCCGCTTGGCAGGGGGGCAGGCTCTCAGATCGAGATAAGGGTCTCATCACTCCAGAGTTCTACTGAAGTGCCATCGAAGATGCCACCGTCGATCTGTTAGCCGAAAACCAGCCAGGCCGCCGGTGTTGCTGCTTCCATGGTGTTCGAGTCAGCGTATCTGGCGATGACCATACCGCTTCCTCGTCGATAGGGGGCAACATCAACACACTCGGCGCCGGTCGACTCAATGAAATTTCGCATGGCTTACGTGGCTTCGACCACCCGGTCCATGTTTACACTGGTGAAGCAGGCAACTCTGCAAACGGACAGGTGTTTTCTCCAGGATCTTCAGTTAGAGGGGCGCTTAGACAGGATTCGATCAGATAACCATTCGATACATGTACCGCAACAGTATCACCGGTCAGCGGCGCTGTGATGGCTGAACGTGTTTCAGGTAACATCAATGTACCGCTTTATGCCATCGGTTCAAGAACAAAGATTAATCACCACAGGAGAAAACACCATGTCAGATCCGAATTATTTTGTAATCACAGTAGCAAAAGTCGAGCCTGACTATTTCAACACGGCTGTAGAGCAGGCAAACAGCGTGATCGATGAACTCAAGTCCAAGGCAGGCGCACTTACCGTAACGCTTGGCAGGATTGGTACCGGAGAGCATGCAGGTTCAGTTGCACTCTTCCAGTCCTATGAAAACCTGAGTGGGTTTGATAAAGCCCTGGATATTTATGCGGCTTCTTCGGACTACCAGGCGATGATGGCAAGCGGCAAAGTTCAGGTGGTAATGAGAAACATCCTCAAACTGCATTCCGTACCTTTCGACCAGAATCCCCGTGACAGCATGAAATATGTCGTCCTGACTCGCGCGGCAGCACCGGCCTCATCTGTTGAAACGATTGCGCAACTCGCACCCATCTTCGCAGAGAACGGCGCCATGACCCTTCGGTTCGGTACTCTCGCTACGGGCAGTAATGCCGGCAACCGGTTACTCGGGGTGACCTACCCATCGATGGATGCGATCGAAAAAACGTATGATGCTTTAGGAGCCAATGCGGATTACCAAGCTGCGCTCGGTACATTCGACATCAACTACCGGGGAATCATTCGTGTCGTCAGTTTTGCCTGACGCCCGCTTCAGGCTTTAGCCCCGAACAGGAGCAGCGGTGTCACCGGCCACGGTGACACCGCGGTCCCGGTGGATGGAATGGGGAACCGGGAACAGTGCCCGGCATGCCATTCAGAACAGACCTAGTCGCCGGGCTTGGAGTAGTGGCCGGCCGCCTCTGCCGCGATGGAGCTTCATGGTTATTTCTGCTCGTAAACCGGTGTAATCAGCGCCCTCGCCAGCGAATTGCCGAACATGTTGAAGCCGCACACGGCCGCCGTCGTCTGATCATCTATAGGCAGAGAATCCACGCCGAGTGCGTGCACGGCGAAGAGGTAACGGTGCGGACCATGGCCGGGCGGCGGGGCTGCGCCCAGGTAGCCGTAAAGGCCCGCATCGTTTTTCAGTTGCTTGGCGCCTTCTGGCAGACCCGCACCATCGGCGGAACCGGCATTGGTCGGCAGTTCACTGACGCTGGGAGGAATATCGTATACGGTCCAGTGCCAGAAGCCACTGCCCGTTGGAGCGTCGGGATCAAAACAGGTGACGACATAACTCTGGGTCTGTGCCGGGGCGCCTGACCAGGCAAGATGCGGCGAGATGTCTTCGCCGCCGGCACCAAAGACGCCGGACACGTGCGGCATGGCCAGCATCCCGCCGTCAGCTATATCGTTGCTGGTTACCGTAAAAGATTCAACTGCCGGCAGAAAATCATAGGGGACAGGGGGACGTGCCATGGCTCTCTCCTTCGGTGAGATCAACTCTCTTCATTAATCTGCCTCGGCGTTTATGAACGATCTCCTAGAATGGGATGTCATCATCGAAATCCGAGTCATTGGCGCTGGATGCTGCACCGCGGGATTGCCCGCCGCCGTAGTTCTGAGCGGGAGCATCCTGCATCTCACCGCCGCCGCGCGAGCCCAACATCTGCATTTCGTTCGCGACAATTTCGGTAGTCCAGCGATCGTTGCCGTCCTTGTCCTCCCATTTCCGGGTCTGGATTCGACCTTCGATGTACACCTGGGAGCCCTTCTTGAGGTACTCACCGGCAATTTCTGCCAAGCGGTTGAAGAACACCACGCGGTGCCACTCCGTTCGTTCTTGACGCTCACCCGACTGTCGGTCTTTCCAGCTGTCGGTCGTTGCCACAGTGACGTTGGCTATCGCACTGCCGCTGGCCGAATAACGCACTTCAGGGTCACGGCCCAGATTCCCAACGATAATTGCCTTATTAACGCCTCTCGCCATAGTACTCTCCGACTGTCGTCTTCGCTGTTAGTCGACGGCCCTCCTCATCACCTCTCCAACCTCGATCCGGTGAATAAATGGCCGATATCGTAACCGAGTATAACGCCGATTAAGAGAGAAAATTGTGTCATGTCGCACAGAAAATCCCGCGTTGACATGACCCTGTCTTTACAGGAATCTGCCTGCAGGCCACTGATCACTCAACAGCGATAATGCCGTCGACCCTTTTGAGGAATTCGTGATCGATGATCTCGGGGTCGACCGTCAGATACGCCACACCGCGCTCAGGCATGACCGTGATTTCCCGGACTCCGGAGACCTGACGCAGGCGCTCTTCAATACTCGTAAGATCGTCCGATTCGTCACGTTCGAGCCGAACGGTGAGACTTTCCAGCAGCGCGGGTGCAGGACCGGTCAGCGCCAACACCAGCCACAGAACCACGCAAACGGTCGCGAAAAAGAAAACCCCCGCACCCCCCCAAAGGCTATAGGCCGATCCGCCCAAAACCCCACCAAAGAATACGCCGCTAAACTGGAAGGTGTTGTAAACGCCCAGGGCGCTGCCCTTTCGGCCAGCCGGCGCCAACCGGGACGTCAGAGAAGGCAGCATGGCCTCGAGCAGGTTGAATCCTGTAAAAAACAACCACAGTCCGCCGACAAGAAGGGGCACTTGATCGGACCCGACCGCGAGCAGCAGCAAGGCGCCAAGCAGAATGCCGATCGAGCCCCTGAAGACTGTCATCGTGTTTCTGCGCCGCATACTCAGCAGCAAAAGCGGCACCATCGAAAGCACCGACACCAGCAGGACCGGGACGTACACCTGCCAATGCCGCCCCGGACTCAGCCCGACACTGTCCCGCAGTGCCAGCGGCACCGCCACAAACAACGCCGTCAGGACCATATGTAGAACAAAAATTCCGACGTCCAGCCGGATCAGTTGCGAATCCAGCAAAAGCGTCTTCAGCTTTCCGCGGGCCGGCTGCTGAGCGGGGGCATCAGCCAGAACCCGTGCCGAGGGCACCAGCCACCAGATCACCGGCAAAGCAGCGAGCGCCAGGAGACCACTGATCCAGAACAGCCCCTGAAACCCCAGCGACTCTGCCAGCAACGGACCCAATATGAGGGCTGCCAGAAACGACGCACCGATGCTCATGCCCGCCAGAGCCATGGCCTTGGTCCGCTGCTCCACGCGGGTAAGGTCTGCCAGCAGCGCCAAAGCCACAGCCGAGATCGCGCCCGCACCCTGTAGCGCCCGACCGAAAATGACACCTTCGATGGTGGCCGCCTTTGCGGCGACCACACTGCCCAGAACGAACAGCAGCAAGCCGGCTGTGAGCAAAGGTTTGCGGCCGAAGCGGTCTGACAGCATTCCAAATGGAACCTGAAGCAGGGCCTGGGTGAGCCCGTAGGCACCCAGTGCCACACCCACCAGCATCGCATTCGATCCCGCAAGCCCGTCAGCGTAGAGTGCAAACACCGGAAGAATCAGGAACAGGCCGAACATCCTCAGGCCCAATACCGAAGACAACGCAGCGAGCGAACGTCTCTCAAGCGCGTTCAGCGGAACGTTTTTCACTCGCTTCAGGCTTCAGGTAATTCAGGTTTTACGGGACAGAGGTCATTCAACCAGGGCTCAAGCCGGGCAGCCGACCACAAACCGCTAGGCACACGGGTTCCGCAGTGGGCGTCAGGAACCCAAGATGCCTGAAAACCCAAGAAGTTGAAAAAAGGTTTTGAAAGCCTGATCCAACGAGACGTAATATTAACAGTTTGACTTGAAGCTGGCCCTAATGATGCGGGAAATACAGATCCGGGGCGCCCGGACACACAATCTGAAAAATGTCGATCTGGATCTGCCCAGGGATCACCTGATCGTCATCACGGGTCTTTCCGGTTCAGGCAAATCCTCTCTGGCTTTCGATACGATCTACGCTGAGGGACAACGGCGTTACGTCGAGTCACTCTCGGCCTACGCCAGGCAGTTTCTGTCGCTGATGGAAAAACCAGACGTCGATCTCATCGAAGGCCTGTCACCCGCCATCAGCATCGAACAGAAATCCTCTTCCCACAATCCACGCTCGACCGTCGGCACTGTCACCGAGATCTACGATTACCTGCGACTGCTCTACGCACGGGTCGGTCAACCCCGCTGCCCTGAACACGGCGGAGCACTCAACGCAAGCACGGTCAGTGAGATGGTTGATCGGGTCATGGCGCTGCCAGAGGGCAGCCGCCTGCTGCTGCTGGCACCGGTCGTCAAGGACCGTAAAGGAGAATACCAGCAGTTGCT
>CAJXBY010000210.1 GCA_913051905.1 uncultured Gammaproteobacteria bacterium | reverse complement strand
GTCCTCGCCATGGAGAAAAGGTCTTCCCGATGGTGTACCGAATAATCCGCGGAGCCGGTTTCGGCATCGCATCGATAGCAGCGTGCTGCCTCTCGCTGCGCAGCGGCCTCGTCATAGGTGTCTTCAATTTCTGGAAAGGCCACTGGATTCTGGCCCAGGCCGTGAAACACCGGTTCCTCAACCGGGTTTATCTCCCACAAGAGATCCTGCGCTACTGGCACCCTTCTCGTGCGGTACGGTGTACGGTAGGGAATAGGATTCTCGATGCCATCAAGAAAAGACCGGATGTAGTAGGCCGCCCGCTGCCCATGGTGCATCGCCACGACGATAGTTGAGCCTCCAAATGCACCGTCACCGGCGGCAAAAACCTTGGAATCCGCGGTCCGCATCGAAGCAAAATCAGCCCGTACCCGGTCATCATCCATCAAGTCATGCAGCTCGAGTTCACTGCTCTCACCTTTCTGGCCTACGGCGGCGATGACCATGCCACAGGCTATTTCGTGCTCGCTGCCCGCAACAATCACCGGTGCCCGTCGGCCGTCCTCATCGGGCTCGCCGGGCTCCGTTCTGACACACGATAACCGTAGTCCTTGAGTGGAACCGGTGACGCCTGTCTGCAGCGTGTTATAGACAAACTCGATGTCCTCCCGAAGCGCGTGATGAAGTTCAATCTTTCGCGCCGGAATATCGTCGGCACCTCGTCTGTAGATAACCTTGACGGTTTTACAGCCGGGAAGTCGTTTGGCGACCCGGCAAGCATCCATTGCCACGTCCCCACCGCCTACGACAACGACCGTTTCGGGCAGCTCCGGTCGTTCGCCAGCGTTAATCCGGCGCAAGAAACTCACCCCATCGACCACCCGATGGTCGGATTCACCGGGAATCTCCATCGGCTTACCCCACCAGGCACCCAGCGTCAGCAAAACAGCCTCATACTCAGACTTGAGCTGATCCAGCGAGACGCTTTCGCCCAGCGGTGAATTGAGGTGGATCTTGAGTCCCGGACACTTCTGCAAGAGCCGTTCGATATCCTCGTCGATGATGCCGGGTGGCAGACGAAATTCCGGGATACCCCAGACCATTGTGCCGCCGGCGCGGTCGGTCATTTCATAGACATCTACAGAAAAACCGGATACGCAGAGATCGTGAGCCGCTGTCAGGCCGGCCGGGCCTGCACCAACGATAGCGATTCTCTCGTTACGGGTGACAGCAACCGGCTCGGGCCGGTAGTCCTTCCCCAGCTGATCCATGACGTAGCGTTTGAGATTACGAATCTGTACGGCACCGTCACTGCTCTCACGCCGACAAGCGGGCTCGCAGGGCGCATCACAAACCCGGCCACAGATCGAACTGAAGGGATTAGTCGCTGTAATCGCCTCGAAGGCATCTTCGGTCCGCTTTTCCCAGATGTACGCGATGTACGACGGTGCGTCCGTCCCAACGGGACACGCCACCTGGCACGGTGCAGGAACAAAATCATGATCAGCGGTATCGTCGCTGAAACCTGGTGGCACGGCAGGGACTTGAATCCGTGCCAGATCGTAGACACTCATCCTGCACCCTGCGCGACAGCCGGATTGGCTGGGCGGTATCCCTGCTCAGGCTCGAAGGGCAACCCAGTGATCTGTGCAGCTTCCGGCGTCAGGGCCACCAGGTCGTCCCGGCTCAGGCTCTTGACGTCGTCATAGCCCAGCCCCTGAGTGATCGCTGCGATCTGCCAGCGCACGCCTTCCAGAAACCGGTGGATGTTGCGGGCCTCAGATTCGGGCTTGTACCGGTCCTCGTGACCAGGGTCCTGGGTTGCGATGCCTGTCACGCACTGGCCAACGTGGCACTGCATACAGGCAATGCAGCCCCCCGCAATAATGACCGAGGTGCCAAAGGCGGCGGCATCGGCACCGAGGCACAGGGCCTTGACCGCATCAACGCCGTCACGCAGCCCCCCCATCAGGACGATCTCAATCTGTTCCCGGGCACCGATCTCCTCGAGGGCTTCCAGTGCTTCAATAATAGCGGGTAGTGTCGGTATACCGACATGGTCGATGACCTCGGAACTGCCCGCACCGGTCGAGCCCTGCATGCCATCGAGCTCAACAAAATCGAATCCGTCTTTGACGGCGATCTTGATGTCATCCCGAATCCTGCCGGCGCCAAGCTTGATGCTAACCGGTAATCGATAATCCGTTGCCTCTCGGAATTCCTCCACCTTGATCACCAGATCGTCGGCACCGAGGATGTCCGGGTGGCGCGAGGGTGAACGCAGATCAATTCCCGAAGGGATACCTCGAATCTGTGCTAACTCCGGCGTTACCTTCTTGGCCATTAGCTGACCGCCGAGCCCCGGCTTGGCGCCTTGAGAAATATAGATCTCAAGACCGTCCGCTCGACGCATGTCATGGATATTCCAGCCCAGTCGTCCACCCAGACACTGGAAGATCAACTGGCCGGCGGCATCCCGTTGTGCATCACTCATACCGCCCTCGCCGGTGTTTTCCGCGATTCCGGACATCGCCGAGGCCATGGCGATACCCTGCTTGGTTGAACGGCTAAGTGCCCCGTAACTCATGGGTGCGATCATGACCGGCATGCTGAGCTTCAGGGGTTCAGCACCGTTTATTCCGCCGATCTGGGTGTCCATTCTCACTCGCTCCACGACGTCAGCCATCTCACCCGCTCGGGAAAGGTCCTTCCGAAAGGCAAGATCAGCAAGGTGGGGCAAGGGCCGGGCCCCACCGTAACCTCGAATCCGGTAGCGTCCACTTTGCGCTTTGATGACGATGTCTTCTTGCACCTTGGCATTCCAATAACCTGAACCACTTGAAAACGACCTAAATGGAAGGCTGCGCATCTGTCGTTCGCTGCTGCCATAACGGAGTTTCTTTCCAGCATTGATCACTTTGCTGAAGGCGCCCTTGAAGGAAATGCCGTAACGGTCCAGAAACTGACGTATGTCATCAATTTCAGATACCTCGGTATCCGCCAGCATAGCGTCTGAACCGAGGTCTTCGACTTTGCCGCCGATGAAGATCTCACCGGCGGACATGTCCTCACCCACCCGTTCACCGGAGTCCCCGAGGATGATGATCCGGCCGCCGTACATCATGTAACCGGCCATAAAATTCGCATTCCCGGCACAACACAGCGTTCCAGCCTTCATCACCTGACCAGCCCTGGAACCCATGTTGCCCCTGATGACAATCTCGGCACCGCGAATGGCTACTCCGGGAATAGCGCCAGCATTACCACCCACCAGAACGGAACCGCTATACATATTGTCACCCACACCCCAACCCACGTTGTGCGTAACTTCGAAGCGGGCTCGGTCGGAAAGACCGGCACAGAAATAACCGGCGGACCCTTCTACTTTTACGTTTATGGCGTGGGTCAGTCCAACGCCTATGTGATGTCTGGCATCCGGGTTGAGGATCGTCACGTCATCACCGGCATCACCAGCTTGACGCAATTGCTGGTTGACCTCCCGAACGCTGTGTCCGGCTAGATCGAGCGTGACCATGTGGCGTAGGTGCCCGGCGCAGGTTCCCGTGTATTCAGGGCCTGGCCCGGGAAAAGCCGATTCAGCGAAACCTCTTCTGACGCGACCGCAACCAGTTCATCATCTTGATAAAGAATCATGGGCTTGGCTGCCAGTCGGTCCTTGGCATACCCGATCTCGTCTTTGGTGGATACCAGAAAAGAAAATGTGCCGTCCAGGTCGTCTATCGATGAAGCCAGCGCTTCATTCAGTTCCGTACCTTGTGCCAGTTTATCTGCCAGATACACCGCGATCAGTTCACTGTCGTTGTCGGTCGTGAATTCAAATCCCCGCTGCTCCAGTCGTCTACGCATCTTCCAGTAATTGGTAATCTGCCCGTTATGCACGATGGCCACATCAGCAAAGCCGGTCGCCCAGAAGGGATGTGATGCCTCCGGTTTGACGTCACTCTCAGTGGCCAGCCGGACATGCCCAAGGCCGTGACTGCCCTGGTAATCCCGTACGCTATAGCGGTCATCCACATCGTGAGCGCTTCCCACATCCTTGACAATCTCCAGACTCGTCCCGATCGAGATCACCTTGGCCGCGCGTTCTATTGCGTAAGCCAGTTGTTGAACATCGTCGGAATACTCGACGACGACTCGGTAGTTATCGCCGATATGGGCCTGATCGGTAATGCGGGCACCCAGTTCGGTCAACCGCTGACGAATAGCCTCGATGGCTTGATCCGGCAACTGTTCATTACCCAGAAAGAACCTCAACTTCAGTTGGTCCGGTCGGTAAGAACTGTAAAGTGCAAATCCGGTTGAATCCGGGCCCCGGTGCTGGCAACCATCCAGCATCTGGATCAACGCTTGACCCGTATGAAAAGACTGGTCGCTGCCCCTATACATGATGCCTGCGATTCCACACATAACGCTTTACTCCTTCGAATTGGACTGCAACATCAGAGCGAATGCTCTGAGCGGTAAATCACCGCGCCTTCGCCGCCCTATACTTCTGGAAACTAGCTGGTCGGTATTGTATCTATCCCAGAAAAGATTCCGCCGAATCGTCCATCGCTTCCCACCATTCGGTGTGATGGATCGGTGCCTTGGTACCTGTCACCGGCGACGGAAACGCCTTGTTACGGTATCCCACGATACTCTCTTCTTTGTGATGCTCCCAGTGCTTGAAATTATCACTGGCCAGATCCCAGTCCAGCGAATAGTCCAGGGCCAGACACAGGTCTTT
>CAJXBY010000209.1 GCA_913051905.1 uncultured Gammaproteobacteria bacterium | reverse complement strand
AAGGAGTTCTACGAGACCGATCTCGAGCGCGGCTTCGTCCGCGGCTACAACATGCAGATCAACCGTGGCGCTGGGCCGTTGAACACGGCGATGACTGGCTATATCGATGGCACAATTCCCTGGGGCCCTGACCATCATGATGCATTCCGCCAACGTTTCGATCACGTCGCGTCCATCGGTGTCGTTGGTGAAGACCTGCCGGAGGAACACAACACGGTCACCCTGGACCCCGCGCTGACTGACTCCGATGGTATCCCGGCACCTAAAATTACCTATCGTTGCAGCGAAAACAGCCGGAAGTTGATCGCCCACGGGTTGGCCCGTGCAGAGGAAGCGATGCGTGCGGCGGGTGCCGTGGACATTATTAGCGACGGACCCAAGCACATCGCCGGATACCATCTGCTCGGAACCGCACGGATGGGTGACGATCCAGAGACATCCGTGGTCAATCATTGGGGCCGCAGCCACGACGTCAGAAATCTGTTTATCGTTGACGGCAGTATCTTCGTCACTGCCAGTGCCGTGAATCCAACCAGTACGATTCAGGCACTGGCGTTGTATATCGCCGACACGATGAAGAAAAACCTCGCTAATTTGTTCGACTGAATCAACCAGAAACAGCCATGCCAGATCTTGTTTCCACCGATCATCCGATTAGTGAACAACAACAATCATTGTTGACCGCACTGCTCGACACACTGATTCCGGCGAGTAAAGACGGGACCATGCCGAGTGCTGCGGATGTGGAGTTCAAATACTATCTAAGCACGCAGGCAGCGGATTTTATTGCTGACCTGACAATAATTTTGGGGCAGCTGGACCCTGTGTTTGCCGATTTGTCGCTCAGCGAACGCTGCGAGGAACTAACCGAGTTCAGCGCTAACGAGCCACAAGCGTTTCAGAACCTGCTGAGTCGTGTGTACGACTGCTACTACCAGGACGATCGCGTACGCCGTGAGATTGGAGTTGTGACCGGAGCCGTGTTTCCTCAAGGCAACCAGCTCATCCCGGGCGATCTTACGCTGCTCGACCCGGTGATCGAAAACGCAACGAGGCACGGCTACCGTAAGACCTGACGATTAATGGCCGGTGAATACCGGCGGACGCTTTTCTAGTAACGTTTTGAACGTTTCGGTGGTCGCTTTCATCCTACCAAGGTTGTCGTGGTGTCTCGTTTCCAGCACTAGATAGTTGGCAAACTCAGAATCATCGAATACCCACACCACCAGGCCTATGTGTTGTGTGATTTCGGTATCGAATATTTGATAGATGAAAGACAGCTCACGCGCTTCTTGCGGCTGCCTAGTTGAAGCCTAAGAGCTGGTCTGGCAGCCAGATCGCCAGGGCCGGGAACGCTATAACCAAGCCGAGTGCAATGAACTGCAATCCGATGAACGGGATCACGCCACGGTACATGTTGCGCAGCGTAATCTCCGGCGGACTGATGCCCCTGAGGTAGAAGATTGCCGGCGCCATCGGTGGGGTCAGATAGCTAGTCTGGATCACGATCAGGAACAGGATGCAGAACCAGATCTCGTTGAAGCCGAACTGCTTTATCAGCGGCATCACGATCGGGATAAAGATCAGGATGATCGAGACCAGCTCCAGGACGAAGCCAGCCAGGAAGGCTAGGAACAGGATCAGCAGCAAGGTCGGCCAAGCAGTCAAACCAATACCCTGCAGCGCGTCCTGTATCATTGTCATGCCGCCAGCGGACACAAAGATACCGGCGAACATGGTCCCGCCCAAGAGGATCATCAAGATCATTGCGGTGATCACGATAGTTTTGATGAAGGCTTGCGACAGCACAGCGAACGTGAAGGTCCTATAGACCAGCGTCAGGACGATCGAGCCAGCGGCACCCATGGCCGCCGCCTCTGTCGGTGTTGCCCAGCCGGCGATGATCGTGCCCAGGACGGCGGCAATCAGGAAGACCGGCGGCAGCAGTGCCTGGACCGATATGACGATCTTCTGGAGTAGCGAGAGCTCATCGTCTTCTGGCGCCAAGCGCGGCCCGTACCTCGGCTTGATCGTGCACAAGACTAGGATGTACAACATGTAGAGCCCGGCCAAGATCAGCCCCGGAAACAGCATGCCAACAAAGAGGCTGCCGACGTCGACATCGGCCACCGGTCCCAAGATCACGACGACGATGGAGGGCGGGATGATAGTGCCGAGCGAGCCACCGGCGCAGATTGTGCCTGAGATCAGGCCCTTGTCGTATGCATATTTCAGCATCACCGGGATGGCCAGCAGGCCGACCACCGACTCGGTAGCACCGATGACGCCACTGGCGGCAGCGAAAACCACGCACATAAGCACGGTGCCGACCGCGAGGCCGCCCGGTAGCCGCCGGGTCCACATGTGGATCACCTCGAAGAGGCGCTCCGCGATGCCCGAGCGCTCCATCATCGTACCCATGAAAATGAATAGGGGTACCGCCGCCAACACCTGGCTACCGGCGGCGTCTGCCACCTTGGTGGTCAGAAGATACGCCAGTGCGTCGGGCGGATAGATCATGATGCCGAAGACGAAAGCCGTTCCCATGAGTGCAAAGCCAACCGGAAAGCCCATGAAAATTAGGAACATCAGAACCGGAAACATCCATGCCGCGAGCGGGAGACTCATAGCTTAGTCATCGCTGGCGTTTCGTCTGCCGCCGGCCGAGGCACGTCATGGCCCATGAGTACGAGAATGCATTTAAGGATCTCGGAGATGATTTGAAGCACCAGTAGGATAAAGCCGATGACAAAGCCGACCCGGACAGGCCAGACCACTGGGTTCCAAACTGACTGGCCTGAACGTAGGTCTTTCTCGTAGGCGTACACCAGGAAGTCCCAGAGGCCGCCCAGAAGCAGTATCGTCCCTGGTAGCACCAGAATGGCGAAGCCGATCAGGTCGATCATCGACTGCTTCTTCAGGCTGATGGAATCGTAGAGGAAATCGACCCGGATGTGCCGACGCAGCTGCAACGCGAACGCAAGTGCAAATATGAAACTGGTACCCATCAGCATATACGATAATTCGTAGGCCCACATGGTCGGTGCGTCGAAGAATCTTCGCGAGATCACCTCCCAGACCATGGAAACGATCAGGGGCGCAATGATAAATCCGCCGATATGCCCGAAGACCTTGGTGAGCCACTCAATGGGCCGAATGATCGTCCACATCAGCCGACAGCACTCTCGTAGTTATTCATTTTTTTCTTCTCTCAAAAATATACTGGCGCTCTTACTTACTATTACTATGGCTAGGGGTGGATTGGAAATCGTTATCAGCGAGACTATATGCGATGTTAGTCGTAGGGCTTTCTAAAAGAATCCACCGTACTTAGCGCCGTGGTAGAAATTGTAATATATTACGGCGAGTCGTGATATCACGTATTTAGTGTGGTCAATCAGAGCTTTCTTGTCGCGGTCTTGCTTAACTTTAACTAAGGAGTTAGGGACGACGTCCGACCGCAACCACAGAGCCACACAACAGGAGCCCCAATAAATGACGCACTTGCCGACTTGTCTCTTAATAGTCACTGTGGAGATCGATCCGGCGGTCGAGGAGGACTGGAACCAATGGTACGACGAAGTCCATCTTCCGGAAGCACTGACCTGTCCGGGGATACTTCGCGGGACACGGTACCTAGCGGCCCGCGACGCGTCGCTGACCGATCACGGCGAGAAAACGAAGGACGGTGCCAAGGTCTATGCCGCAGTCTACGAGCTAGAGAGCCCGGAAGCCCTCGACACCAATGCGTACCGGGACATGGCCGTGCGCGGCTGGGGTCGGTTCACCGACCGGATCCGTGTCCGCTCCCAAGTTTTCCAGAGTCTGTGAGTGATGGCGCCGCACCCACCTTCTAGGCTAGCCTAACTACAAAATCAAAACCTGCGATGAAGAAGAGATACCCATGAAAGCTGCAGTCTTATATGAAGCCCACCAGCCGCTCGTCATAGAGGAGATCAGTGTCCGTAAGCCGGCGGCGCACGAGGTCCTGTTGCGCACTGCGGTGGCCGGTCTCTGCCACTCCGACCTGCACTTTATTGAAGGGATATTTCCGCACCCCCTGCCGGTCGTGCTGGGCCACGAGTCGGCCGGCATCGTCGAGCAAGTAGGCTCGGAGGTGAGCTACGTCAAGCCAGGCGACCACGTGGTAACCTGTCTCTCGGTCTTCTGTGGCACCTGCGAGAACTGTATCACCGGTCACCCCAACCTCTGCCTCGACACCGACGTCAAGATGCCGCCCGGAAAGGCGAAGCGTCTGGAGTGGGGGAAGCCGGAACAACTGCATACATTTGTTAATCTCTCCTCCTTCGCCGAGCAAATGTTGGTGCACGAGAACGCGGTTGTGAAGATCCGTGAGGACATGCCGTTCGATCGAGCCGCCCTGATCAGTTGCGGCGTTATCGCAGGCTTCGGTGCCGCGGTGCGCACGGCCAAGGTGGCAGCAGGCGAGACCGTGGCGGTGATCGGCTGCGGCGGCGTCGGCATGGCGGCGATCAACGGTGCCTATGTCGCCGGCGCGGGCCGCATAATCGCCGTCGACACCAACCCTGTGAAACTGCAGCTTGCGACCAAGATGGGTGCCACCGACTTGGTCAACCCCAACGACGGCGATCCGGTCGAGAATGTCCTGGAGATGACCGGGGGCGGTGTGCACCACGCGATCGAATGCTTGGGGCTTAAGCTCACCGCCGAACAGTCCTTCCGCATGCTTGCGATCGGCGGCACCGCGACGATCGTCGG
>CAJXBY010000208.1 GCA_913051905.1 uncultured Gammaproteobacteria bacterium | reverse complement strand
CACAGGCCTTACAGCCCCGCACAGCGATCTCGATTGAAGACAGATCCTGCACATCCTGGAATTGTCTCGGAGCCTCACCAGCAATGCCAGCCTGATCCTCCCCGATATACTCGTCATCAGCAGGTTGTCGTTCTTGGGAGAGAACCCAGCCAGTAATACCCATGGCATCCAGGTAGCAGTTGCGGCTCTGTCTGTCCACTTCCCGATGTATCTCCTTAAACCGTACCACTTAACTGGGGGTGGACCTGGTTATAATTTCCCTCCAGTCTGTTGAGTGCATTCACGTAAGCCTTCACGGAAGCGACCACTATATCGGTATCGGCCCCATGACCGTTTACGATTCGCCCTTCTCTTTGAAGGCGAACGCTGACTTCGCCCTGGGAGTCTGTCCCAGACGTAATATTGTTTACCGAATACAGAACCAATTCACTGTCAGAAGGAAATACGTTCTGCACGGCCTTATATGAAGCATCTACAACACCGTCACCCTCGCCTCTGCCCGTCTTTTCCACACCGTCGACGGTAAGTACGATCTCCGCACTGGGCATCTTACCGGAACTGAGATTCGCCATCATGGAGATCAGCTGAAGTTTTTCATTGACCTGACTCGCTGCTCTGTCGGTCACTAGTGTCTGCAGATCCTCGTCAAATATCTCGTGCTTTTTATCGGCCAGATCCTTGAACCTGGCGAAGGCTTCGTCACGTTCAACATCGGAATCAAACTCGATACCGAGCGCTGCAAGCCGTTCGGTAAAAGCTCGACGTCCTGAGTGCTTCCCGAGTACCAGGCGATTAGCCGACCAACCCACGTCTTCAGCCCGCATAATTTCGTAGGTCTCCCGAGCCTTAATCACACCATCCTGGTGTATTCCCGCTTCATGAGCAAACGCATTTGCCCCTACGATAGCCTTGTTGGGTTGCACAGGAAACCCTGTCACGCTGGATACGAGCCGGCTGATCGGAACGATGTGGGTTGTATCGATTAAGGTATCACAGGGGAAAACATCCTGGCGGGTCCGGACAGCCATAACGATCTCTTCCAATGATGCATTACCCGCACGTTCACCCAGACCATTAATAGTACATTCAACCTGCCTAGCGCCGTTGAGCACGGCGGCCAGAGAATTAGCAACAGCCAATCCGAGGTCATTATGGCAATGAACAGAAAACACAGCCCGATCAGAGTTTGGAATACGATCGATCAGGCTCCGAATCAGTTGTCCGAACTGGCTCGGCATCGTGTATCCGACCGTGTCCGGGATATTGATCGTCGTGGCACCTGCGTCGATTACGGCCTCCAGGATCCTGCACAAAAAATCCGGTTCGGAACGTCCTGCGTCTTCGGGTGAAAATTCCACATCATCAGTACTGTTACGAGCCTGCTTAACCGACAATACCGCCTGGTCCAGTACCTCGCTGGGAGACATCCTTAATTTCTCCTTCATATGAATCGGTGACGTAGCGATGAAGGTGTGAATTCTCGGTTGGGCAGCAGCTTCCAGCGCATCTGCTGCCAATCCAACATCCCTTGCGTTGGCTCTAGCCAATGCACAGATCACGCTCTGGCGAACGGTATTGGCAACCTTCTCGACCGCGTCGAAATCCCCCGGACTGGCAGCAGGAAATCCAGCTTCTATGACATCTACTTTCAGCCGTTCGAGCTGACGGGCGATCCGTATTTTCTCCTCAGCGGTCATTGAAGCCCCAGGACTTTGCTCACCATCGCGAAGTGTCGTATCAAATACAATCAATCGGTCTTTCATTTTGTACCTCGTTGAATTCAACGTTAAACCGCATGCCTAATTCCCCGTAGTTGGGGGGCTGTTTCTAGGGTGTGGCACACCAAACCTCTGTTCAAGAAACGGCATTGCCGCTCGGCTTATGCAGAGGCAGGGTTGTTAGATTGGAAAGAAGGTATGTGCGCCTAGCGGCGCAGCAGCAGATTCAGGGGCAGATTCCGACTGACCGGCCAGCACATTTTGACTTTGCTGTGCTTAACCTTTGTGTTTGATTTGATAGTCATCGGTGTGAAATTCCGAGACGGGCTCGCCCGTCACATCTAATAGCGAGTATAACTCGGGATCAGATTTTATCAACTCCTGCTTCATTGGCAGTGTCCGACATGCTGTCTTCTTCCGGAGCGGTGCTATCTGCCGAGAAAACCGATTTCCCCGTCTGCCTGAAATACAGCCAGGCAACAGGACCGGAAACCAGAAACCCGGCGGAAAGCAAAAGCAGTACCCGTGGTGGATCAAAAGAGATCAGCACGAAAACAAACACCAGAATCAGCAGCGATACAAACGGCACGCGATTTTTGAGGTCTAGATCTTTGAAACTCCGATAAGGCAAGGAACTGACCATCGCTAGAGAAAGCAGTACGACTAGAAAAAGATTGCCCCACACAATGACTTGTCCTACTGAGGATTGACTGGCAAGAGACCACAAAACACTGGCTGCTACCACGGCTGCGGCGGGACACGGCAGACCTTGAAAATAACGGCTACTCTTGTTTTCCTGTGTATTGAACCGGGCCAGCCGAAGAGCAGTTGCCGCAACGTAAATGAAAGCCGTCAGCCACCCGACTTTACCTAGATCCTTCAGGCCCCACTCGTAAAATACCAGCGCTGGCGCCACGCCGAATGCCGCCAGATCGACAAGACTGTCATATTCCTTACCGAAGTCACTGACCGTATTGGTCATTCGGGCAACACGGCCATCGAGGCTGTCTAAAACGGCTGCGACAATGATCGCGACCGCAGAGTGCTCAAAGTTGCCGACGGTTGCTTGGACTATTGCATAGAAAGCAGCAAACAAACTCCCCGTCGTAAACAAATTAGGCAGGATGTAGATTCCCTTCCGGCTTCGGTCACCCCTCTCTAGTCGCCTGACTTTTCCTGCCTTAGTCATATTCATTAATCTGAATCCGGAAGAAAAGCAATAATATCACTGCCGGAATTTACCCACTTCCCCAGTCGGGCGACGATACGGCTTCCTTCAGGCAGATAAACATCAACCCGTGAACCGAATCGAATAAAGCCGTAGCGTTCTCCACGTTCAACGGATTGACCAACAGTAAGATACGAGAGAATTCTGCGCGCGACCAGACCGGCAATCTGAACACTGGTGACGTCCCAACCTGCTGGTGTTCTTATGTGAATTGCCGAACGCTCGTTAAAAGCCGATGCTTTATCCAAGGCTGCGTTAAAAAACTTACCCTTGTTGTACCATCGCTCGACCACTATACCGTCTACCGGGGTCCGGTTCGAATGCACCGAGAAAATGTTCATGAATATGCTTACTTTTACCGCCTCACGGGCAAGATAAGGATCCCGAGTGGTTTCTATTGATACGACTTTACCGTGGGCAGGCGAGACAACGACACCCGACTGCTGAGGGATTGATCGACGGGGGTCACGGAAGAACTGGACGACCAGCACTAACAGAATCCATACCGGCGAGGCCCAGGCCACACCCGCCCAATAGTGAATTGCTATTGCCGCAACCAGTATCAGGGTTATTCTTGACCAACCCTCCCTCGCGATGACCGGAGAGTTCATCCGTTAACCGGGTTGGGGTAGCGAATACCCGTACCGCAATGACACGTCAGTTGACGCTTTTGTCGACCAGTTTCCCTTTCTGGATCCACGGCATCATCGAGCGTAGTTTTTCCCCGACTTCCTCGATGGGATGTTCCTGGCCCTGAGTCCGAAGTTCCTGAAACTTTCTGCCACCCGAACGGCTCTCACTCATCCACTCTTTGGCAAACTCCCCAGACTGAATTTGGGCCAGCACTCGCTTCATCTCCTCTTTAGTCTTATCACTGACTATCCGGGGACCACGAGTGACGTCACCGTATTCTGCCGTATTGGAGACCGAGTAACGCATGTTAGCGATACCGCCTTCGTAGATTAGATCGACAATCAGCTTGGTCTCATGGAGGCACTCAAAATAAGCCATTTCCGGGGCATAACCCGCATCTACCAACGTTTCGTATCCAGCCTGGATCAGAGAAGTGATACCACCACACAGCACGGTTTGCTCCCCAAACAGGTCGGTCTCCGTTTCTTCCTTATAGGTCGTTTGAATTACACCTGCTCGTCCGCCGCCGATCGCACAGGCATAGGACAGAGCGACATCGCGGGCCAGACCCGAGGCATCTTGCTCAACCGCTATAAGGCAGGGCACTCCGCCGCCTTCGACATAAGTCGAGCGGACCAGATGCCCGGGCCCCTTGGGTGCGATCATTATGACGTCCACCTCCTGTGTGGGCTCAATAAACCCGAAGTGGATGCTGAATCCGTGGGCAAAAGCGAGTGCCGCGCCTGCTTTAATGTTCTGTCGAATTTCGGCTTGATAGATGTCGGCTTGTAACTCATCCGGAACAAGCACCATCACGATGTCAGCCCCGTCAACGGCTTCCGGAACGCCCGCTACGGAGAGTCCTGCTTTTTCAGCCTTATCTCGAGAAGCAGAACCCTCGCGCAAGCCGACCACCACGTCGACTCCACTATCACGCAAGTTATTTGCGTGGGCATGACCCTGTGAACCGTAACCGATGACCGCGACTTTTCTAGCCTGGATAAGACCCTGGTCGGCATCACTGTCGTAAAAAATCTGCATCTGCAATACTCCTTTTAGGTTTCATTTAGAAAGGCTCTCCGGTCATCTGCACCTAAAGCCGCAACGCTCGTTCACCCCTGGCGATCCCCGACACCCCGGAACGCACGACTTCTATGACATCTGCATCCCCAAGAGCCTCTATGAACGCATC
>CAJXBY010000207.1 GCA_913051905.1 uncultured Gammaproteobacteria bacterium | reverse complement strand
TGTCACTGGTCAGCACCACATGATCTGCCAGACGCTGTGCCACTGCTCCCATCAAGGGGCGCTTTCCGGCATCGCGATCGCCGCCGCAGCCAAATACACACCACAAATCACCTGCCGCATGACAGCGTGATGCGGTCAGCACCTGTTCGAGTGCTGCTGGGGTGTGAGCGAAATCGACTATTGTTTTTGGCGCGGCTTTTTGATGCTCTACCAATTCCATTCTTCCCCGCATGGGTCGCAGAAAAGGCATAACTTGCTCAATCTGGTCTGGAGAGTATTCGAGCGCCAGGAGGGTGCCGACCACTGCGATTGTATTGACGACATTGAACTGCCCGAGTAATGACGTCTGGAAATCGACAATGCCCAAAGGAGACGACAGCTGGAGTCGATATCCATCAGGCAGCGCGGTTGCTCCTCGCAGATAGACATCAGCATGGGCATTGGTTCCGTAGGTCCAGACGTTGGCTGACAGACCGGCCAGCGCAAACTCAGCTCCCCAGGGATCATCGGAGTTGATCACAGCCGTGCGTAAACCACCGCTCCGAAACAACAGAAGCTTGGTCGCTGCGTAATCATCTATGCTGGCGTGATAGTCAAGATGATCGCGACTAAGATTGGTAAAAACCGCGGTATCGAACTCTATTCCGTCGACCCTGCCTTGATCCAGCGCGTGAGACGAAACTTCGAGGCAGACACTGTCGGCACCTTGGTCCAGCAACCGTGCCAGATGTGCATGAAGGCTGATGACATCCGGGGTGGTCAACGATTGCGACTGAAGGTCGTCGATCAGACCAGCCCCGACCGTTCCGATGAAGGCGCTGCGTCGCCCGAGGTGCTTCAGTGCCTGGGCCAGCAACCCGGCACAGGTCGTCTTGCCGTTGGTGCCGGTAAACCCGATAACACACAGCGGCCGAGAGGGACGTCCATAGAAGCGGCTGGCGATGAGACCGATTTGCTTCCGCAGGTCTTCCACCGGGAAGGAGGGCACAGCGTAATCCCGCACCGACCAGCCTCTGGACTCATATAAAACAGCTGACGCGCCGGCCTGGACCGCCTGCTCGATGTACCTACGACCATCTTCTCTAGCACCCGGCAACCCGACAAACATACTGCCTGGTGACACCGAACGGCTGTCAAGCGTCAGGCTGTAGACTTCCAGATCTTGAGCGTTGGTAATCTCCGTCACGCCCTCAAGGAGCTGACCCAGGACCCGCACCGAGGATACCTCTTGCCCGGTCATGTGTCAGAGTCCGCAGCAACAAGTCGGGCAGCTGGAGAAGATCCGTCAGGCGCATCCGGCACCACGGCATGCAGCCTGAGCGCATCTGCCATGATATTCCGAAAGGCCGGAGCTGCCACTTCACCACCAAAGTGCTGTTCACCCCTCGGATCATCAATCAGCACGACCAGAACCATCCGAGGATCAGACACAGGGGCGAAACCGGCGAACAGTGACTGGTACCTGTCCTCATGATATCCGCCAGCGGGGTCGATCTTATGAACCGTTCCCGTCTTTCCAGCGACGCGGTAGTGCGGAACCGCTGCGCGCTTGGCGGTACCTTCAGTAACTACCCGTTCAAGTATGGCGTTGATTTCCCGAACTACATCTGATGGCAGGACCCGGGTTTTTGGTTCGTCTCCGGTCCGCATTCGGATCGTAACCGGCACTAGCATTCCCCCGTTGGCGAGAACGCTGTACGCCCGGGCCAGTTGCAGCGGGGTCGACGAAAGACCGTAACCGAACGACAGCCAGGCGTGGTCCACTGGCCGCCAGCGGTTTCTTTTCAGCAACCTGCCCGATTGTTCACCCGGCAGTTCTACCCCGGTCAGCCGTCCGAACCCAACTGCGTTCAGTGTGTTGTATAACTCTTCCGGCGCCAGCTCCATAGCCACCTTTGCCGTCCCAACGTTGCTCGAATTGATCAGCAGTTCCGCAAGGCTGAGTTCTCCGAAATCCCGAATATCCCGGATTGGCCTGCCGCCAACATAGTGAACGCCAGGACTGGTCATGACTGTGCTGTCAGGACTGAATACGCCTTTTGCAAGCGCCATTGACAATGTGAACGGTTTGATCGTTGAACCTGGCTCAAAGAGATCTGTCACGGCACGGTTACGAAACCGCTCCCCAGTCAGATCTGCCCGGTCATTGGGATTGAAATCAGGAAGATTAACCATTGCCAGCACTTCTCCCCTCCGAGAATCAAGCATCACGGCAGATCCTCCGGCTGCTCGATGGGCCTGCACTGCGGCCCGCAGGTGCTTGCGTGCCGCTGCCTGGATTCGAAGATCCAGACTTAAGCGAAGCTGACGCCCGTGATGCACCTGGCGAATGCTTTCGACATCGCCAACCACACGATGCCGGGCATCGATGAGCACCCGCTTGTAACCCTCTACACCGGACAGATGGCTGTCGAATGCCCGCTCTACACCTTCCTGCCCCCGGTCATCGACATCGGTGAATCCGACGATATGTCCGGTAATTGGGCCGGCCGGGTAGTAACGCCCGTACTCACGTTGCGACGCCACGCCGCGAACACCAAGCTTCTCAATACGATCCGCTTCCTTAGGGGGTAGATGCCGGCGCAGGTAGATGAATTTCTTCTCAGCATATTGATCCAGGCGACTGCTGATCTGACTCACTGGCATGTTCAGTGCATCGGCAAGCCGCGGCCAGTCCTGTTGAACTTTACCCAACTCACCGGGGTCCGCAGTGATCGCGTCCAACGGTGTACTGACTGCTAATATCTCCCCCTGACGATCCTCAATCACGCCTCTGACGGGCTTGACCGGGTAGGTTCTCAACTGCCGGATTTCCCCTTGGCGTTGCAGGTCGCTGCTCTCCAGAATCTGTATCTGGAACGCCCGTAACACAAGAAGCGCCAAACTCACGGCCAAAAGTGCGAAGACAAACCAGTGGCGTCCGGGATAGAACTTCAGCTTCGGTGATATTGCGCTGGTCAACGCGAGGGCTCCAGTCTGACTACTACAATGTCACCCGGCGCTGGAGGCACCATCTCCAGTTCCCGGCGGGCCTCCATTGCAACCAGGCTGTGCAGCGACCAGGTAGCAGACTCAAGCTGCAATTTGCCCCACTCTTCATTAAGGTGATCCCGTTTGACTTCTGCCGCCCTTACGTCCAGATACACCTGGCGATTCTCATATCGGATCAGAACCACGCTGAAAGCACTACAGGTCACTGCAAGAGCCACGAGAATCAGCGTTCTCACTGGCTCGCTCCGTTAATCTTCTCTGCCGTTCTCAGAACGGCACTGCGCGCCCTGGTATTACGTCGGACCTCCCAGGAACCGGGACGCGTGGGGCCGGATACAAGCCTCAGCTCCGGAATAATTTGGTCCTGGGTAACAGGTAGTTCCGGCGGGTAGTAATCGCCTTTGGCTGCCCGACGCATGAAGTGTTTGACAATATGATCTTCCAGAGAGTGGAAGCTGATCACCACCAGCCGGCCCTTCGGCTCCAGGACATCTAAAGCCTGAGGCAGTACGGACTGCAACTGCTCAAGCTCGCCGTTGACCTGCATCCGCACGGCCTGGAAAGTCCGCGTGGCGGGATGTTTTCCGGGCTCCCTACCAGGCACTGTACGTGAGACCAATTGCGCCAGCTCAGAGGTACGGGTCAGTGGCCGTTCGCCCCGCGCCCGGACCACGGCTCGTGCAACCCGCCGAGCAAAACGCTCTTCACCCAGGTCACGCAGGACCCGGTAGAGTTCGGTTTCTTTGACATCTTTAAGCCACTGTGCGGCCGGCTGTCCCTGCGAAGGGTCCATACGCATATCCAGTGGGCCGTCACCCGTGAAACTGAAACCGCGCTCGTCCTCATCCAACTGAGGAGAAGAAACACCCAGATCAAGGACAACCCCGGTCACCCGTCGAACATGCCCACGGGATTGAATGATCTCATGCAAATCCGAAAACGGAGCATGTACAAATGTGAGCCGGTTTTCATTGGAGCAAACCTGCATGGCGTACTGACAGGCATCAGGATCCCGGTCAATGGCAAGAACTCGACCACCGGGGCCCAATCGGCTCAGAATTGCTCTGGTGTGACCACCGCGACCAAAGGTCGCGTCGACATAAAAACCGTCAGTCCGAATATTGAGCGCCTGCACGACTTCTTTGGTCATCACCGGCACGTGCACGCTGGCTGACATGAGCCGTTCACTCACCTAAAGGGAAAGTGACTCAAGTTCGATTGAAAGTTGCCGCTCGTCAGGCTGCGATAACCAATCCGGCAATCGCGTTTGCCAGACCGCTTCATCCCAGATCTCAAATTTATTGCCTTGTCCGATGAGTACGATACGCTTCTCAAGTCCGGCAAATTCGCGTAGCGGTGCCGAAACGCGCACCCGTCCGGCACTGGAAAGATCACAATCCGTGGCATATCCGATCAACAGGCGTTTCAATGCTTGCGCCCGCGCGTCAAAACTCGGTAACTCAACGACCTTTCGCTCGACGTTTTCCCATTCGTCCTGTGGATAGAGCCACAGACAACGATCACCTGTATTGATCACATTTACAGTCAGAATAAACTGTCCGGCACAGCGTTCCGTCAGTTCCTCGCGGTACTTCGCTGGCACCGCGAAGCGACCCTTCTGGTCCATGTTGAGAGTACTTGCGCCCCGGAACATCGTCACTCAATTCCCTGCTGTTACTTTATTTATCTGTCAACCGGTTTAATCCCGAAACCCTGCCGGCCCATCCCGAACGGTGAAAGAACTCCCGGCCCCTACGGGGCCGGGAAATCACCAAAGGAGGATGAGGATGGATGGATAGGCCGCCATCCA
>CAJXBY010000206.1 GCA_913051905.1 uncultured Gammaproteobacteria bacterium | reverse complement strand
CTGCAATGATTTCAGCGTGGGACATTGTCACCCAGAGCATGATGCAGCGCTGTGTGCCCGATCGCCTGCGCGGCCGGGCGATGGGCGGCTGGATGCTTGCGATCGGTTCATCCCCTCTAGGCCACCTGGAAGTAGGATTTCTAACTGCGGCGATGGGTGTGGAAACCGCACTTGTGGTGAACGGGATCGGCGTTATCGTACTCATCACCTTGGCACTGCTGGCAACGCCCGCCCTGCGGCGGATTTAGGGCTTCGTCCACCTCGGATCCGAACATCAGGGCCCCGCGGCTACCAAAGCGCTTGGATCGATATTTCGTCCTTTGTTGACGTTAGACTCTTCAGCCTGATCGACTGGTTGTTTCTTCTGACGGCAAAGCCAGCACGCCACCAAACTGACAGACCGGTCCTGCTGGGCAGACGCTCACAGAAACCAAACAGGAGCCCAACAAGATGGCTTTTGACACGCTCATAAGAGAAATGACACAGGCAGCTGCACGCGGTGACGGCCATGCCGTAGCCCGCTGCTTCACTGAGGACGGCATTTATCACGATGTCTTCTATGGCTCATTCCGCGGCCCAGAGATTACCGATCTGATCGAGAACCATTTTCACCGGGATGGTAAAAATTTTGCCTGGGACATCCATCATCCGGTACAAGAGGGTGACATCGGTTATGCGCGATATGTCTTCAGCTATGACTCGCAACTGCCGCGGTTTCGTGGCCGCCGGGGAATATTCGAAGGCGTGGCGATCTGCTCTCTGCGGGACGACCGGATAACCGACTACCGTGAAGTCGCCACGGCGGCCAGCGGACTTCACCTGCTCGGGTTTTCAGCCGAAGCAATACACAGATTCATCAAGCGCGATACCGAACATTTGCTCGGCCGGCCCGAATCGGCCGGGCACTTGGACGGCACCGCTGTCCGCTCCTCGTGAAATGTCGTGGCTGCGATACGGGACTGCCAGGAACAATTCAGCACCGATGCTAGAATGCACAGCGCATCCTCATGGTCCACGAAGACAACGATAATCTCACAGCAGGTCTGAATGACCTGCTGGACTTCCAGCTGACGGAGTGGCGATCCGGCTATGCGCGCCTCGAGGTCGAGCTCGACGAACGGCACAGGAATCGCCAAGGCGGTATTCACGGGGGCGTGACAGCGGCACTGATCGACGCGGCGACCGGCTACTGCGGCATCTACGAACCTGATTCTGCCAGGCGCCGCAATAACGCCACGGTGTCGCTGAACATCAATTTTGTCGGACGCCCAAACAGCAACAGACTGATCGCAGAGGCGAAGCTCGACCGAGCTGGCCGACGCCTTTATTTTGCTTCAGCGAGAGTCACGGACGGCTCATCCAACCTGGTAGCCACCGCCGAAGCAGTCTACACCTATGTCGACAGAACCCCCAGCCCGGAGAAGAAGTAATGGCGATATCTGGCCGGTGAACGACCTTAAACCGACTGCAACCATGCGAAAACACAAGACGCTGTTTGAGAAAATCTTTGACCGGCATGTGATCATAGAACGTGAATCCGGCGATGCATTGCTCTTCATTGACAGACACCTTATCCATGACCTGCACTTCCGGGCATTCGCTGAACTGAAAGCGTCAGGCCACGCCATCCGCCGACCCGACCTGCTGTTTGCCACCCCGGACCACAGCATACCCACCACTGCCCGGACGCTGTCCGACATCCCACCGGGAGAGATGCGGGAAACGGTAGAAACCCTGCAGCAATCAGCGGAGAAGCTGGGCTTTACCCACTTCGACATGACCGATGATCGTCACGGTATTGTCCATGTCATCGGTCCAGAACAGGGAATCACTCTGCCCGGGCTGGTGCTGGTCTGCGGTGATTCGCATACCTCCACTCACGGCGCCCTGGGCTGCGTGTCTTTTGGGATCGGTGCGACGGAAGTCAGGCATGTGCTTGTAACCCAGACTCTATGGCAGCGCCGGCCGAAGACCATGCGGATCACTGTGGATGGAATCCTCGGCCCAGGTGTCACTGGGAAAGACGTGATACTCACGATCATCAGCCACATCGGTGCATCCGGCGGCACCGGTTATGCCATCGAATACGCGGGATCGGCGATCCGCAGTCTGTCGATGGAGGCCCGTATGACCATAAGCAATATGACAATCGAAGCGGGCGCTCGCTCCGGGATCATCGCCCCGGATGACCACACCTTCGATTATCTTTACGGCCGTTCGTACGCCCCTGAGGGCTCGAAGTGGGAAGAGGCCCTGGCATACTGGAAGACTCTGCCTTCAGACGAGGGCGCGGCCTACGATAGGGAAATTTCGATAGACGCCGCGGCGGTTGAACCGACGGTCACCTGGGGCAACAGCCCGCAGTACGCCGTCGGCATCGGCGGCGTGATACCTGATCCCGCAGCCGAAGCGGATCCATTGAAGCGCGCGGACATGGTCTCTGCGCTGGAATACATGGCCCTGACGCCCGGCACGCCTGTCAGCAACATTAAAGTCGACAAGGTCTTTATCGGTTCCTGTACGAACAGCCGCATTGAGGACCTCAGGGCAGCGGCTGAAATCGCCAAGGGTCGCCAGGCCGTGGTACCGACACTGGTCGTACCGGGATCAGGACTGATCAAGAAACAGGCCGAGAAGGAGGGCCTGGATCAAATATTTTCCCAGGCCGGAATGCAGTGGCGGGAGCCAGGCTGTTCCATGTGCGTCGCGATAAACGGCGATTCACTGGCACCGGGGGAACGCTGTGCGTCGACCTCGAACCGTAATTTCAGGGGCCGTCAGGGGAAGGCCAGCCGTACCCACCTGGTCAGTCCAGCCATGGCCGCAGCCGCGGCCGTCACCGGTCGATTCACCGATGTCCGGAGTCTGGATTGATGCCAGCAATTGAACCGTTCAAACGTTTTTCCGCGGTTGCAGTACCGATTGACATCGCCAACTGTGACACCGATCAGATCATCCCTGCCCGGTTTCTCCGCCGGCCGAAGGACGATCCCGACTATCCGACATTTCTGCTCCATGACCTGCGCTTTGCTTCAGATGGCACCGAAACAGAATTCATCTACAACCGGCCACCTTACCGTGGTGGTCGGATTGTGGTCACCGATGTGAACTGGGGCTGCGGCTCTTCGCGGGAAGCCGCTGTCGATGCTTTGCGGGCTAACCTGATCCGCTCAGTAATCGCACCCGCTTTCGGGGACATTCACTACGGGAACTGTATCAAGAACGGAGTGCTTCCCGTGCGCCTCACCGCCGAGGCCTGCGAAAAACTCCGCCTGCTACTCCATCAGTCGCCGGGCGCAACCATCAGTATCGACCTGCCAGCTCAGTGTGTTACAGGCCCCGATGGGCAACGTTATCAGTTCGAGATCGAATCTCTTGACAAGCAGCGCTTGATTCATGGACTGGACGATATCAGTCTGACCCTGGAGCACGAGACCAAGATAAGTGCTTTTGAACGGGAATACCTGGCCAACAACCGCTGGCTGATTCCAAAGGCCAGCGTCTGAATCAGGTCAAGGTTAGGATAGGGTACGCCCTCGTACCGGGTGTCTCAGACTCGGTCTATCACCTCTTTGAGCTTTTCCTGAAACCAGTGCACGCCGCGCTCGTGGTGCGGACTCAGCACGCCGGGTGTGTAGCCGCCGGACGCATAGTTTTTGTGGGTTTCGCAACAGACCTCGAAATCCTCCTCGATCACCGCCAAATTACGGGTGATAATTTCTTCCCGGCGACCCGACCCTGCATCCGAGGTATCGGCGAAGTAGAAGTGATAAAACAACTCGGTGCGCCCACACCCCAGAGGGTTGATGCGTGAGGTGCTCATGCCACCGGAAAAAAAGGACAACGTCCAGTTGGGCCACATCCAGAGCCATTTACCTCGGTAGAACAGTTCCCCACGCATTGGCGCGGTCATCCTAACCATGTTCTGATGGACCGTTGTCTCAAAGTGCTGGTAATCGACAGCAGCAAAAAACTCCGGGTGAATTCCGGGAATATGGTAGCCCTCGACAAAATTGTCGGTGTATATCTTCCAGTTGGCATCGAAGACCAGTCGCCGCCGATCGGTGAGTGTATAGGTGTCAATCGGTTCTGCGGCTAGTTCCCCGATCGCGTCACCCAGTTGCAGGTCCAAAGACTGACAATGGTGAATACTGACAAACACCAGGCCGCGCCAGACCGCCACACTGATCTCCATGAGCGGCCAGTTTTCACGGTCTAACCCGGGTTCGTCACCGAACCAGGGCGTTCGCTGCAACCTGCCAGCCAGATCGTAAACCCATCCATGGTAGGGGCAACAAATCGTTCTGCAGCGGCCTGTTCCTTCCGGCAATAGACGGGCACCCCGATGCCGGCAAACGTTCCGGAACGCCCGTAACTCGCCGGCGTGATCCCGGATCACAAACACCTTCGCTCCGGCAATCTCTGTGGCTAAATATTCTCCGGCAGCGTGGACCAGCGAAAGGGGACCAATCAGCTGCCAGGTATTCCAGAAAACGGCCCGCTGCTCCCGCTCATGGACCTTGGGGTCTATATAGTACGCAGGATCAAGGTTCTGCATGGTCTGAGAAGGGCTTTGAGTACCAGTGATCCTGATCAGGCTCCCCAGGGCGTGATGGTGTTTTTCAACGCTTTGTACCCTTCGATAAATCCCGGCCGCTCGCCTTGGTAGACCTGATCAAATAATCTCAGGGACTCGTCGAGCCACGCACCGAGTTCAGTGTTATCCGGGTTGGCGTCACGATAGGCGTCGCGGATAAGCACAAAATGAATTCGCGGGTCATAGGGTTTCTTGGTACCGCCCACGGACTCAT
>CAJXBY010000205.1 GCA_913051905.1 uncultured Gammaproteobacteria bacterium | reverse complement strand
GGGCACCCTGCAGAACTACGACCAGGATCATTTTGGTGGCCCGGCGGCGACCGATACGCTTGCACACCTGGCGAACATCGGGCAATCAGATCATGTGATTGACGTGTGCTGTGGACTGGGCGGACCTGCCCGGTACCTTGCCTACCATTATGGTTGCCGGGTCACAGGCATCGATCTGAACTGGAACCGGATTGATGGAGCCCAGCGCCTGACGGGTCGGGTCGGACTCGAAGATCAGGTCTCTTTTCAACGCGCCAACGCGCTCGATAACAAGCTGCCCGGAAATGCTTTTGATGCGCTCATTGCACAGGAGGCGTTCTGCCATATTCCCGACAAACCGCGACTCATAGCCGAGTGTGCCCGGATAATTCGTCCCGGTGGGGGCATTACATTTACAGATATCCTGGCGGGAGCCAGTATGTCGGAATCCGTACGGGACCGCCTGCAGCAGGAGATGGCATTCATCGAATTGGGCACGCTGGACGGCTATCGCACTCTGCTGAATTCAAGCGACTGCATCGTCAAAGTGATCGATGATCTGACTGATTCGTGGGCAGAAATACTCGTCAAGCGGCTGGCCATGTACCGCAGTCTGAAAGATCAGACCGTTGCCAGTTTTGGCCAGGCACATTTCGACAAGTGGGATCGCGCATACAGCTTCTTTGTCGGCCTCTACAGCTCTGGAGAGCTGCGAGGTGCCCGTTTCCTGGCTCACAAAGGCGACCCTGGCTTAAAAACCAACCCCATTTAAGCTGATCCGGGGCGCTCAGGGACTTAACATTGCCCCTGATGTGACCGGTCGGGCCGCGTCAGCCTGAAGAGAAGTCTATTACCAGTGTCCAGAACGAAACCGTTGCAAGACCCGACACTGCAAACATGACAATCGTCAGCACTTTATCCTTGACGCCTTCACCCCGTTTTCTGTGGATCAACCCGCGCCAGAACGCCATCACAGCCACTGCGAACATGATGGCCCCGAGCAGCAGATCGATAATTAACGCCTCGTCCATGCTGACCTCCTGATAGGCTCAGCAGCCTTTCTCACTGCACTTACCTTTGATGCTGGAATACAGTGATCGCTTTACAAAACACAGACCAAGCACGCTAGCGTAGCAGATCAGACCTCCCCATCCTCGCCTACGGTTGCCTCGATGGTGGCCAGCGCTTGGTCACGGCATGACCGGACGCAGGTGTTATAAAATCCACCCAACGACCCTAGATACTGCAGGAATCAAGTATGGGAAACAGAGTTAAAAAAGGCAAAGTCATGAACAAGGTCCGACCCGTGAATAGTCGCAACGCGGCCCGACGGCAGAAGCGAATCCAGGAGAACAAAGCGGTCCTGAGGTCTTCCGATGCAACCCCCGCCGGGAAGGCGTAGAACTTCAGCGGCCAGAGAATTGATCATTACCAAGCCCGGTCTGATGTACACGATTCCGGCCCAGAGGGAAACTGCCAGCGCCTGGAGTTGGACGGGACCCTGGCGTGTTACAGTCACCGACTGAACACAAATGTCAGTCAGCGGGTACACGGCCTGATGCTCTACGCAATACATTGCCTCGACCGGGACGAGGGATTGCCGATTCGGCTTGCCAACTATGACGCCCATCGAGAATACCTGGATACCACAGCCACCAAGATCGTGCTCGCCGGGCCGGTGACGGCCGACGACGGGACGACTCCCACGGGTAGCCTGATCATCGTTGACGTTGAAGACCGCTCCGAAGCGGAATGTTTCAACCAGGGCGATCCATTTTTTAAGTTGAACGTCTGGGACAAGTCATCGATCAGGATTCAGCCCTTCCTCAAGAGACGAGGCTGAGCGGTCCACGCCAGGATGGGTGCTGGCCCCGCCTATCCCGGCGGGCCAAAAACATCCGGCATGTCATCAGCGGCTATGACCGCGCCGCGGTAGCGGATCACTTCAGCCGCCAGTCCGTTTCCACGCTGTGCAGCGGTCTCCGGTTCCCCACCAATCAGCCGGCAGGCGAGATAAGCGGCATTGAAAGCGTCCCCCGCTGCGGTGGTATCCACCGGGTGAGGATTGGGGACAACCGGGATATGACGGTGCACACGGTAAGCTGAAACAAAACAACCACTCGCACCCAACTTGACCACCACTTCGCTCACGCCCGCGGCATGCAGGCGACGTGCGCAAGACGATTCATCATCGTCGCCGTACAGCGCCTGTTCATCCTCCAGGGTGACCAGGGCTACATCGACGTGATCCAGAATGTTGCGAAAGACAGCACGGGCGGACTCGGTGGAATCCCAGCCGGCCGGCCGGTAGTTGGTGTCGAAAGCGACCCGGCCGCCCTGGGTTCGGGCCTTGGCCAGCACTTCAATGAGTGTGTCGATCTGGTTTCCGGCTTGCAGAACCGACAGGGTCACACCGGTCAGGTACAGCCAGTCGTACGCTTCCAGGGTCGACCCAATCCCGTCACCACCCGTGGTGAACATCTGCCGGACGGCAGCCTGGTCCCTGTAGTAGTAAAACCGTCGCTCGCCCCGAGAGTCCGTACGAATGATGTAAAGACCCGGCAATCGACCGTCAAACCGACACACTAGGTGTGTACCGACACCTTCGCGGTCGAGAAAATTGAGGATCTGATCACTGTAAGGATCGTTACCGAGGGCAGTCACGTAGTCAACACAGACCGGCACGCGGCGCAACAGGCGCGCCATGTAGATTGCTGTATTGGCACTATCACCACCAAAGGCCAGTTCAACGCCTTCATGCTGGCTGTCGCTAAGCTCAATCATGCACTCGCCGATCGCAGCAAAGCGCTGTGCCCGATCGGTCACTGGTCGGTGAAACGGCTCACGGTTTCAACGGCATCCCTGGCAAGAGCCGTAATCGCCTGCCAATCTCCGGTAGACACCAAATTCGCGGGTGCCAGCCAGCTGCCGCCCACTGAAAAGACGTTGCTCTGCCCAAGGTAATCGGCAAGATTATCCGGGTCCACACCCCCTGTCGGGCAGAACCTGACGTCTTCAAACAGTGCCCGAAGACTTCTGAGCATCGCGGTGCCGCCGAGATATGTGGCGGGAAAGAGTTTCTGAGACGTGAACCCTGCTGACCGGGCCACCATCACCTCAGAAACGGTGGACACACCCGGCAGGAATGGAAGACCGCACCGCACTGCTGCAGCCAGCAGTTCGGGCGTCGCGCCGGGGCTGACCGCGAAACCCGCACCCACAGAAAGGGCTTTCTGGAGCCCCGATTCGTCCCGGACCGTGCCGATGCCCACTAGCACATCCGGAAATGCCCGGATAATCTGTCTGGCGCTCTGCTCAGCAGCATCCGTCCGCAGCGTGATTTCAAGCACCTGTAGACCCCCTTCGATCAGCGCCGCGGCGAGGGGTACCGCTTCCTCCACGGAACCGATCTGCAAGACCGGAATCACGGTCTTGGGTGGTAGCTGCGCACAAAAGTCGACAGTCATCGTGTCATCCTTACCTTCCGCCGCCAGGACCGCAAAAGTTCACAGGATCTGGCCGGCCTCGCCAGCCTTTCAACACGGTCGTGACCTGCACCCCCGTCGGCCAGGAAAAAGGGGCACGGTTGGTCGATTTGAAAACCTGCAATCAGTTGGAATCGCCCTATGGTTTTGAACTGGGCCTTGCGCTCACCGCGTCGTACCAGCGTTTGGCGTTTTCCGCGCCGTCAGGCAGGCCCAGCTTTCGCCAGGCGGCAAACTCGACCAGTACGAACAGGTCAATATCGGCAACTGAATAATTGTCGCCGGCAACAAACGCCTGGTCACCGATGAGATCATCGATATCCTCCAGAAACCGCTCGATGCGCTGCTTGCCCCGTTCGGCAAGTTCGGGAATCTGCTGATAGCTCACTGGACCGGTCACGGCCCGGTCCTTCATGGGTGGCGCTGAATTGCGCAGGTAGTCGGCCATTGCCATAAAGCCACCCCACTCAATGTGCCACTGGAGATCAGCGATCCTGCCCTGTTCGACCGGTGTTGCGCCCATCAGCGGGGGCTCGGGAAACTGAGCCTCCAGATAGTGCCAGATCGCAGCGGTACTCTTTAGTCGGGTGCCGTCATCCAGTTCCAGGACGGGCACCGTGCAGTACGGGTTAACAGTCTTAAACTCTGGCTTCAAATGTTCGCCAGACTTGAGGTCGACCTCGACCGTTTTGACCGATACGCCCTTCTCGGCGATAAATATCCGTGCCCGCCTCGGTGACGGCGCAGTCTGACAGTCATAAAATTTCACGTTGCGTTCTCCCTTATTCCGAGTTCCTACAGTACGGGCTGGGCCCGAGTTTTATCACATCAGGTGTACCACCAGGCGCTGTGATCTGATCAACCACAAGGACAACCCGGATAGGTGCCGACTCCGCCATGGCTTTTCATCAACTCCAGCCAGCGGGGAATACGCGACTTCACCCGAGCAACGATGGATGCCTCATCCAGACCGGTAACCACCCCGTCTGCCATAGCCAGCCGGCCGTCGATCACACTGGTTATGACGTCACTGGCCCGTGCGTAGTAGGCGATAGAAGCCGGTTCCGCATAGAACGGCTGCAGGTGCGCACGCTCAAGTTCGATCTGGATCAGGTCAGCTTTTTTCCCAGCAGCAAGATTGCCGATTTCGTCGCTCATTCCCATGACTTCCGCACTGCCGAGCGTCGCCAGCCTCAGGGCCTGCAGCGAAGTCAGGGCATCATGTCGTCCGGCAAGCAGCCGCATCGCGTTCATCACGTTGCGCACTGCTTCAAATGGATCATTCATCATCCAGTCCGTCGCGATACCTGTTTGAATCCCACGCTCCAGAATTCCGGAAAGATCAGGATAGACCC